>JAVBRX010000122.1:0-8929 GCA_031547465.1 Microvirga sp. | reverse complement strand
CGGCAAAGGTTGACTTCATTGGTGTCTAGCGGGGCGGAACAACCGGATGCCCCCAGAACGAATGCCAAGACGAGCGCCATTGCGGCAAGCCATCTCCACCCGCCCTGAATCAGGCCCATGATCGACACTGTCGCCATTCGCCCTGCTGGACCTTGTAATTTATCCGTTCTCAGCCAGAATCTGTGCGACGGCGGGAGCAAAATACGTCAAAACACCATCTGCCCCGGCGCGTTTGAAGGCTAGAAGACTCTCCAGCATCGCCCGTTCGCCGTCGAGCCAGCCATTGCCGACTGCTGCCTTGATCATCGCGTATTCGCCGGAGACCTGATAGGCGAAGGTCGGCACGCCGAACGTGTCCTTTACCCGGCGCACGATGTCGAGATACGGCATTCCGGGCTTGACCATCACCATGTCCGCTCCCTCGGCAATATCGAGGGCAACCTCGCGGATCGCCTCGTCGGAATTGCCAGGGTCCATCTGGTAGGTACGCTTGTCGCCCTTCAACGCTTTGTTGGAGCCAATAGCGTCACGGAAGGGACCATAGAACGCCGAAGCGTACTTTGCGGCATAGGCCATGATCTGCACGTCCGTGAATCCGGCTGCGTCGAGGGCGGATCGGATCGCTCCGACGCGACCGTCCATCATGTCCGACGGAGCGATGATGTCTGCACCGGCGCGCGCCTGCACCAACGCCTGCTCCACCAGCAGCGCAACGGAGGCATCGTTGAGGATTACGCCGTCTTCCAATAGGCCGTCATGACCATGGCTGGTGTAGGGATCAAGGGCAACATCGCCGAGGATGCCGATTTCAGGAACAGCCTGCTTGATGGCGCGGGTTGCCGTGCAGACCAGATTGTTCTCGTTCACGGACTCCGAACCGGTGGCATTGCGCAATGCCGGATCAGTGTAGGGGAACAGGGCAATGACGGGAATTTTCAGATCTCGTGCCCGTTCCGCCTCGCGCACGGCTTCCGCAATATCTAGGCGGTCGACGCCTGGCATCGACGGTACGGGAACACGGGCCTCCTTGCCGCCAGTGAGGAAAATTGGCCAGATCAGATCGTCGACGCTGAGCGTATGTTCGCGCACCAGCCGCCTTGCCCAATCGGATTTTCTGTTACGGCGCGGACGCTGCACCAGATGCAACGATGCAAAATCGCGCTTGAAAGCCGTTCCTGCGGGAGGCGGGGGAGAAGAAGACTTGGACGACATGACGATCAACCAGACGGGTTTGAAAGGTGAGGGAGGACCGATATTCCGGCAGCAGGAACCATACGGCGATAATGGTCCGGCAATCAATGCGCGATATATCTTTTTTCATCTGAAGGGAATTGGAGATTGTCCGGCTTTCTGGACGAATACGCCCGGCCCCGTATCTCTCTGAGATCGGCCAAGGTGTTGACGCCAGTCCGCTGCTACGACTAGATCGTGAAATACACGAAATATTCAAAGACGAGGTGCATGTGAGCGATCCCGTTCATCCGGATAATGCCGGGATTATTGTCGAAAAGCGCGGCGTTGCCGGATTTATCATCCTCAACCGGCCTGCAGCTCTCAACGCCCTGACGCTGGAAATGATCCGCGCCATTGACCGGGCCCTGACGCAGTTCGAAGCGGATGCCACGATCAACCGCGTCATCGTTACAGGAGCGGAACCGCGCGCTTTCTGCGCCGGGGGCGATATCCGTCGGATCTATGAGAGCGGACAGGCGGGCCGCTATGGCGAGGCGGTTGAGTTCTGGCGTGAGGAATACCGACTGAACACGAAAATCAGGCATTATTCCAAGCCCTATATCTCGTTGATGAACGGCTACGTGATGGGCGGCGGCGTCGGGTTATCGGCGCATGGTCAGTTTCGTGTCGCCAGTGAAACCTATGTTTTTGCCATGCCGGAAGTGACGATCGGATTCTTTCCGGACGTCGGCGCGGGATTTGTCCTGCCGAAACTGCCTTGTTTCTCAGGACGCTACCTGGCGATGACGGGAGAGCGGGTCAATGCCGCCGATGCGCAGGATCTCGGCCTTGCAACGCATCTGACCTCATCTTCGGATATGTCGTCCCTCGCAGATACCTTGTGCGCCGGTGAACCTATCGAACAGACTCTGGAACGGTACGCCATGCGTTCCGGCAGACCGGAACTGCGGATGATTCCCGAATTGCCGTTGCTCGAACGCTGTTTCTCAGCCGACGATGCATTGCAAATTCTGGCGCGGCTCGATACGGCGGCAGAAGCCGGAAGCCTCTTTGCCGAAAAAACTGCCGCAACGATCCGAGCGAAATCTCCGACATCGGTGGCGGTCACCCTTGAGCAGATGAAACGCTGCGTCTCGCTTACCTTCGATGAGGTGATGGCGATGGATTCGATCCTCACCGAGCATTTTATGCGTGGCCATGATTTTTATGAGGGTGTCCGGGCGCTGCTCATTAACCGGGATGGCAAACCGCAATGGCAACCAGCACGCCTTGAAGAGGTTTCAAAAGCCATTATCGATGCCCATTTTTCACCTTTCGTTTTGTCCTGACGAAAAGAGGCCAATGTGCGCGAACAACTCCGCATCGCAGCAAACGATACCGGCGACAAGCTTTATTTGCAGCCGAAAACAAAGGGTCGGCCCTGGCTTCGGCGTCTGACGATATTCATGCGGACGGTTTCGATGCTCTGGCTGCTGAAGGGGATGGCGGCATGGCTGATCCTGTTCGGCGTCTGGGTGCCGAAAGAGCCGTTCGATCACGCACCCGTCGGCTATCAGGGTACGGTCGTCTACTTTGCCGTGACGGACCTGATCGCCGCCATCGGCCTGTGGGTTGCAACCGCCTGGGGAGGCGTATTGTGGATGCTGGCTATCGTCAGCAATACTATTCTGGCGATTTTCCTGCCCGAATTCGTGCCGGGCGGCGTGGTAAGCTTCACGATCTTCGTTCTGCTCGTTGCGGCTTATCTGATCCTGTCCTGGCTTTCCGCCAGGGAAGAGTAATCCGACCGGAGAAAAAGCAGATCCCCGCCCAGTCGACGAAAACGCATGGAGGCAAATTGTCGCTATGCCGTCCCTCGGAGCATGGATGTAAAAGCGTGTCTTTATGAACACAGTCAGGAGCTTTCCCGCGAAAGCCCGTGTTTGCCGTACTTGCGGTGGATCGTCGCCATAAAATGGCCCTGAAGATCAGGGCATTTGGCAATTCGTTAAACTTCAGCTGTCAGAGAGTTCGAGCTTGATGGGCATTTCTTGCTCATTGCGCCGAGGGCGGTTGTATATCACTGAAGAGAGAACTCGTTCCGATGTCGAATCGTTATTCTTCCATGCGCGAAACAATCAGTCTCTCACGCCGCTCCTTCTCTCTTCTTTGCGGGTCTTTTGCCGTATCCGGGTTATTAGGCCCTCTACCTGCTCTGGCCCAACAGACAATCTCCGAACAGTCGGAATGGCAGCAGAATTATGATTCTGCCAACCGGATGCGGGTCACGCGGTCGTCGACGCCGATTTTGTCGCCGCAAACATCGGCAGCCACGCAGGAAGTAATCCAGCGCTATCGCGATCTCGTCGCCCGCGGTGGCTGGGGAAATCTGAATATCAACCCGAGATTGCGCGTCGGCTCGAAAAGTGCCGATGTTATCGCGCTGCGGCAACGGCTGATCGTCAGTGGCGATCTCGATCCAGCAAGTGGACGCTCGCAGGTGTACGATTCCTATGTCGAAGCAGGTGTACGCCGGTTTCAGTCCCGACACGGACTGATTTCCTCGGGGCAGATGAATGCCGCCACACTTGCCTCCATGAACGTTCCCGCCGAGACCCGACTGCGACAACTGGAAGTCAATCTGGTGCGGTTGCGCGCCTATTCCGGTAATCTCGGCAACCGTTACGTGATCGTCAATATTCCCGGCGCCGTTGTCGAGACGGTGGCAGGCGGTGTCGTCCATAGCCGCCATGCGGCTGGTGTCGGCAAGGCGGACAGGCAATCGCCGGTCATGAACGCCAAGATCACGCAGGTGAATTTCAATCCGTTCTGGACCGTGCCCGCATCCATCATCCGCAAGGATCTGATCCCGAAGATGCGCAACGAGCCGAGTTATCTCACCGAAAACCGCATCCGCATCTATAACAAACAGGGTCAGGAAATCCGCCCTGAACAAGTGGATTGGAACTCCAACGAGGCGACGAACTACATGTTCCGCCAGGATCCTGGCGGCGATCTCAATTCCATGGGGTTCGTGCGCATTAACGTCCCCAATCCGTATGGCGTCGACATGCACGATTCCCCTGCCAAAGGCGTGTTTGGCGACGATTTCCGCTTTGTGTCGTCGGGCTGTGTGCGTGTCCAGAACGTGCGCGATTACATTGAGTTCCTGTTGCAGGAAACGCCCGGTTGGGACAGGGCGCAGATCGACCACGAGTTTCAATCCGGCGAACGCCGCGACGTATCGCTATCAAGACCGCTTCCCGCCTATTGGACCTACATCACCGCTTGGGCGACACCGGATGGCCTGATCCAGTTCCGTAACGATATCTACAACCGTGACGGTGTCGGTGCATCGATCCCGATGGCGTATTCCGAACAGGACGATTTGGACGAAAGCTCGTTCGACAATTGACGCGTCAATCGCGCTTTCATCACCAGACGAACGGAATGAGCCGCCGCGTCGTCTCCTTGGCATAATCCATATATCCTGGAAGCTCGGCAAGCAGTGCTGCATCTTCCTTCTCCGTCCTCAGGACAAGGAGGGCGGCGAGGAGCGGGGAGACCAGCAGCCCGAGGCTGGATCCGAGCAATAGCGGCGCTCCGATGTAAAACAACAACGTTGCCGCATACATCGGATGTCGGACGATTTTATATGGCCCTCCGGAAGCGACCGCATGGGAACGGTTCTCCTGAATCTTGACCACGGGTATCGCAAAATTGTTCGCCCGCATCACCGCCCAGATAATGGCAAAGAAGGCCGCAATCAGTATCGTCCCTAAAATTTGCGCCCCAAACGGTAACGGCATAAGTTGCCAGCGACCAGCATCTAGCGCCATCAGCAAAAACCAGAGACCGGCGGCAAGCGTCATGGCAAGCGTCAGAACCCGGTCCCACGATTTTTGCCCTGCCTGCACGAACGGAGCCAATCGTTCAGCCAGAAGTGCCGGATTATGGCGAGCAAGCCAGAGACCCAGTCCCAGGCTGCAACAGCCCATTAAAGCCAGAAACACCCAGGCGGAAGGCCAGCGCAGCGTTCCGGCCCCACCGAATAGCAGGAGCGCCGCAACACAGCCGCGGACAGCGGTCTGCGCCAATAATCTTTTTATCATCTTGCCAGCTTTTCCTTGCAAACCATCGCACAGAATGCCCGCCAAACGAACACTTGTCACCCTTTGCGACTGGCCTATCACATGCTACAGCAACCGAGCAAAGCGATGAGTATCATTCGGCAGTGCCGCTTACCATGCCAGGCAGCGGAATGGTGTTCGCAACAAATATTTTCAGGCGGAGACGACACATGACTGAAGGTAAAACGGCGCAATTTTCGAAAGGCTTCTTCTCGGCAGGTCTTGCAGAGGCCGATCCTGAAATTGCCAAGTCGGTTTCCCTTGAGCTTAACCGCCTGCAAAACGAAATCGAACTGATCGCCTCGGAGAATATCGTGTCTCGCGCCGTGCTGGAGGCGCAAGGCTCCGTCATGACCAACAAATACGCCGAAGGGTATCCCGGACGGCGCTATTACGGTGGTTGTCAGTTCGTGGACATAGCGGAAAACCTTGCCATCGAACGGGCGAAGGAACTGTTTGGTTGCCGCTTTGCCAACGTGCAGCCAAATTCTGGCTCGCAGGCCAATCAGGCAGCATTCATGGCGCTGATGAAGCCGGGCGACACTTTCCTTGGCCTTGATCTCGCCTGTGGCGGCCACCTGACGCACGGCTCGCAGGTCAACATGTCCGGCAAATGGTTCAACGCCATCAGCTATAAGGTGCGTGAAAGCGACCAGATGATCGATATGGATACGGTCGAGGAACTGGCCCGCTCCGCTAAGCCAAAGGTGATCGTTGCTGGAGGTTCGGCCTATTCGCGGCACTGGGATTTCGCCCGTTTCCGCAAAATCGCCGATGAAACCGGCGCATATTTCATGGTCGATATGGCGCACTTTGCCGGCCTCGTTGCCGGAAAGTCTCATCCGTCGCCGATCCCCCATGCCCATGTGACGACGACGACAACGCACAAGACCCTGCGCGGCCCACGTGGCGGCATGGTGTTGACCAATGACGAGGAGCTTGCCAAGAAGATCAATTCGGCAGTGTTCCCCGGCCTTCAGGGCGGGCCGTTGATGCATGTGATCGCCGCCAAGGCGGTATCTTTCGGTGAAGCACTGAGACCAGACTTTAAAAATTATGCGCAAGCTGTTGTTGAGAATGCTAAAATTCTTTCAAGCGCCTTGATGGCGAATGGCTATCGGATCGTCACCGGCGGCACAGACAACCATCTTCTGCTAGTCGATCTACGTTCGAAAAATCTTACCGGCAAGGCTGCCGAAGCGGCGCTCGGGAGAGCGCATATCACCTGCAACAAGAATGGTATTCCGTTCGATACCGAAAAGCCGATGATTACCTCAGGTATCCGCCTCGGCTCGCCCGCCGCGACAACGCGCGGTTTCGGGGCCGAGGAATTCCGGTTGGTCGGACAATTGATCGTGTCCGTACTCGACGGCCTGGCGAAAAGCGGTGAAGAAGGCAATGCCGCCATCGAGGAAAGCGTCCGTAATGACGTCCACGCGCTGGCGAAGCGGTTCCCGATTTACGGCTAGAGCGCGATCCGATCAAATTGCATCGGATCGCGCTCTAACTTTCCTTTATTTACCGCATTTTCTTGCGCCGAACCGGTGGCCACTTCGGCGGAAAATGCTCTAAACCATCCCGAACGGGGGAGGATCGGCGTCATGCGTTGCCCGTATTGCGGAAGTCTCGATACGCAGGTCAAGGATTCCCGTCCGACCGAAGATTCCTCGGCAATCCGCCGCCGCCGCATCTGCCCGGATTGCGGCGGTCGCTTCACCACTTTTGAGCGTGTGCAATTGCGGGAACTCACGATCATTAAACGTTCCGGGCGCAAGACGCCGTTCGACCGCGATAAACTCCAGCATTCGGTCGCCATCGCATTGCGCAAGCGGGCAGTGGACCCGGAACGCATCGAGCGCATGATCAACGGCGTGGTGCGGCAACTGGAAAGCCTCGGTGATAGCGAGGTCAGCAGCGAAACCATCGGCGAACTGGTGATGGCAGGGCTAAAAACCCTGGACGATGTCGCCTATGTGCGGTTTGCCTCCGTCTACAAGAACTTTCGCGAGGCCCGCGATTTCGAGGAAATCGTCGGCTCGCTGACCAGCGGCGAGGGGGAAGAGATTCAGGGGAAAAGCTTGCACCCCGTCGGAGACGGCGCGAGCCGCAAACCATGATTGCCGAACAGAATTTCATCCAAAGCAGGGAAACGCCGGACGCCCGCGACGAGCGCCTGATGCGCCTCGCCATCGCTTATGGAGAGCGCAATCTCGGACGGACATGGCCCAACCCCTCGGTCGGCGCAATCATCGTGCGGGAAATCGAAGGTGTGCCGGTGATTATCGCCGAGGCCGTGACGTATCCCGGCGGACGGCCCCACGCCGAACCGCAGGCGCTACGGCAAGCGAGAGAAGCGGCACGAGGAGCAACGCTCTACGTTTCTCTGGAGCCATGCGCACATCACGGCAAGGCTCCGCCTTGTGCCGAGGCGGTTATTGCCGCCGGTATCTCCCGTGTCGTCATCGCCGTGAACGACCCCGATCCACGTGTAGCCGGGCAGGGCTGCGCCATGCTGCGGGCGGCAGGTATCACGGTAACGGAAAATGTGCTGTCCGAACTGGCACAGCGGGCACATCGCGGGCATTTTTGCCGGGTGCGACACAAACGTCCGTTCGTAACCCTTAAACTGGCGCAGACGGCAGACGGATTTGCGGGCGGAGAAGGCGGAACCCGCCTGCACATATCCTCGGCAATGGCGTTGGCGTGGATGCACATGCTGCGCGCCCATGCCGACGCCATCGTCATTGGCATCGGTACCGTGCTTGCCGACAATCCACAACTAACCACCCGCTTGCCCGGCATTACCCATCATTCGCCGGTGCGCGTCGTCATCGACAGCCGTCTGGATCTGCCGTTGGATTCCCATCTGGTGACAACCTGCCGTGAAGTCCCCGTATGGGTGGTGACATGCACGCCGGATCGCGCCAAAGCCAATGCACTCCGCGCCGCCGGGATCGAAGTGATAGACGCCGAACAGGGCCACGACGGGCGGGTAGATCTGCCTTCCGCCCTGCGCGCCCTGGCGGAAAAAGGCATTACCCGCATCTTCTCCGAAGGCGGTCCACGTCTGGCGGCAGCTCTGGCAGAAGCGGATTTGATCGATCAGGCCATTCTAGCCACGGCACCGACCGTTTATGGCGGCAACGGAATTCCTGCCGCTCTGCCGCCATTGCGGCAGGCGCTCGGTGCAAGGTTTACACTTTGGCGGCGGGAACGGGCAGGGGTGGACGACATCAGCATCTTTGAGAGGCCGTTATAATGTTCACGGGGATCGTCACCGATATAGGCCGGATCGCGGCCATTGCGGCGAAAGAGGATTTACGCAGGCTGCGCATCGACAGCGCCTACGACCCGAACGGCATCGCCATCGGCGCGTCGATAGCCTGCGGCGGCATCTGCCTGACGGTGACGGCAGTCGGGCAACGCGCCGGAGGGAGCTGGTTCGAAGTCGATGCAGCGCAGGAAACTCTGCGGCGCACCACCTTGGCCAACTGGCGGGAAGGAGAACCCGTCAATCTCGAACGCTCGCTCAAGGTCGGCGACGAGCTTGGTGGCCATATCGTCACCGGCCACGTCGACGGCGTGGCAACGATCCTGCGCCGTGACGAAGTGACGGCGGCGGAAAC
>JAVBRX010000046.1:0-5546 GCA_031547465.1 Microvirga sp. | reverse complement strand
GTATGAGCCAGTCCGGAAAAAACGGTCTCACCTAGAGCGATGCAGGCGTGGATCTCGACGCTGGCAACCTTCTCGTCGAAAAGATCAAGCCCGCCGTACGCTCGACCCGCCGCCCCGGCGCGGACGGCGAAATCGGCGGCTTCGGCGGCCTGTTCGACCTCAAGGCCGCCGGGGTCAAGGATCCGATCCTCGTTGCCGCCAATGACGGCGTCGGCACCAAGGTAAAGATTGCCATCGACACCGGGCAGCATGACACGATCGGCATCGATCTTGTCGCCATGTGCGTCAATGATATCGTCGTCCAGGGCGCGGAACCAGTGCTGTTTCTCGATTATTTCGCCACCGGCAAACTGGTTCCCTCAGCGGGCGTCGCCATCGTCAAGGGCATCGCCGAAGGTTGCCGCCAGGCCGGGTGTGCACTGATCGGCGGCGAAACCGCCGAAATGCCAGGGCTTTACACGGGCGGCGATTACGATCTCGCCGGGTTCGCCGTCGGCGCGGCGGAACGGGGAATGCTGTTGCCGAAGGATGTCGCCAGCGGCGATATCCTGATCGGACTGCCCTCCTCCGGCGTTCACTCCAACGGTTTCTCGCTGGTGCGCAGGATTGTCGAGCGCTCGAAGCTACCGTGGGACGCGCCGGCCCCGTTCGCGCCGGAAAAATCACTCGGTGTATCTCTCCTCGAGCCGACGCGGATTTACGTCAAACCGCTGCTGCAAACGCTCAAAACGACTACGGGCATTCATGGCTTGGTGCATATCACCGGTGGCGGATTCCCCGACAACGTACCGCGCGTGTTGCCGGATGATTTAAGCGCCCACCTTGATCTTCGCGCCTTCCCCGTGCCGCCGGTCTTCGGCTGGCTTGCTCAAACCGGGCGGGTCGAACCGGCAGAAATGCTGCGCACCTTCAATTGCGGCATTGGCATGATCGCCATCGTCGCCCCCGACAAGGCCGATGCCATCATCAACGCCCTGAAGCAGGCAGGCGAAACGCCGGTCGTGATCGGCGACCTTCGCCCATTGGGCAGCCAGCGGGTCGTTATGAACGGAACTCTCGCCCTATGACCGCCCCCGCCTCCTCACAGAAGCACCCGCAGCGCCGCCGGGTGGCGGCGCTGGTTTCCGGACGCGGTTCGAATATGCTCTCGCTACTCAATGCTCAGGACAATCCGGCCTATCCGGCGGAAATCGCCGTTGTCATCTCCAATCGCCCCGATGCAGGCGGGTTGATGAGGGCAGCAGAGCGCGGCGTTGCCACTGCCATTGTCGACCATAAGGCTTTTCCAGACCGGGAAACCTTCGAGCGGGCGCTCGATCAGGCCATCCGCGCGCACGAGATCGACCTCATCTGCCTCGCCGGATTCATGCGCATCCTCACACCGTGGTTCGTTGAGCGCTGGGTGGGTAAGCTCCTGAACATTCACCCTTCGCTTCTGCCGCTGTTTCGCGGCACGCACACGCACCGTCAGGCACTTGATGCCGGGGTGCGCATCCACGGCTGCACGGTGCATTTCGTTGTGCCGGAACTCGATGCCGGGCCGATCATCGCCCAGGCCGCCATTCCGGTCCTGACCGGCGATACGGAAACCGATCTGGCGGATCGGGTTCTGATGCAGGAACACACCCTCTATCCGCAGGCCCTGGCGTTGGTAGCCAATGGCGAGGCACGGCTTGAGGGGGGAAGAACCATTTTCACCGCTCCGAACGCCTGAACATCATGGCGCAACAAAAAGGCGGCCATTCATCGGGCCGCCTTTTATTTTTCTGGATTTTGCCGTCAAGTCGTCACGGGCGCGGCAGACCGCAGGAATCGAGTGCCGCATAGGCCTTGCTGCGAGCGGAGCTGTTGAACACGCCCGTGTTCCGGTATTCCGTCAGTTCATCCTTGGACAGCGAGCGCATCGTCTGCATCGCGTAGCAACTGCACTTGCGGTTAAGATCCGAGATAGAGTCATTGTTCCGCTTCTGAACGACGTTGCAGGCGTTCTGAACCTTGCCGATCAGACTGCCGATGCTGGCGCGCTTTAGGGCCGGATCAGGAGTATAATCGGTCGGCGTCGAGGAGGCACTGGCGAGGGCGAGCGCTGTGCTTCCGCAAAATGCCAAGACGGTCAAAACAGAACGAAGGGAACCCGCCATAATGATCTCCATATGAATGCCCAGCAAGCGGACTGTCGCCGCCGCCGGGCAGAATGCCGATGGTGGAACGGTCTCAGCCCTCAGGAATCCGGACCGTAAAAGGATCACAAGAACCGTAACATTACCCGTTTCGTTTCCGCAATGGGGGGATAACAGGCAGAAGCATAATCAGGCATTTTTTTTCATTTCATGCTGCATCCTCAGGACTTTTCCGCTCCAACGCTACCCGGTTATCGTGAAACGCCGCGCCACCATAGGGCGCCACCGCATCTGCCCCCGTCAGCGTATTGATGCCACGCCCGAACGGATGCGCCGCATTTGGCCAGATTGATTCCGCTACCAGCACCCCCCTGTTCAATCCGGCAAACAGCCGGGCACGCAGGAAGACATCACCACGCACATTGCTCAGACACACCCAGTCACCATCACTGATTCCCTTGCCCTGTGCATCCTGCGGGTGAATCAGCACGGTTGGGTGTCCCTCCCGGCTTTGCGATGTCCCGGTTTCGGTGAAGGTCGAGTTCAGGAAGTTTCTCGCCGGGCTGGTTGCCAGCCGGAATGGGTATTCGGCGGTCGTCTCTTCGATCGCCGTCCAGTGATCTGGGAATTGCGGCATGTCGCGCCACGGCCCCATCAGGCCATCATTACTGTTCGGCACGCAACTCCAATCCGCTTTGAAATGGTACCTCCCATCCGGATGGCCGAAACCGCCGAGGTAATGCGCTTCCTCGAAATCAGGCTGAACGTCGCGAAAACCTCCCACTGCTTCAAGTTCGCTTAAATGACCCCAGCCGGAAACCCTTAGCGTCTCATCAGCAATCTCGCGCGGCGTCATCGCAAAACCGCGATGCTCCGCTCCCACACGCTTTGCCAGAGCGCATACAACTTCATGATTCGAACGGCATTCACCCGGCGCGTGGGCAAGTTTTGCGCCGAAATGCAGATACTGGTTGCCGCCGCTCTGATAGATGTCGTCATGCTCATGGAACATGGTTGCCGGAAGTACGATATCGGCAAAACGGGCCGTCTCTGTCATGAAATGCTCGTGGATGCACAGAAACAGATCGTCCCGCATCAGCCCGTGCTTTACTGTCTCCTGTTCCGGCGCGACCGAGGCCGGATTGGTGTTCTGCACCAACATCGCCGTCACCGGCGGCCCCTGCCGCAATGTCACGGCATCGCCAGTCAGCGCCCGTCCTATCTGGCTCTGGTCAATCATGCGCACGGTTTTATCTTCAACGTCGAGACCACAGAGCAGCGTCTTGTCCCAGTGATAGATCGCGCCGTTATTGAAGAACGCACCGCCGCCTTCATGCTGCCACGCCCCGGTAACGGCAGCAATGGAGGATGCCGCGTGCATCGCTGCCGCACCATTACGCTGCCGGGCAAACCCATAACCCAGCCGAAAGAAAGTGCGCTTTCGCTCCCCTACCAGTCGCGCAAATGTTTCGATTTCATCGACGCGCAAACCGGTAATCGCCGCGGCCCATTGCGGCGTACGGCTTTGCAGGTGGGCCTCCAGTTCCTTCGGATGGTCGGTGTAGCGGTTGAGATAATCCCGGTCAGCGAACCCATCCCGGAACAGGATGTGCATAACGGCGCAGGCAAGCGCTCCATCGGTGCCCGGGCGGACGATCAGCGGCAGATCGGCCTGCTGCAATGTAGCGTTATCATAAATATCGATGGCGACGATCTTCGCACCGCGTTCCTTGCGCGCCCGGATTGCATGGGTCATGACGTTCACCTGCGTGTGAACCGCATTCGTTCCCCAGATCACCACGCAATCGGCCCGCGCCATTTCGCGCGGATCCGGCCCGGCGATCCGCCCGGTCCCGGCGGCATAACCGGTCCAGGCGATATTGGTGCAGATGGAATTGTACTGGCCGGAATAACGTTTGGCATGGCGCAGACGGTGAATGCCGTCGCGCATCACTAGCCCCATCGTTCCGGCATAATAATATGGCCAGACCGTCTCCGGCCCATGTTGCGCCTCAGCCGCCAGAAATCGCCCGGCCACGATATCGAGCGCATCCTCCCAACCGATCCGCCGGAACTGCCCGGAATTCTTCGGCCCGGTTCGCAACAGCGGATAGAGCAGGCGCTGCGGATGATTAGCTCGTTCGGCGTATCGCGCTACCTTGGCGCAAATCACACCCGCAGTATAGCTGTTGCGTCCGGAGCCGTGCACCCGCCCCATCGTCCGGCTCTCGATAATCTCCACTTCGAGCGAACAGGTCGAGGGACAATCGTGCGGGCAGACGCTGGTGAATGTCTGGGCACTCTGTAAACCGATCATCGGCAGATTGGCTTTCCTCTGAAATGAAAGTGGAATGTGCCGCACGAACGCAAAAAAGCAAAGGCCGGCGGGAAGCCGGCCTCATAGCGAATAGGTCTATGCGACTGCGATCAGCCGACGATCTCATTCTTCGAGAAGAACTGCGCGATCTCGATGGTCGCGTTTTCCGGGCTGTCGGAACCATGCACCGAATTCTCGCTCATCGACAGCGCAAACTTCTTACGAATCGTCCCTTCCGTGGCGCTCTCAGGATTGGTCGCTCCCATAATTTCGCGATACCGCACCACGGCGCTTTCTCCTTCGAGAACCTGCACGACGACTGGCCCGGAGATCATGAATTCCACCAGTTCGCCGAAGAATGGCCGCTCGCGGTGAATCGCATAGAAAACCTCCGCCTCGCGCCGCCGCATGATGATGCGTTTTTGCGCCACGATCCGCAGGCCCGCACCTTCAATCATGGCATTGATCGCCCCAGTCAGATTCCGCTTCGTCGCGTCCGGCTTGAGAATGGAGAAAGTGCGTTCGAGTGCCATGAGATCGTCCTTGGTAAAAAGCTGTACAGGAATGAAACTTGCTGGCTTATAGCCCCGCTGCCAGCCTGTCTCAAGAGCGCCGTTTTTTCGACCTGCTCTTCTTTTGCAACGATGTAGAGGGCAAAACACGGGAACGGGTTGAAATCAACGGGTTACCCCCTATTCAGTTCAGTCCGCTCCCTGCATCTTTTATGATGCAGCGAATCTTACTCGGCAGCCACCGCAAATCCTCGCTGCACCGCCGGGCGGGCAGATACCCGCTCGAACCATTTCTTGACATGCGGAAAATCGTCGATGTTCTGGCCTTGGCGCTCCCAGTATTTCGCCCAGCCGACGATCGCCATGTCGGCGATGGAATAATCGCCCGCCACGAATTCGCGATCCGACAGCCTTTTGTCGAGAACACCGTAAAGCCGCGTCGCTTCCCTGGTGTAGCGTTCAATGCCGTAAGGCACCTTCTCCGGCGCATAGATGCGGAAATGGTGTGCCTGCCCGAGCATCGGCCCGAATCCGGCCATCTGCCAGAATAGCCATTGCTCGACCTCGACACGCTTACGCTCGTCGGCGGGATAGAAC
>JAVBRX010000028.1:0-5568 GCA_031547465.1 Microvirga sp. | reverse complement strand
AGGATGGAGTAAAATCATGCAGATGCCCGCATTGCGCCCTCGCGCACCTTTCTTTTCTTCCGGACCGTGCGCGAAGCGCCCCGGATGGTCAATCCAGAACCTGAAAACCGAAAGTCTTGGCCGCTCGCACCGTGCGAAGCTTGGTAAAGCGCGCCTGAAACTCGCCATTGATCTGACGCGCGAGATTCTCAAGGTTCCCGCTGATTATCGTATAGCCATCGTTCCCGCCTCCGACACCGGCGCGGTCGAAATGGCGCTATGGAGCTTGCTCGGCGCGCGTGGCGTCGATCTCCTTGCCTGGGAAAGTTTCGGCGACGGTTGGGTGGCTGATGTCGTCAAGCAGTTGAAGCTGAAAGATACCCGCACCATCAAGGCCCCCTACGGCGAATTGCCGGATCTGACGCAGGTTGACACCAAAACCCGTGATGTCGTGTTCACCTGGAACGGCACCACCTCCGGTGTGCGCGTACCGAACGCCGACTGGATAGCCGCTGATCGCGAAGGGCTGACGATCTGTGACGCCACTTCCGCCGCGTTCGCGCAACCGCTCGATTTTGCCAAGCTTGATGTCGTCACCTTCTCCTGGCAGAAGGTGCTGGGCGGAGAAGCCGCACACGGCATGCTGATCCTGTCGCCGCGCGCCGTCGCCCGGCTGGAGAGCTATGTCCCGGCCTGGCCGATGCCGAAGATCTTCCGCATGACCTCCGGCGGCAAGCTCACCGAAGGGCTGTTCGTCGGCGAGACGATCAATACTCCGTCGATGCTCGCGGTCGAGGATTACATCGACGCTCTCGAATGGGCCAAGGGCATCGGTGGCATAGACGCCCTGATCGCCAAGGCCGATGGTAACGCCAAGGTGCTGCACGACTGGCTGGCGAAGACGCCTGCTTTCGCCAATCTGGCAAAGAACGCGAAAATTGCCTCCAACACCAGCGTCTGCCTCGCTATCACCGATCCGGACGTGGTGGCGAAAGGGCCGGAAGCGGTGGAAAAGGTCGCCAAGGGCATGGTTGCGCTCCTCGACAAGGAAAATGTCGCCTTTGACATCGGTTCATACCGCGATGCCCCTGCTGGATTGCGCATCTGGTGCGGCGCGACCGTGGAATCAGCCGACCTCAAGGCGCTGACGCCCTGGCTCGATTGGGCCTTCGCTACCGAGAAGGCAAAGCTTCTCGCCGCCTGATCCATTCAGGCCATCGGGCGGCGAGGTGAACCCGCCGCCCGTAAATGGGATATTTCGAACCGCCCCTTCCATTCCTTCGTTTCCGCCGCTCGCGCCCGTTTTGTGCGGCGGTGTTGAGAAAGGCGATGCCATGACTCTTCGCGCTCCCCGCGTTCTCATCTCTGACGCGCTCTCTCCCGCCGCCGTACAGATCTTCAAGGATCGCGGCATCGATGTCGACTTCAGGCCGGAACTCGGCAAGGACAAGGATAAGCTTGCCGAGGTGATCGGCGATTATGACGGCCTCGCCATCCGCTCCGCCACCAAGGTGACGGCGAAGATCCTGGAAAAGGCCAAGCATCTGCAGGTGATCGGCCGGGCTGGCATCGGCGTCGACAATGTCGAGATTCCCGCTGCTACCGCCAAGGGTATCATCGTCATGAATACCCCCTTCGGCAACTCGATCACCACCGCCGAACATGCCATCGCCATGATGTTCGCTCTGGCGCGGCAGATTCCGGCGGCGGATACCTCGACCCAGGCAGGAAAATGGGAAAAGAACCGTTTCATGGGGGCCGAAATCACCGGCAAGACCCTCGGTATCATCGGCTGCGGCAATATCGGCTCGATCGTTGCCGACCGAGCCGTCGGCCTGAAAATGCGCGTCATCGCCTTCGACCCGTATCTGTCGCAGGAGCGGGCGATTGATCTCGGCGTTGAAAAGGTTGAACTCGAAGACCTGCTACGCCGCGCCGACATCATCACCCTACACACGCCGCTTACCGACAAGACCCGCAACATCCTCTCCGCTGATGCCCTCAACCGCACCAAGAAGGGCGTGATGATCGTCAACTGTGCCCGTGGCGGGCTGGTGGACGAGGCAGCGTTGCGCGCGGCGCTCGATACCGGTCATGTCGCCGGGGCGGCGTTCGACGTGTTCACCGAGGAACCGGCGAAAGAAAATCCGCTGTTCGGACATCCGAATGTGGTTTGCACACCGCATCTTGGCGCAGCGACCACCGAGGCGCAGGAGAATGTGGCGTTGCAGGTGGCCGAGCAAATGGCCGACTACTTACTTAGCGGTGCGATCCAGAACGCGGTCAACTTCCCGTCGATTACGGCGGAGGAGGCGCCGCGTCTGCGCCCGTTTGTGGAACTCGCCGAAAAGCTCGGCTCGTTCCTCGGCCAACTCACCGAAAGCCGGATCAAGGGCATTCGCATAGAATATGAGGGCACAGTCGCTAACATGAATACCCGCGCCCTGACATCCGCCGCCGTTACTGGCGTCCTGCGTCCGCAATTGCAGGATATCAACATGGTGTCGGCACCGATCGTCGCCCGCGAGCGCGGTATCGTCATTGAAGAACTGAAACGTGACAGTGCCACCCGCAATTACGAGAGCTTCATCCGCATCACCGTCGATGCCGAAGACATGCCACGCCATGCTGGCGGCACTGTGTTCCAGGACGGCAAACCGCGTATGATCGAGATCCGCTCGATATCAGTCGATGCCGAATTTGCGCCGAGCATGATCTACGTGCGCAATTCCGACAAGCCCGGCTTCATCGGCAAGTTCGGCATGGTGCTCGGCGAAGCGGGCGTCAATGTCGCTACCTTCGCGTTGGGCCGTGAGAAAGAGGGCGGCGATGCGATCTGCTTCGTTTCCGTCGACGGCCCGGTTTCCGACGACCTGCTGCGTAAGATCGAAGCCATCCCGCAAGTCAAGCGGGCACGGGCGGTGCGGTTCTGAAAATTTTAAAAACCTGAATCTAGAAGCCCCGGTGCGATGCCGGGGCTTTTTATTTTCGCTCCGCCAGAATGATGCCACCGATCACCAAAGCCAGACCGATGACGTGATAGACGGCAAACGGTTCGTTCGGTAGCATTGCTGCCAGCGTCGTGCCGAAGACCGGCACGAGATTGACGAACAGACCAGCGCGGCTCGGGCCGATCAGTTCAACGCCACGAATATAGAATAATTGTGCAATGAGCGACGGCAGCAGGGCAATATAGGCCATGATCAGCCAGCCCGTCAGGGTCGGCATCTGAAAGCGCCCGAGGGCGATCTCTCCCGCGATCAGCGGCAGGGACGTGAGGGAAGCCGCCAGGGCCAGGGCGGTGAAGAATACCAGGCCGGACACTGCCGGACGCTGGCGTAACCCCAGTGTATAGGCAGCGGAGAGCAGTGTGGCGGAAAGCATCAATAGGTCGCCGCTGGAAAACCCTTGCGCATTCAGTGAGGTCAGATTGCCTTTTAGCCCGACGACAACCACCCCGGCAAAGGCAATGACGAACCCGATCCATTGCATGGCCGTGACCGGCGTCTTGAACAGGAGCCACGCTCCGAGCATCACGAAAACCGGGATCATGCCCTGAAAAATGGCCAGGTTGGCGGCTCCGGTGCTGTAGGCAGCGGCGTAAAACAGGGCGTTGAACCCGGTGAAGCCGCAAAACGCCATCCAGACGATCTTGACGGTGAAAGGTCGCAGTTTAGGCCAGTCCTGTGCCATCCTCCTGCCGGAGAGCGGTAGCAGGACGGCAAGCACAATAAACCAGCGCAACGATGTCAACGCCATCGGTGACACATGACCGACGGCAAGACGGCTGGCGATGGTGTTCCCGGCCCAGAGCAGGGTCGTCGCCACCAGCAGTAGGTAGGCATTATCATAAAATGCCTGCCACATCCGCCGTAACAAACCCATGATCGACCTGCCTTGAAAAAATGATGCTCTTCAGAAAAAATGATGTTTTTTGGCCCTGACGCCAGCCCATGACAATGGCAGGAACCTCCCCCGAAAGCTAGAGCATTTTGCGTTGAAGTGGGCTCCGGTTCAGTGGAACAAAGTGCGTAAAATAAATGAAATTGAACAAGGCGCATTTCCATACAACGCATCTTGCCTTGGTCCACCTTCGGGAAACGGTAAGCCGTTTCCCAAAAATCGCGCCTCGGGGAAGCCTTGGTTGGACAGTACAAGGGCCATGCTATAGTAAACCGTAAATGATGCTCTGTTTTCGGATCAGTGTGCCACGTCGGGGGAAGCTTTCGCTTGACGTTGCGTGTCATTTCCTGAAAAACCCTTTCAGGTTCCGGGATTGCGCCGGTCTTCGTCAGAACTCTCATCAAAGGTGCCGCCATGGCCAATGTTGTCGTCGTCGGAGCCCAGTGGGGCGATGAAGGCAAGGGAAAGATTGTCGATTGGCTGTCGGAGCAGGCGGATGTCGTCGTGCGCTTTCAGGGCGGTCACAATGCCGGCCATACGCTGGTGATCGACGATAAGACCTATAAACTGTCGCTGTTGCCGTCCGGGGTCGTGCGACCCGGCAAGATGGCTGTGATCGGCAACGGTGTCGTACTCGACCCTTATGCGCTGATGAGCGAACTGAAAAAGCTCGCGGAGCAGGGTGTGCGGATTGATCGCTCGAACCTGCGCATCGCTGAGAATGTCACCCTGATCCTGTCGCTGCACCGCGAACTGGATGCTCTGCGCGAAAGCGGGGTCGCTTCCGGCACCAAGATCGGCACCACTAAGCGCGGCATCGGCCCGGCCTATGAGGACAAGGCCGGGCGGCGGGCAATCCGCCTGATGGATCTGAGCGATCTCTCCTCGCTTCCGGCCAAGATCGATCGGCTGCTGGCTCATCATAACGCGCTACGTCGCGGCCTCGGCCTCGATCCGTTCGACCCGAAGGCAATTTACGACGAACTGGCGGTAATCGCCGATCAGGTGCTGCCGTTCATGGAGCCGGTGTGGAGGCTTCTCGACGAGTACCGCCGGGCGGGTAAGCGCATCCTGTTCGAGGGTGCACAAGGGGCGCTGCTCGATGTCGACCATGGCACCTATCCGTTCGTCACCTCGTCGCACACTGTGGCCGGGCAGGCGGCGGCAGGCTCCGGTATGGGGCCGGGGGCGGTCGGCTATGTGCTCGGCATCGCCAAGGCTTATACCACGCGCGTCGGCGAAGGCCCGTTCCCTACTGAGTTGCATGACGAAATCGGCGAACGTATCGGCATTCAGGGCCACGAATTCGGCACCGTGACCGGTCGCAAGCGGCGCTGCGGCTGGTTCGACGCAGTATTGGTGCGTCAGACCGCCCGCACCAGCGGTATCGACGGCATCGCCCTCACCAAACTCGATGTGCTCGACGGTTTCGAGACGATCCGTATCTGTACCGGTTATCGCGTTGATGGTCGGGAACTGGATTACTTCCCGGCCCTACAGGGCTTGCAAGCGGCGGTGGAGCCGGTTTACGAGGAATTCGAAGGCTGGTCCGGTTCGACAGCGGGAGCACGCTCCTGGGCAGAACTGCCGGCGCAGGCAGTGAAATATGTGCGGCGCGTTGAGGAGTTGATCGGCGTTCCCGTGGCGTTGCTTTCGACTTCGCCGCAGCGACAAGACACCATCCTG
>JAVBRX010000096.1:0-20473 GCA_031547465.1 Microvirga sp. | reverse complement strand
CCCCCCCCCCCCCGCCCTCCCCCCCCCCCCCCCCAGCTCCGGGCGGCACGCCCGCGACGGGCGGCATGTCCGGGATGGGCGGCATGTCCGGTATGGGCGGTATGTCCGGTATGGGCGGTATGTCTGGCATGGGCGGCATGTCTGGGATGAGCGGCATGGGTGGTATGTCGGGTATGGACGGCATGTCCGGCATGGCTGGCGCTCCTGCTACGGCCAAAAAGAAGTAAGATTCCATCGGGCGTTGAGGCGAAAGCCTCGGCGCCCTTTCTTTTTTGAACCGTTAGTGGAGGCGGCGATGGCGCCTGTTCGCAAGTGGTTACCCGGAGTGTCGGCTGCCGTCGTCCTGGCTGGCGTTGTCTATCTGTCCGGTGGTCTGTTTTTCGGGCAGGGGGTGGGTTCGTTTGGCCCTGAAGGCGCTCTGGCGCAGAGCAAGCCGCAGAAACCGGTCGCATCCACACCGGTTGCCAAATTGCCACCCGGACTCAGCGATACGATGAAGACGTTCGATGCCATCACCAAAAAGGCGATGGCCGGAGATTATCTCTCCGCGCAATGGCATCCGATCCATTTCAAGCCGGCGATCGACAAATCCAACGATGCCGATTGTCTGGTCTGTCATAAAGAAATTCTTGATGCGAAACCGCTCGCCACGTCTCCCGCAGGCGTTCCGTCCAAGGATGTTCTGGCCTGGTACCAGACCCTGTCGACGTTTACCGGTGGCCAGGACGATTTCCATGTCCGGCATCTGACGACACCCTATTCCAAGGAAGTCATGAACCTGAAGTGCAATTTCTGCCATCAGGGCAACGATCCGCGCGAAGAATCTCCGCATGTGACGGTGATCGCTGCCGATCTGACCTCCAATAACAGCAAGCCGCCGTTCACCTTACGCAAGATGGTCAATCCGGAAGAGACTTGCCTGCGGTGTCATGGTTCGTTCCCGTGGCAGAACATGACCGGGATGCCGGGACCGTGGGAAGAGAACCGTGCCGATCTCGAACCGGAAGGCGTGCCGAACGGGTGTCTGAGCTGCCATTCGCTGATCCGCACCAATCGTCATCAGGTAAATTACCTCAAGACCGAGGCGATCGAGAAGGCGGCGGAAAGCAATTCCGACGTTTGCTACGGCTGCCATGGTGGGCGGCATTGGTACCGTATTTCCTATCCTTACCCGCGCCATGCCTGGCCGGATATGCCGCCTCCGGAGGATACGCCGGATTGGGCGAAGGATCGTCCGACCGTATCCGATCCGCGCTATCAGGTTGAATCTGCCGTCGAAGAGGGGGTGAAGCCGTGACCGATACTCCAGTTACCGTTCGACCCGAAGGCACTGTGCAATCCATGCCGACTTTCAATCTCAACCGTCGCCGTTTTCTTGAACTGGGCGCAGCCACCGGCATTGCCGCCGGTCTCGTTCCAATACTTGGATCGCAGGAGGCCAAGGCGTTCGCCTATGAGCCGTATCCGCGCGACGACGATCTGGAAACGGTGGTCACGAGTTGCGCCCACAATTGCGGTTCGCGCCATATGCTAGTCGCGCACAAGAAGGGCGACGTGATCGTACGCCTGTCCACTGATGACGGGCGCTATCAGGAAGGCGGCTTTTTTGGCAAGGATACCGTCGAAGAACCGCAGGTCCGAGCCTGCCTGCGCGGGCGCTCCTATCGCTCGCGCCTCTATTCCGCCGAGCGCCTGCTCTATCCGATGAAGCGTGTCGGCAAACGCGGCGAACACAAGTTCAAGCGTATCTCCTGGGAGCAGGCGCTGACGGAAATCGCCGCCAAGATGGTTGAGCTGAAGAAGAATTACGGTCCGACCGCCATCGTTGATCAGTCCTATGCCGGCGCCTCCTACGGCGTGCTGCATAAATCGGACCAGATCGAAGGGCTGCTCGGCCGTTTCCTCGGCATGTTCGGTTGTCGCACCAGTTCGTGGTCGGTGCCGTCCTATCAGGGCACGACTTTCTCCTCACGCATGACGTTCGGCACGATCGAGGACGGCAATGAGGACGACGCCTTCGCCCATTCCAAGCTCATCATCATGTGGGGCTGGAACCCGGCCTACACATTCCATGGTGGCAACACGTTCTATTACATGCGCCTTGCCAAACAGCGCGGCTGCAAGTTCGTGCTGGTCGATCCGCAATACACCGATTCCGCCGCCGCTTACGATGCGTGGTGGATTCCGATCCGGCCCAATACCGACGCGGCGATGCTGGCGGCGATGGCCTATGTGATCTTCACGGAGAACCTTCAGGATCAGGCGTTCATCGACCGCTTCTGCCTTGGCATGGATACGCGGACGATGCCCGACTGGGCGCAAGGCCAGGAGAACTTCCGCGATTATATCCTCGGCGTTTACGACAAGACGCCGAAGACCCCGGAATGGGCTGAGAAGATCTGCGGCGTCAAGGCGGAAGATATTATCAAGCTGGCGCGGATGTATGCCACCACCAAGCCGGCGGCGCTCAAAGCTTCCTGGGCTCCGGGTCGCAACGCCTACGGTGAGCAGTACAACCGCATGGCGGCGGCGGTGCAGGCGATGACCGGCAATATCGGCGTCCTCGGCGGTTCAGCGGAAGGCGTCGGCAAGGCATGGCACCCGGAAGCGGTCGCCTATCCGTATGACCAGTATTCCAATGTCTGGTATGCGGCAATCAAATCTGACCGTTGGGCGCATTGCGTGCTCAATTATCCTAACGTCAAGCGCGAGGAGATCGGTTGCTGGCCGCGTAACGATCAACTCGACGGCGTGATCCCGAACATCAAGGGTATCTTCTGGCAGGGGTCGGACTGGTTCAACCAACTCACCAATATCAACAAGGAAATCAAGGCGATCGAGAAGCTGGAACTGGTGGTGTGCATGGATTCGACCATCACGCCGTCCGGCATCTGGGCCGATTACCTGTTGCCCATTGCCACCCATTTCGAGCGGCACGACGTGGCGCTGCCCTGGTATAAAGGGCATTACTACATCCACCGCCCGAAGGTGATCGAGCCGATGGGCGAGTCAAAGACCGATTTCCAGGTCTTCACCGAACTCGCTTACCGTCTCGGTTTCGGCCAAGCCTACAATCCACGCTCGAACCGCGATTATTTCAACGATAATGACGCGACCGACGAAGCGTATCTCAAGACGTGGTGGGACGAACGGGTGATGCATCACCAGGGCGTCACCATGCAGTGGGATGAGTTCAAGAAGCGCGGTGTCTACAAGTTCAAGCTCGACAAGCCACATGTGGCTTTCCGGGCGCAAATCGAGGAGGGAAAGCCATTTGCGACGCCATCGGGACGGATCGAAATCCTCTCGACGCAATTGGCGCAAATCACCGACTGGACCCGTACGGCTTACGGGTATCCGATCCCGACGATACCGAAATGGATCGAGCCGTGGGAATCGCTGAACCATCCGAAGACTAGCGATTACCCGTTCCATCTGGTATCGCCGCATCCGCGCTGGCGCACGCACTCGATCTTCAACAACATTCCGTGGCTGCGTGAGACCTTCGAGCAGGAAGTGACGGTCAATGCTTCTGACGCCAAACGTCTCGGGCTGAAAACCGGCGATGTCGTCGAGGTCTATAACGACCGTGGCACCTGTGTCGTTCCGGTCTACGTCACCGAACGCTGTATGCCGAGCGTTGTCGTGCTGCATGAAGGCGCGTGGATGGACGTGGACGAAAACGGCATCGACCGGGCCGGGAACCCCGATTTCCTGACCCTCGACGAGCCGAGCCCTGCGGGCGCTTTCGCCTACAACACGGTGCTGGTCAATATTCGCAAGACTAACCTGCAACACCGGCCAGGCTGGGATAATCTCGCGACCGCGCGCTCAACCATTTTCCGTCGCGATCTTTGATTAGGGGGACGTCATGGCAACCACTGAAGACAAAACCCGCATCAAAGAAGCCGTCAAGCGCCGCAAGCGGGAGGTTTACACGCCGGTCGTGCCGGATGTGCAACTCGGCTTCATTCATAACAATGTCGATTGCATCGGCTGTCGCGCCTGCGAAATCGCCTGCAAGGACAAGAACGGCTTGCCGCCCGGTCCGCGGTTCCGCCGGGTGATGTATGTCGAAGGCGGCACCTACCCGGATGTCTATGCCTACAAGGTCAATATGTCGTGCAACCATTGCGCGGAACCTGCCTGCCTGCCGTCGTGTCCAACCGGCGCGATCTTCAAACGCAAGGACAACGGTGTCGTCGACATCGATTCGACCCTTTGTATCGGTTGCCGTCGCTGCGAGGCGGCCTGCCCCTACGGTGCGCCGCAGTACGATGTCGAAAGCAAGATTGTGAAGAAATGCAACATGTGCATCGATGAATTGGAGGCGGGACGCAAACCCTATTGCGTCATGGCCTGCATGATGCGCGTACTCGATATCGGCCCGATAGACAAACTGCGCGACGGGACGTATGAAACCAAGGCCCGCGGACCGAACGACAAGGTTGTGCGGCAGGTCAGGAACATGGCCAATCCGGAACTGACCAATGCCTCCATCGTGTTCGTTCCGCACAGCAAAGGCATCGTCGAGTGATAGAAGCAACCCCGGAGTTACGGCGCGCCATCGCCGAGGATTTGCGGTTTCTTGCAAGCCTGCATGATCGCGAACTGGATGCCGGACTCTGGGCCATTCTTCGCCAGGCTCCTGTACAGGAGCGTCTGGCCCTTGAACTCGACGACGAGGAGGGGAGGGCCGCCCTTTCCCTCATGGATAATGCTCTGACGGCTGGGTCCGGCGACCCTGTCGCCATGGATTTTCTCGCCGCTGAATTCGCCTCAATTTACCTGACGAACGCTTATCGCGCCTCGCCGGACGAATCGGTATGGATCGATCCGGAGGGGTTGGAGCGGCAGGAGCCGATGTTCGATGTACGCCGCTGGTATGAGCATTACGGCCTCAAGGCCGAAAACTGGCGTATGCGCTCTGACGACCATCTGGTTCTGCAACTGTTTTTCATTGCCCATCTCATTGCTCTGACGGAGCATCCAGCGGCATTGAACGATGCGGCGCGGTTCATGGACCGGCATCTGCTGCGCTGGGTTCGGCACTTCGCCGCGACCGTCCATCATCGCACCAACAGCGAATTCTATGCCGGACTGGCGCTGACCACTGCCATTTATGTGCGACGGCTGCGCAAGGCGCTGGTGGTGTTTGCCAATGAGCCGCTGGTCGAGCCGGAGCCTATCGAGGCGGAAAAGCAGCGACATCTCCGGGAAGCGTATGAGGATTCCTGCGCTTATGTGCCTGGCATGTCCGAGAGCTGGTAAGGCAGGGCCTTCTCCGTTCCCGGTATGGTCGGCGCGTAGCGCCATTATTGGGGAGGCAGCACATGGCCATCGTTCATCCGACCGTTATTGCCGACGATTGCACCCTTGATCTGTCACCGCTGGCCTCCTGTCGCGCCTGTGTCGATATCTGCCCACAGGGTGCCTGGGTTCTCAGCGATGACAGCCTCGGCCTTGATGCCGACCTGTGTGACGGCTGCGGCCTGTGTATCCCCGCCTGTCCGCGCGGCGCGGTCGCACTCGACAGGCCGTTCACCGTTTTGCCCGATGAGCGATTGAAGACGGCGTTCATTGCTTGCCGCGAGGCGCTACTGCCTGGTAATGTCCGGGCCACCTGTATTCATGCCTTCGGTATGCGCGACATTCTTGCCTGGCACCGGAGCGGAGTGCGCCGGGTGGCGATCACCACCGGCAATTGTCGTTTGTGCATCTGCGAGCCGAAGGGCGATGGCCGCCAGAGCCATTCGTTCGAGCATGCCGTCGATGCCGTCAACGACGTACTTGCCAGCCGGGAAGAGGCGCAGATCCAACTCGACGTGCTTGCCACTGCCGACTGGTCGGCGCGGCACAAACTGGCTAACGGCGGCGATACCGCGCCACATGCGGGGCGCAGACGGTTCCTGTCGCTGTTCAGGACGGCCCCGGCGGCGGAGAGCGTCGAAAAGGCAAGGGACATGCCCCTTTGCCCCGGCGCGCTCGCCTTCACGACGCCGCAGATCGACGTTGCAGTCTGCACCGGCTGCGATGTCTGCTTCAATCTCTGTCCTGAGGGTACATTGAGCGTCGTCCGCAATGATGCGGGGGAGAGCTATCGTATCCAGCCGATTCTTTGCACAGCATGCGGATTATGCCTTGATGTCTGTGAAGCCAAGGCTATCCGCCTGACGGAACATGGTCCGGCAATGGTGGCCGACCTGCCACTCAGGTCCGACCGGTGTCGCGTCTGCAGGCGAATGTTCCACCGTCCCATGGTTGCCGATGTGCCGGCGACGCCCACTGGTGGCCCGTGTCCGATCTGCTCGAAAGTGAACCATTTCAAGACATTGCATCAGGTGCTGGAGTAACGATGGCGGATTTCTATAGATGACAGATTCTTGCAATTGCTTAGGGGGCGGTTATCCGGCGGATGAGGTGGCGGGCGATTGGACGGTCCCGATCGCTTCCGCCATCCGCATATATGGCGCGGGGGGCTATCTCGTGCGGTTCGACGTTTATCGCCCGGATCTGGTGCAGGGGCTGGCGCAGTGCCTCGGGATGGCGTTCGTTGATTTTCGCGCTGCGATCATGGCTCTACAAGGAGTGAAAGCAAACCGGTTGTCGTTGGACAGCATCATCGAGACGGCGCTTGCCGGTGACTGGGGCGGGGTCGTGCTGCACAATGTCGAAGCGTTGTTGTCGGTGAAAACCGCGGCTGAGCGCCAAGCATGGCTGAACGCCTTCATCGCCAGGGCATGGGCAAAGACCATCGTCGTGCCGCTGGCGCTTTACGGCGAAGCGGCGCCGGTCTCCGTACGGACCATTCGGCTCGATCCTTCGCGCCTGCCGGGAGAAACGCTTCTCGGGCGGTTATGGGCGACGAAATAGCGTCTTACGTATCAATGGCGTTGCGCAGGAAGCCGGCCAGGTCGTCGGTGATGTAGTCGATATGCGCATCCTGCTCCGCGGCCTGCTCGAAAGCCTCGCGAAACGGATCATGGGTTTTCGGCACCACCAGAATTGTGGTGATGCCGAGATCGGACGGAACGCGCAGGTTGACGGCGCTGTCCTCGAACATCGTCGCCCGGCTCGGGTCGACTGCAAACCGTTTCATGAATGCGTGATAGACGTCGGGCGCGGGCTTCGGTACGAAATTGGTATCGGCAACATCGGCAATGCCGTCGAATAACGATAAAATGCCTAGTTTCCCGGCAATTGCCTCGGCATGGGCCTGCGAACCGTTGGTGAGGATATAGCGCTTGCCCGGCAATCTGGCGATGGCGGCGGCGAGGTCCGGGTCTTCCTGCAACAGCGAATGATCGATGTCGTGCACGAATGATTGATAGACGCGCGGATCGACCCCGTATTCCACCATCAGGCCCTGAAGGCTCGATCCGTAGCGGTGGTAATAATGTTTTTGCAGGACACGCGCCGTCAGCCCGTCGACGCCGAGCAACTGACCGATGAACAGGGTGATGCGCTGATCAACCTGTGGCCAGATCTTCGATTCGTGCGGGTAAAGAGTGTTGTCGAGGTCGAATATCCAGCAGGCGATCCGTGCGAAAGCCTGCCGTTCCGCCTGCCTGTGCTTCAAACCGGTATCCATTCTGTTTAGAGCATTTTCCGCCGAAGTGGCCACCGGTTCGGCGCAAGAAAATGCGGTAAATAAAGGAAAGTTAGAGCGCAATCCGATGCAATTTGATCGGATCGCGCTCTAGAGCAATGTGCGTTTAAGTGAGTTCGTTTAAACGCACAACACATTGCGGCATAAGGAAATTAGAGCAAGCTGCATTTTCGTGCAAACGCATCATGATCTAGGCGCGGCGGATCAGGGTGCCCGCACCGTGGTCGGTGAACAGCTCCAGCAACGTTGCATGCGGCACCTTACCGTCGAGGATCACCACCGCTTCGACGCCGCGTTCGAGGGCATAGATGCAGGTTTCGATCTTCGGGATCATGCCGCCTGTGATGGTGCCATCGGCGATCAGGTGGCGACATTCCTCGATCGTCATCTCCGGGATCAACTGCTTGTTCTTGTCGAGGACTCCGGGCACGTCGGTAAGGAGCAGCAGGCGCTTGGCCGCCATCGCTCCGGCGATGGCCCCGGCGAAGGTATCGGCGTTGACGTTGTAGGTCTGGCCGTTTTCACCGACTGCGAGCGGAGCGATGACCGGGATCAGTTCTGCTTTGAGGATGGCGTCAAGCACTTCGCGGTTGACATGCGTGGGTTCGCCGACGAACCCGAGATCGACGATCTGCTCGATGTTTGAGTTAGGGTCGATCACGGTGCGCGTCATCTTCGCCGCCGTGACCATGTTGCCGTCCTTGCCGCAGACGCCGATCGCCTTTCCGCCCTCGGCGGAAATCCAGCCGACGATCTGCTTGTTGAGCGACCCGGCAAGCACCATCTCGACGATTTCAACTGTTGCTGCGTCGGTGATGCGCAGCCCGGAGGCGAATTGCGACTTGATGCCGAGCTTTTCCAGCATCGCGCCGATCTGCGGGCCGCCGCCGTGAACGACGATCGGTTTCAGCCCGGATTGCTCCAGAAGCACCACGTCCTCGGCGAAATCCTCTGCTGCCGCCTTGTCGCCCATAGCGTGGCCGCCGTATTTCACCACAACGACCTGCTGGTCGTAGCGCTGCATGTGCGGCAGGGCCTGAACCAGAATCTCGGCGCGCACGTGAACGTTGGGCATCGTGTTGGGCATGGCGATGGGCCTCACTGATGGGTGACAGATTCGCCCCCGTTTCTAGACCGGATTGCGGGAAGAGAAAACAGCGTTTGCGGAAAAGCTGCCCGCCTCGGCAACAATTCGATTTTTCAAAATCCGGTGATGGCGGTATTCCGGCCATCGCTTGCACCGGACAGGCGTTGCTTTATACATAAGTTATGGATCCCGGAGGATCATTCGCTTTTTCAGGAGGGTTCCCATGGCTTCGTTTGCAAAGGTTCGTCACGAACGGGCGATAGGGGCGCATCGGTTGGGCCTGGCGGTTATGCTGCTGAGCGCGTCGCTTCTGGTTGCGTGCGAACACGATGGTACGGGCGGGGCGGCGGCGATGCCGGGTGTTTCTGCATCGTCGTCCAGTTGCGCGGGTGAGGTCAGCGCCTATCATTCCGTTCTCGATAACGATCTCGCCATGGGGCATGTCGCGCAATCGGTTTACGATAAGGCGAGCGCCGAAGCAGTCCGCGCTTCCGGCTTGTGCCGGGACGGGCGCGAAGCGGAAGGGCTGGCAGCGTTGCGGGCGACAAAAACGCGGTTTGGCTACCGCTGACGGGGTGTTGCCGTCACTCCGGCAAGGGTTCCTTGGGCAAAGTTTCCTTAAAAAACAGTTGCAGGAACGGTGGCATCGTTGTCGGGTCGATGTCCGCTTGGCGGCGCACGATCCGGGTTCCGCTCAGTTCCGGTTCATCCTGTGTGGCGAGAAAAGCCTCGATCCGCTGCGCGACCAATTCGGCAGGGTCGGCAAATTGCAGGATGCGCAGATGGGCGAGAGCGGGCCAACAACGGACGATTTGCCAAGAGGAATTTGCCGTGAAGCCGTTCGTCAGACCGGTTTCTTCCTTGAGTTCACGCAAGACGCTGCCCGCAAGATCGACTGTGCCGTCGGCACGGCAATCGGCGCGGTCCGGCGTGCCTGCCGGGAAATAGACCTGCCCGGCATTGGCGGTGTGCGGTCCCATTACGCCGCAGACGTAAAAACCATTGCTGCCGCGCAAGGCGGCCATGGCGAACCCGTTCCAGATTGATTGATCCGGGTGGTCGAAATCGCGCCAGCTTAAGAACTGTGAATAGTTCACTTCAAAATAGCGCGCGCGCATCCGCCCTTCGGATATCCAGACATCACGCGCCAGCAGCACCTTGCCATCGAACAGCTTCGGTTTTTTCTCCAGCAACCGTTCCCAGTTCCGGGCAATGGAGGCGGCATTCGCTTCAGCCCATGTCCAGCGCCAGGGTTCGAGGCGGTTATCCAGTTGTTCGATTGTGACGATGCCGGAGGCAGGGGCGGCGAGGCTCACAGCATCAACTCGCCCCGGGCGACGATGACGGCTTGACCGCCGATCTCCACAGAGGACAGAACGCCATGCCGCACTGAAAGGCGTAGAATAATGATGCTTCTACGCCCCATCTCGATCCCTTGCTCAATGACAAAGCGGTGTTCGCCATCGCTCATCGGCTCGCTCTGCATCAACACGCTTGCGAACGCTGCTGCCGCTGAACCGGTGGCGGGGTCTTCCATGATCCCGAGACCGGGGCCGAACATTCTTGCCCGGAAATCGACTCCGGAACCGATCTCGCCGTGTGTGTAGAGATAAACCGCCGGGTGATGGTCGTCGAAGAATACGTCGGTGAACATGCCTGGGCACGGCGTCGCCCGCGCCAGTGCCTCGCGCGTCGCAACGGGCACGAAATCGAAGGCGACGCCGGCGGAGTGGCGGCTCGGCCTGTGTTTCTCGAGGCCGATATCGTCAAGCTCCAGACCGAGGACGGCGGCGCACCGGCCCGCATCGCGCCCTTCGCCGACTTCCTCGGGAATGCGCGGTACCGAGAAACGCGCCTCGCCGAGGGTGCCGCCCTTCACATCCACTGCGCAGGCGACGGTACCGACGACTTCCTCCAGGCCGAACGCCACCGCGCCGCTCTCGCCGTTACGGTCGAGCGTTGCCAGCAGCACGGCGGTGCCGATGGTCGGATGACCGGCGAAGGGGAGTTCCTTGCCCGGCGTGAAGATGCGGAGATTGGCGCGATGCCGAGCATCCTTCGGTGTCTGGACAAAGACCGTCTCCGACAGGTTGAACTCTCGCGCAATCGATTGCATCCGGGTTGCCGGGAAACCGTCGGCATCGAGGACGACGGCCAGCGGATTGCCCTTCATTCCTTCATCCGTGAACACGTCGAGCCAGAAGAACCGATGCGGCATGATTGTCCTCAAAATTGTCCTCAAATTTCCTCTACGGAGAACCGCCAGGTCGGCGACACGAATTCGTCCTGGGCGGCCACGGTGAGAATCTCACGCGAGCCTGCATCTTCGGTGATTTTCAGCAGGCTGTAAATGGAGGATGCCGCCTCCCCAAGGGCAGAGGCTGCCGACCGTTGCCGCAGGTAATGGACATAGAACAACGCTGCCACGGCATCGCCTGCGCCGTTCGGCGTCAGGTTGAGCTTTGGTGTCCGCGCCCGCCAGAACCGCCCGCCTTCCGCTGCGATCAGATCGACCGCATCTGTCGGTGTTTCCGCCGTCTGTGCGGACGTGACAAGGACAACGCGCGGCCCCGTTTCCTGAACCGTGGAGACAGCGCGCTTCAATCCGTCGAGATCGTGACAATCCATGGAGGACAGGTATTCGAGTTCGAACTGGTTGGGGGTGACAATGTCCGCCTTCGGCACAGCCTGATGGCGCATGAATTCAGGAATGCCTTCGCGCACGAAAACGCCGCGCCCGATATCGCCGATCACCGGATCGCAGCAATAAAGCGCCTGCGGATTGGCCGCCCGAACCCTGTCCACGGCGGCGAGAATGGCAGTGCCGATTTCCGCCGAACCCATGTATCCGGAGATCACGCCGTCGCAGGTCGGCAGCACGCCACGCGCGGCGATGCCGTCGATGATTTCGGCAATCATCGCGCCGTCGAAGACCCGCCCTGTCCAGGAGCCGTAGCCGGTATGGTTGGAGAACTGCACCGTATGGATCGGCCAAACTTCCGCTCCGAGCCGCTGCATCGGGAATACCGCCGAGGCGTTGCCGACATGGCCGTAAGCGACATGGGACTGGATCGACAAAATGTTCATGGGTTACCTGCGCGATTGCAATTTAAGCCACTTTCCCGACACATCCGGCAAATAGAATATGCCGTTGCGATGTATCCGAAGCCTGAGTTAATGCAACGCTTCGAAAAACAAATCGTTGCTAATATCATGAATGTGCGGGTGATGAGGAGGCTCCCATCGCCAGCGTGTTTCGGCTAGGAAGGCCGCAGCCTGAACGGCGTTGCCTGCATAAGGCCTATGACGTCCGGGCGCAATTAATCTGCGAAGATAGAATTATCAGAAGCAGAGTTATTAAGGGTGTTGAGCGATTCCGTCCGGACGCCTCCCCTCTTGTGCGGAGCGTAGGGCGTGATCGATATAGAAAGCCTGAAGACGGCGACTGTCCAGTTCATTCAGCAGCACCAAATTCTGGCCCCTTTCGTCGTTGGCGCGCTTGCTTTCGGCGAATCCCTCGCCGTAATTTCGTTGCTCGTTCCCGCCACCGTTCTTTTGCTTGCCATCGGTTTCGGGATTAACGGCAGTGGTCTGAATTTCTGGGTCATCTGGATCAGCGCCGCTGCCGGGGCCTTCCTCGGGGATTGGGTGTCCTATATTTTCGGTTTTCATTTCAAGGCCCGGACCTTCACATTCTGGCCGCTCTCCAAACATCCGCGACTGATCATCCGGGGGCAGGCATTTTTCCGCCGCTATGGAATTTACAGCGTTTTCTTCGGGCGTTTCTTCGGCCCGATCCGCGCCGTCATTCCGTTACTTGCGGGTGTATTCGCTATGCCGTGGATGGTGTTTCAGGTTTCGAATGCCACTTCCGCCCTCATCTGGGCGTTTGTCTGGTTGGCTCCGGGCGCGGGGCTGTCGTATTATTTCCAGTGGTAAAATAACAAACGATCATTGGGGTAACCAGTTTTCGACCAGCAATCCTCGAATTCTTGGAGCGGATAATCTACCGGCTCGCAGTTGCCAAGAAAATTCCCGGCTTCAAGGTGGGCGGGATGTGGCGCTTCAAGATCATTACAATTCTCCCAAATGACAGCCGGAATGCCTGTCCGGAGAGCGCCGGACGGCGCAAGCGTATGCGGGAGAACTGGAACCCGATTGCCGAAGATGAAGCGTGTTCAATCCAAAGTTCAGCGACGCATCTGAAAAGGAGCGATGGCCGGAAGACATGGCTGGCGATTGTCAGGCTGTAAGCAAAAGATTGTTTGGCGGTTGATCGGCACCATTCGTTTCTTACATCAGTTCTGAAAATGACCGGAATTGCAGCCTTATGGCCAAGGTTCGGCATATCCGTCGCTACGATAGGCTCCATAAAGTTCACGGACATTGATGCTCTTCCATCAACACCCACAATGAATTTCAGGAGGTTGTTATGAAATTTTTGCGTTCGGCGGCCCTTGCCGCCGCATTCGTCGCGATGTCCTTCGCTGCCCTTCCCGGTTCGGCGTCAGCCGCTGGGTGCGGCGTCAATCGCCCGATTATCTTCGGCGATCTCGATTGGGATTCGGCGCTGTTTCATAATGCCGTTGCTCGCTTCATCATCGAGAAGGGCTTTGGTTGCGCCACCGACTCTATCCCTGGCACGACGATCCCGCTTCTGGGCGGTGTCGCCCGTGGCGATGTCGATATCGTCATGGAGGTCTGGACCAACAATCAGCCAGATGTCTGGACGAAGGCCCTCAAGGAGAAGAAGGTCGCCGAAATCGGCGTGACTTATGAGGATGCGGTGCAGCATTGGTATGTGCCGCGTTATCTCGTTGAAGGTGCATACGCTCCGGCAAAGGATCTGAAATCGGTTGCGGATCTGCGGAAGTACAAGGTGCTGTTTCAGGATCAGGAGGAGCCATCCAAGGGCCGGTTCTATAATTGCATCGCCGGATGGATATGTGAAACCGTCAACAGCAAGAAGATGCACGCTTACGGCCTTGATGCCGATTTCGTGAACTTCCGTCCCGGCACCGGCGCGGCGCTGGCGGCGGCGGTGGAGAGCGCCATAAAGCGCGAACAGCCGATTCTGTTCTATTACTGGGGGCCTTCATGGCTGATGGGCAAGTTCGGCAGCCAACTCGTGGCCCTGGAGGAGCCCGTATACGACGAGGCGATCTGGCAGGAGATGATGGCGGCAGGCGATGAAACCAAGGTAACGAAAGCCACTGCTTATCCAACGGTGGAGGTCGTCACCGGCATGAATACCGTTTTCGCCCAGAAAGCGCCCGGTATCGTCGCGTTCCTGCGCTTGTACAGGACCACCGGAGCGATCACGTCCGAGGCTCTTGCCTATATGCAGGCGAACGGCGTTTCCACCGATCAGGCGGCGCAGCATTTCCTCAAGACGTATCCGGACGTGTGGGGAAAATGGGTTCCCGCCGATGTAGCGAAAAAGGTGCGGGAGGCTCTTTGAACGGTGGCCAGACAAAACCGGACAGCCGGTTTCCGATGTCCGGTTTTTCCGCTGCCCGACAAACGGGATGCGCCTAAAATTCTTGATCGTTCCGTAGCTTATGAATTATGTTCCCGGCAGTGATTTATCATGCGGGGCAAAAATCATGGATGTCGAGGATAAGGTTCTGAGCGTATTGCGCGAGGCGGGAAAACCGGTCTCCGCCGGGGATGTCGAGAAGATGTCCGGGCTGGATCGCAAGGAAATCGACAAGGCGTTCAAGAAGCTCAAGGATAAGGAACTGATCGTTTCGCCGATCCGCTGCAAGTGGGAGCCGGCGGGCAAGTAATGCTGAAAAGAGGCTGCCCGGATATGGGGCGGCCTTCTGACGCCGATAACCGGGGAGCTTCCCGAGCGGTGTCGTTTTTTCAGGGCATCGGCGGAAGCGGCGTTGCAATCGCCGCATGTTTCTGCCATAAGCCCTCACTTCATCGAACCGCCCGGCTCAATAGGGCTGCCGTGGCGGTTTGTGTTGCTCCATACAATGCGAGCAGTCAGGGTGGGTTATCCCGCCTGTAATCTGGAGAGCAAAATGCCCAAGTTGAAGACGAAATCGGGCGCGAAAAAGCGCTTCAAAATCACCGGATCGGGTAAGGTCATGTACGCCCAGTCCGGCAAGCGGCACGGCATGATCAAGCGGACTGCCAAGCAAGTTCGCCAGAAGCGCGGCACCGCCGCCATCGCCACGAGCGATGCCATCCGGATCAAGCAGTATTTCCTGCCGAACGGCTGAGGTTCTGCGCCACAATCCCTTGTTTCATTTGATTTTGAAGGACGCTTCCCATGGCTCGCGTTAAACGGGGCGTTACCGCCCACGCCAAGCATAAAAAGGTTTTTAAGGCAGCGAAAGGCTTCTATGGCCGTCGCAAGAACACCATCCGCATCGCTAAGCAGGCTGTCGAAAAGGCGATGCAGTATTCCTATCGCGACCGCAAGGTCCGCAAGCGTACCTTCCGCGCCCTGTGGATCCAGCGTCTCAACGCGGCGGTGCGTGAATACGGCCTGACCTATTCCCGATTTATCGACGGTCTCGGCAAGGCCGGGGTCGATGTCGATCGCAAGGTTCTGTCCGATCTCGCTATTCATCAGCCGGAGGCGTTCAAGGCCGTCGTCGAGAAGGCGAAGGCCGCGCTTCCCGCGACGGCGTAACGGCATCCTTACTTCGGCGCGGCTCGTTTGAATGAATTGAGCCGCCCCGCCTTTTCCCGAGACCTTTCCGGTTAGGACGGCTGTATTCAGTCGTCTGCCGGGTGCTGCACGGCTCGGATGGCTCGATCAGGTTCCGCGCCGGCTTCTTGTAAAGCACAAGCCTTCGCAGGACCGTTCCATGACCGATCTCACCGCACTCGAAACAACTCTTCTCGCGCAAATAGGCGTGGCTGCTGATGAAGCGGCGCTCGAAGCCGTGCGCATTGCCGCGCTTGGCAAGAAGGGGGCGATCTCCGAGCTTCTCAAAACGCTCGGCGGCATGACGCCGGAGGAGCGCAAAGAAAAAGGCCCGCTTATCAACGGTCTGCGCGACCGCGTGGCAGCGGCGCTTGGGAACCGTAGGGAAGCGCTCGCCAATGCGGCGCTGACGGTACGCCTTGCGGCGGAGCGGGTCGATGTTTCGCTGCCCGTTCAGGAAGGCCCGGAAACCAAAGGGCGCATCCATCCGATCAGCCAGGTGATCGATGAACTGACGGCAATCTTCGCCGATATGGGTTTCGCCGTCGCCGAAGGGCCGGATATCGAGACGGATTTCTATAACTTCACGGCCCTGAACTTCCCTGTCGGCCACCCGGCGCGGGAGATGCACGACACGTTCTTCCTGCAACCGGACATCAACGGCGAGCGCAAGGTGCTGCGCACACACACCAGTCCAGTGCAGATCCGCACCATGATGTCGAAACAACCGCCGATTCGTATCATCTGTCCGGGTCGCACCTACCGGCACGATTCCGATCAGACGCATACGCCGATGTTCCATCAGGTCGAGGGGCTGGTGATCGACAAGAGTGCCAATTTCGCGCAGATGAAGTGGGTGCTGGAAGAATTCTGTAAGGCATTCTTCGAGATCGATCAGATCAAGATGCGCTTCCGCCCGAGCTTCTTTCCGTTCACCGAGCCGTCGGCGGAGGTGGATATCCAGTGTTCGCGCAAGGGCGGCGAGATCCGCTTTGGCGAAGGCGAGGACTGGCTGGAAATTCTCGGCTGCGGCATGGTGCATCCGAACGTGTTGCGTAATTGCGGCCTCGATCCGGATGTCTACCAGGGCTATGCTTGGGGCATGGGCATCGATCGCATTGCGATGCTGAAATACGGTATGCCCGATCTGCGGCCCTATTTTGAGGCGGATGTTCGCTGGCTCGATCATTACGGTTTCAGACCGCTCGACTGGCCGAGCCTCGCAGGCGGCCTGTCCGTCTGATCCTGCTTTTTTCGGTTCACATTCTTACCCGGCACCGGACCCATGAAATTCTCGCTCTCCTGGCTCAAAGACCACCTCGAAACCAACGCTTCCGTCGATGAGATCGCCGACGCGCTCACCCGCATCGGCCTTGAGGTCGAAGCCGTCGAGGACAAATCCAAGGCGCTTGCGCCTTATGTCATCGCCCATGTCGTGTCGGCAGAGCAGCATCCGAATGCTGACCGCTTGCGCGTCTGCATGGTGGATTACGGAGCGGTTACGCCGATTCAAGTCGTCTGCGGTGCGCCGAATGCCCGCTCCGGCATGAAAAGCGTGTTTGCACCCGCAGGAACCTATATTCCTGGCAAGAACATTACCCTTGCCGTCGGCACCATCCGCGGTGTCGAAAGCCGAGGAATGCTGTGCTCGGCGTTCGAACTGGAGATTTCCGAGGATCACGACGGTATCATCGACCTGCCGACGGATGCGCCGGTCGGGGCGGCGTTTGCCGAGTATGCCGGACTGGGCGATCCGGTGATCGAGATCGGTCTGACGCCGAACCGTCCCGATTGCACCTCGATTCACGGCATTGCCCGCGATCTCGCGGCGGTGGGGCTTGGCACGTTGAAACCGGGGACGATTGCGCCGGTGGCGGGCTGTTTTCCGTGTCCAGTGCCGGTAACGCTGGCGTTCTCAGGCGAGGATGCGAAACTCTGCCCGGCTTTCGCCTTACGGCTGGTGCGCGGCGTCAGGAACGGGCCGTCGCCGGAATGGCTGCAACGTCGCCTGACCGCCATCGGCCAGCGCCCGATCAACCTACTGGTGGACATCACCAATTATCTCACCTTCGACCGGGGGCGGCCCCTGCACGTGTTCGACCTCAAAAAGGTTAAAGGTGGCTTGACGGTGCGGCGCGCCAGGGAAGGCGAGACGCTCCTTGCCCTCGACGGGCGGACCTATACGTTTGACGATTCGACGGTGGTCATTGCCGATGAAGTGGGTGTCGAATCCATCGGCGGCATCATGGGTGGCGAAGCCTCCGGTTGCGATGAACATACGACCGACGTGCTGATCGAATCGGCGCTTTGGGATCCGTTGAACATCGCCCAGACGGGTCGTAAACTCGGCATCATCACCGATGCGCGTTATCGTTTCGAACGCGGCGTCGATCCGGCGTTCTGCCTGGCGGGCTTGGAACTCGCCACCAGGCTGGTGGTGGAGCATGGCGGTGGCGAAGCGAGCGAAGCGATTGTCGCTGGTAAGGTGCCGCAACCGCATAAAGTAATTTCTTTCCCGTGGAACGAAACGAAGCGCCTCTCCGGCATTGAAGTGTCGCACGCCGAGCAGGAAGGCATCCTGAAACGTCTCGGTTTTGCAATTGAAGGTTCCGGCGAGACCGTCACTGTGACGGTGCCGACCTGGCGGTCCGATATCGATGGCAAAGCCGATCTCGTCGAGGAAGTGATCCGTATCGTCGGCCTCGACCGTATCGCTCCACAACCGTTGCCGCGCATTGAGTCCGGGGTCATCAAGCCGGTGCTGACACCGATCCAGAAACGCACCCGTCTCGCCAAGCGCACGCTTGCCACGCGCGGGATGGTGGAAGCCGTGACATATTCCTTTATCTCCCGGGCCGATGCGGGTGTGTTCGGTGGCAGTGCGGCGGAGTTGAGCCTCGCCAATCCGATTGCGGCGGATATGTCCGACATGCGCCCGAGCCTGATGCCGGGCTTGATTCGTGCCGCGCAACGCAACGCTGACCGGGGCTTCGGCGATACTGCCCTGTTCGAAGTCGGGCAGTGCTTCGCCTCGGGCGAGCCGGAGGGACAGGAGATTCGGGCCTGTGGTCTGCGTCGTGGTCTCGCTCGCCCGCAGGTGCAGGGACGCGACTGGCGGGAGGCGGCGGATGTCGCCGATGCGTTTGACGCCAAGGCCGATGCGGTGGCGCTTCTGAACGCCCTTGGCGTGTCGATCGCCGGCTTGCAGGTTGTCCCTGGCGGGCCGGACTGGATGCATCCGGGACGTTCGGCGACCTTGCGCTTTGGCCCGAAGGGTGTGATCGGCTATTTCGGAGAACTGCACCCGACCGCCCTGAAGGCCCTCGACGCCAAAGGGCCGCTCAGCGGCTTCGAGATAATTCTTGATGCGCTGCCGTTGCCGAAAGTGAAGCCAACCAAGGCCAAGGTGCGGCTGGTATTGTCCGATTTCCAGCCGGTATCGCGGGATTTCGCCTTCGTGGTGGTGAAGGACGTGGCGGCGGGCGATCTCGTCAAGGCGGTACAGGGCGCGGACAAGCAACTGATTACTTCGGTGAACGTATTTGACGTTTATGAGGGCACGCATCTTGAGACGGGCAAGAAATCCCTCGCCGTTACCGTTACCCTGCAACCGACCGACAAGACGCTGACCGATGTGGAAATCGAGGCCGTGTGTACCAAGATTGTTGCCGAGGCGGCTCGCAAGACCGGCGCAGTGCTTCGGGCGTAAACCTGCATCACGAGAAACAGCAGAGGGGAAGTTCCGGCGAAGCCCCCTTGCTAAACATCCTGCATCGCTTTAAGCCTGCGGTTCAAGCGGACGTGGCGAAACCGGTAGACGCAAGGGACTTAAAATCCCTCGAGCTTGCTCGTGCGGGTTCGACTCCCGCCGTCCGCACCAATCTTCAGCCTTCGATCATAGAGCGTTCTGCGTTCACACGGAATCGCAAGACGCTCTAACCGCTTTGATCGCGCAATATTTTCGCGTTTAACCAGTACCCGCTTTAGCATTTCGCAAACACGGCAGAATTGCCACGGTGGATGATTCAGGTTTTGCAAAAAGCGGCATCTTGTCTTGCGGCAACCTGACCAATGGCCTGCCGCTTCCTTCCGCCCGTTTTGGACAATGATGATCGTCGCATGTAATATGCTGAAATCATTGATTTTTTTTGCAGTCGGCAAATTTATGGAAGCTTTGCCGTTCTCTGTCATCCTTTGTTCCAGCGCACACTTTGCAACGAACAGGGACTTCTTTGCGTTGACTTAGTTAGACAAAAGCGTAACTGTGTCGCGCTTTCAAAGCAGCGGGAGTCTCCTTGGCTTTCGGTCTCCAAACCGAAAGCGGTGGCTCCTGAAAATGCCAGCCCTGTCGTTGGGAGAGCCTCCCGGTGTCTTGGGTATTGCCCAAGGGGACAGGTGAGAAAGAGCTGTTTTCTCGACTGGCCGGTAAAAAAGGATTTCCGCATCGAAATCCTGTCATTCGTGGCGAACGCATTCCGGGAAACGGAGTTTTCCGGAAGTGGTGGTCACGATCTTGGAATTTGCTGGAACCTTGTCTTTCAAGGCTCTCAGTCGTTTTGGTCTTTAGTGCGTTTTCGCGCGGGGAAAACATGACGATCAACCCAGCCCAAATCGAAACACTGCGCAAAAAGCGCGAAGAGGTCATGCTCGGCGGCGGTGCCGACAAGATCGCCAAGCGCCACCAGAAAGGGCAGATGACCGCCCGGGACCGTCTCAATGGTCTTTACGATCCCGATACCTTTCAGGAAGTCGGCGCGCATATCCGCCACGCGACGCGTACCTTCGGCATGGACAAGAAAAGCCTTCCAGGCGACGGCGTCGTATGCGGCACGGGGCTTGTGGACGGACGTCTCGTTTCCGCCATCAGTCAGGATTTCACGGTGGCAGCCGGAACGCTGGGCTTGTCGCATGCCAAGAAAATCTGCGAGGTGATGGATATCGCTGCGAAGACTGGTGCACCTATTGTCGCATTCCAGGATTCAGGCGGGGCACGCATCCAGGAAGGTGTCGATGCGCTGGCTGCCTATGGCGACGTGTTCTATCGTAACGTGCTGATGTCCGGCGTCGTACCGCAGATCGCCATCATCGCTGGCCCGTGCGCCGGCGGTGC
>JAVBRX010000060.1:0-4951 GCA_031547465.1 Microvirga sp. | reverse complement strand
GTCGGTACAATTTTTATCATCATTGTTGGTCTCAGTTACCTTACATGGCGTTATCGCAGCTTGACCAAGGCAGGCCAAGGCTATGCCCAAGAAGGGGTCAAGCTGATCAACGAACCGGAACCGATCGATACGGCCAATCTGCCATCACCAATTCTGTCGATCACGCCCCTGTTCCTGATCGGTATCATCAACCTGATCGCCACACATTATATCCCGAAGCTTTATGGAGCGGCCACCTATACCCTTTCCCTGCCGGCACTTGACAAGCCGATTGAGATTGACGTTCCCAAAACACTGGCAATCTGGGCTGTCGAGATTGCCTTGTTCCTCGGGATTCTGTTCATCATAATCACGGCATGGAAGACCATCCGAGAGAAGATCACCGAAGGCAGTAAAACGGCTGTTGCCGGAGCAATGCTGGCTGGCTTGAATACTGCGTCTGAATATGGCTTCGGCGTGATTATTGCCGCCTTGGCTGGTTTCGCTGTTATCAAAGGCTTGCTTGCTGGGATTCCCAATCCTCTCGTGAATGCGGCGGTCAGTACCACGACGCTCGCCGGTGTCACCGGCTCTGCCTCTGGAGGGATGGTTATCGCTTTGGGAGCGCTCGGTGAAACCTTCAAACAAATGGCAACCCAAGCTGGTATTCCGTTTGAAGTCATGCACCGTGTCATCGCCATGGCCTCCGGCGGCATGGACACCCTGCCGCATAATGGCGCGGTCATTACCGTGCTGGCCGTGACCGGGTTGACACATCGTGAATCCTATCGCGACATCTTCGCTGTCACCTGTATCAAGACACTGGCTGTCTTCTTCGTCATCGCCTTCTACTATATGACTGGTCTGGTCTGATCTTCACTCAACTCTCCACCTGAGCGCCTCCGTTTCGCTCGCTGGAGCGGGGGCGTTGAAGCAAAGGAAATCATCATGTCGTTAAAAGGAAAGACCGCCCTTATCACTGGCTCAACCAGCGGCATCGGCCTCGGCATTGCGCAGAAACTGGCGGCAGAAGGGGCGAACATCGTCGCCAACGGTTTTGGCGATAAGGACGCCGCCCTCGACCAGATCCGCAAGGCCGGAGCGCCGAAAGTCGTCTATCACGGCGCAGATCTCACTAAAGTCGCCGAGATCGAGGACATGATGGCGTTCGCCGCCAAGGAATTCGGCGCGGTTGATATCCTCGTCAATAATGCCGGCATCCAGCATGTCGCCAATGTCGAGAACTTCCCCGTCGAGCGCTGGGATGCGATCATCGCCCTCAACCTGTCATCGTCGTTCCATACGATCCGTCTCGCCGTTCCCGCCATGCGCGAACGCAAGTGGGGTCGCATCATCAATATCGCCTCAACGCATGGCCTCGTCGCCTCGGCGCAGAAGACGGCTTATGTCTCCGCCAAGCACGGTATCATCGGCCTCACCAAATCGGTGGCGCTCGAACTGGCGCAGACTCCTATCACTTGCAACGCCATCTGCCCTGGCTGGGTGCTCACCCCGTTGGTGAAGAAGCAGATCGAAGCCAAGGCAGCTGCCGGTAATATTTCCTTCGAGCAGGCAAGTTGGAATCTGGTAATCGAAAAGCAGCCTTCAGGCGAATTCGTGACACCGGAGCAACTCGGCGGCCTCGCCGCCTTCCTGTGCAGCCCCTCCGCCGCCCAGGTACGCGGCGTAGCATGGAACATGGACGGTGGCTGGGTAGCGCAATAACCGAACATTACTCGATAGAAAGCCGTTCTATCGATAAATTTTGGAGTGTTTCCGGTCTAATCGAACAGGAAACACTCCAAATTATTTTCAGGATGATATTTCTTCTTATAAATACGACAACGGCTATTAGCCACTTCATCGCGTTTAATAGTACAATCCAGTGATTTATAGTCATCCCATCAGTCTGAGCGACCATCGTCATGCCTCCAAATCTCAGACACGATGAAATGGCCGCCCAGAGAAATGGAAACCCTAAAATCCGCAAGACCGGTTCTTAAAACTCTCCATATTATAGAGCGACAGGTATCGGCTTGAGGTTCGGGGAAACGATCAGTTTCGCCTCGGTCTTCTTCTGGATTTCCTCGACTGAGACGCCAGGGGCATGTTCGAGCAGAGTAAGACCGTTCTTACTGACTTCAATCACGGCAAGTTCCGTGACGATGAGTTTCACCTTGCCACTCGCCGTCAAGGGCAACCGGCACTTCTTGAGAATCTTCGGCGCGTCTTCCTTGGCGCAATGCTCCATGGCGACGATCACCTTGCGCGAGCCGGTCACCAGATCCATGGCCCCGCCCATGCCGGGGACCATCTTGCCGGGGACCATCCAGTTGGCCAGATTGCCTTCTTCATCGACTTCCAGCCCGCCGAGCACGCAGGCATCGACATGGCCACCACGAATCAGCACGAACGAGAAAGCACTGTCGAACATCGCAGCACCAGGCACGATGCCGCACGGTTTGCCGCCCGCGTTGACGAGATACTTATGCGGTTCCGTGATGGGACCTAACCCCAGAAATCCATTCTCCGATTGTAGCGTAATATTCACACCTGACGGCAGATAATTGGCCACCAAGGTTGGCAGGCCAATGCCGAGATTGACGATATCACCGTCCTTCAGTTCAAGCGCTACACGGCGCGCAATATATTCTTTCGCATCCATCTCAGCACTCCGTCGTAAGAAGGACATGGTCCACCAGAGCCGCGGGCGTCATTACGTGATCGGGGTGAATGGCCCCAATCGGAACGATTTCGTCCACTTCAGCAATTACCAGATCGGCGGCTGTGGCAACGATCGGATTGAAATTACGCATCGCCAATTCGTACTCAAGATTGCCCATCTCATCCGAACGCCGGGCATGAACAATTGAGATATCGGCGCGCAAGGCAGTCTCCAGCAGATAATCGATGCCGTTCAGGCGAATCTTCTGCTTGCCTTCCTCAACGATGGTACCGATACCGGTCGGCGTCAGCACTCCACCGAGACCGGCGCCACCGCAGCGGATGCGCTCGATCAGCGTTCCCTGCGGAACCAGTTCGACCTGCGTCTCCCCGGCGATCATCTGTCGCCCGGTTTCCGGATTGGTACCGATATGCGATGTGATGATGCGCTTCACGCGCTTTTCGACGACCAACAGTCCGACACCCTTGTCGACGAACGCCGTATCATTGCCAGCGATCGTTAGATCCTTAGCCCCGGACTCGAGGATTGCCCGAATGATGTTCGGCGGTGTGCCGACGGCAAGGAAGCCTCCAAAAAATATCGTCATTCCATCCCTGAACAGGGGGGGAACAAACGAGTAGGACACTTTTTTCTTCATATTGCCCCTCACGATTTGCGATAACACGAAGCGTCATATGCGTTATGGTTACGCCTGAATGAGCCAGCCGCCAACGTGGCAGATTGGCCCTATCACAAGTAGAACGCCTTCAATACCCAATCGGTGGCGCTTGAATGGCCCATCACCTGCAACGTCATCTGTCCCGGCTGGTTGCCGCCCCTCCGGTAAAGAAGCAGACCGAAGCCAAGCAGCCGCAGATAATATCTCTTGCAAACTGGAAAGCTGGAATCCGGCGACCGAAAGCAGCCTTCTGGCTTATTCAGGTCAGTGATACGGCATTTCCCGGATGACGTACCAGTTTGCCTTCCATCTCCAGTTCCAGAAGTTGCGATTGCACGGAGCGCAATGGCATACTCGAGAGCCGGACAAGGGCGTCGACGGCAACGGGAACCGGGCCGAGTAGTGAGAGAATGCGCTGCCTATCGCCGCCTGTTTCAGGTTCCTCAATGCGACCCGCCGTTTCCGGCATGGCGTGGGAGCGGGTTGCAGGCTTAGGCTGCTCCATTGCGGAGAACAGATCCCCCGTTCCGGAAGCCACCGTTTTGCGCGGGGAAAATTCCGCCCTACCGAGTAAAGGTTCCAGAACGGAAACGACGTCCACCGTCGCGGCGCACAAAGTCGCACCATCGCGGATCAGAGCGTTTGGCCCTTCTGCGCGAGGATCCAGCGGCGAACCGGGAACGGCAAACACTTCCCGCCCCTGCTCAAGGGCAAGGCGGGCGGTGATGAGCGAACCGGAACGCAACGCCCCCTCCACCACCACAACACCATAGGCCAGCCCGGAGACGATGCGGTTACGGCGCGGAAAATCCTGCCCGCGCGGTTGCCAGTCGAGCGGCATTTCCGTCACCATTGCCCCGCCCCCGGCGATAATCTCCTCGGCAAGAGGCACGTTCTCGGACGGGTAAATACGCGCATGGTCGCCTGCCAGAACCGCAACCGTTCCGCTTTTCAGCGAGGCGCGATGCGCACCGGTATCGATGCCGCGCGCGAACCCGGACACCACCGTAAACCCGGCCTCACCCAGTTCCTTCGCCAGCCTCGTCGTGAAGCCGAGACCTGCGGCGGAGGCATTACGCGAGCCGACAATTGCCACCATCGGCCTCTGTAATGCTTGCACGGAACCGCGTAGCGCCAAAATCGGCGGCGGATCATCGATGGCCGCCAGCGTCTCCGGATACCCGTCCTCATCGAACATCAGGAAACGGGTGCCGGCTTTCGAGGCCATCTCGATTTCGCGCTCCACATCCTCAATGCTGGCAATGTCCGATGCCTTGCGCGCGCTGCGCCACACGAAATCGCCCAGGAAATCAAGCGCCCGGCCCGCATCGCCGCAACGCTCCAACAAGGAAAAGAAAGTGCGCGGCCCGACACCCTCGGAGCGGATCAACCGCAACCGGTTCAGCAATTCCATGTCGTCGGGGCGTTTGGCTCCGGTTCCCGCGGCCATGCCAGACTTACTTCTTCTGCCCGATCTTGGATTCAGTCCCGGCCAGCAGGCGGCGGATGTTATCCTGGTGCTTCCACCACGAAAGAATAGCCAGCACCAGCATCAGGAGGCCCGCATTCGGCCAGGCGAAAACCAGCCAGAGCAGAAGCGGCGTCATCGCCATCGCCGTCAGCGCCGC
>JAVBRX010000013.1:0-12071 GCA_031547465.1 Microvirga sp. | reverse complement strand
CCGGCCCCAACCGCTCGCCCCCCCACAGCCTGGCAAATGAAAAAATCGCATAAAATCCAATAAAATATTGGCACGTATCGTTTATTTATCCAGTCTGCGTTTTTCGGTCGCAGGAAGAGATTTTGCCTGACAATTTTTTTGTACACACTCAAATAAAGTGATAAAAAATAGTTACGCAGAGAATGTTTCATTAGCAATTAAGCTGTTGCAAATGTCCCTGCCCGAACCATACGCCGTCCGCCTGTCGATTTCGACGACCGGGGCGCCAGCCGAAACCTCAATAAAAGGCGCTCGTTATGGCTATCAAATACATTCCCGAACCATTCAGAATCAAATCGGTCGAACCGCTGAAGATGCTCACCCGCGACGAGCGGGAGCGCAAAATCAAGGAAGCAAAATACAATATGTTCAATCTCGCGGGAGCGGATTGCTACATTGATCTTCTGACCGATTCCGGCACCAACGCCATGAGTCAGGATCAATGGGCCGGCGTGATGCGCGGCGACGAGGCATATGCGGGCGCTTCCAGCTATTACAAGCTGATGGAAGCGGGCAAGGACATCTTCGATTACGGTTACATCCAGCCTGTACACCAGGGCCGAGCCGCCGAAAAGGTGCTGTTCCCGATCCTGCTCGGCAAGGGCAAATATGCCATTTCCAACATGTTCTTCGATACCACCCGCGCTCATGTCGAACTGGCCGGTGCCCGGTGCATCGATTGCGTCGTCAACGAAGCAAAAGACCCGTCGAAGCGCGTCCCCTTCAAGGGCAACATGGATATCGAGCGTCTGGAAGCGGCGATCAAGGAACATGGGGCGGACAAGATCGGCCTTGTAGTGATGACGATCACCAACAACTCGGCGGGCGGACAGCCGGTATCGATGCAGAACATGCGCGACGTATCGGCGATCTGCAAGAAGTACGGCATCCCGCTCGACATCGACGCTGCACGTTATGCCGAAAACGCCTTCTTCATCCAGCGCGACGAGAAGGGCTATCAGGACAAATCGATCAAAGAGATTATCCGTGAAATGTTCAGCTACGGCGATACCTTCACGATGTCCGCCAAGAAGGATGCCATCGTCAACATGGGCGGTATGCTCGGCGTCAAGGATGGCAACTCTCCGCTCGTTCTCCAAATCAAAGCCAACTGTATTTCCTATGAGGGCTTCTTCACCTACGGCGGCCTGAGCGGTCGCGCCCTCGAAGCACTGGCCATCGGCCTCTATGAAGGCATCGACAACGATTACCTGAGATACCGCATCGGCCAGATCGAATATCTGTCATCCCGCCTCGACGATGCCGGTATCGCCTATCAGTCACCGGTCGGCGGCCATGGCGTGTTCGTCGACGCGGCGGCAATGTTCCCGAAAATTCCCTATTACGAATATCCGGGACAGGTGCTGGCGATCGAGCTTTACAAGGAAGCCGGAATTCGTTCCTGCGATATCGGCTCCTACATGCTCGGCAACAACCCCGACACCGGCAAGCAACTTCATGCCGATTTTGAGTTCACCCGTCTCGCCATCCCGCGTCGCGTCTACACGCAGGCGCATGTCGATGTGATGGCCGACGCCCTGATCGCCATCAAGAAGCGGGCCGCGAACATCACCCGCGGCTACCGCATCACCTGGGAACCACCGATCCTGCGGCATTTCCAAGCGTCGCTGGAACCGATCGCTTAAGAAAATCATGGACAACCAGGCGAAAGCCTCTGTCGTACAGTTTGTATTCAAAAGAGTCTTTCGCTTCCCGTCCGCCCGATGCGGTAATAAACCTCAATGGTTTTCGCGATGGCGGCCGGGTATCCGGACAGAGCATCCCGATTGCAGAGGGAGATAATGATGTCTGAAAAAAAAGGGGAACATCTGGAGCGGGGCCTAAAAAATCGGCACATCCAGATGATCGCGCTGGGCGGAGCTATCGGAACGGGGTTGTTCTACGGCTCCGGCGAGGCCATCGCATTGACCGGGCCTTCCATCATCCTGGCGTACATCATCGGCGGCGCAATCATTTACATGATCATGCGCATGCTGGGCGAGATGGCGACGCAGGAACCGGTTTCCGGCGCATTCAGCCATTTTGCTTATAAATACTGGGGACCGTTTCCCGGTTTTCTTGCAGGATGGAATTACTGGCTGCTCTACATCCTGGTGAGCATGGTCGAACTCACCGTGATCGGCGCCTATGTCCATTACTGGCTGCCCGAGTTTCCTCCATGGATCACGTCCCTTGCCGTGCTGGTTTTCATCACGCTCATCAACCTAATGAACGTGAAGCTCTACGGAGAGTTCGAATTCTGGTTCGCGCTTCTTAAGGTCGTCACCATCGTCTGCCTGATCGTTCTGGGCGGTATCGTCATATTCTTCGGACTGAACGGACCTGCAGTCGGGTTCACCAACCTATGGGGGCATGGCGGCTTCTTTCCGAAAGGCTCCGCTGGCCTGTTGATGGCGCTGACCGTCGTCATGTTCTCGTTCGGCGGCACAGAACTCGTCGGCATCGCCGCCGGTGAGGCCGACGATCCAAGGACCAGCATCCCTCGCGCCGTCAAGCAGGTGATGTGGCGTATCCTGATTTTCTACATCGGTGCGCTCATCGTCATTATGTGCATCATGCCGTGGACCGATATCAGCACCAAGGAATCGCTGATGACAAGTCCGTTCGTGCTGATTTTCACCAAGATCGGCATTCCGGCGGCAGCCCATATCATGAACTTCGTCGTTCTGACGGCGGCGATCTCGGTCTACAACAGCGGCATCTACAGCAACGGTCGGATGCTCTACAGCCTGGCGGAACAAGGAAACGCCCCCAAGCTGTTCATGAAGCTGAATGCCAACAAGATTCCGCAGGTTGCGGTGCTGTTCTCGTCGCTCTGTACCCTGCTCGTGGTTGTCGTCAACTATCTGGTACCGGATGGCGCATTCATGCGCATCATGTCTCTGGCGACGGCGGCGGCACTCATCACCTGGATGATGATCGCCCTCGTGCATCTCTTCTTCCGCCAGAAGATGGTTGCTAAAAATGAAGCGATCACCTTCAAGTCACCGCTCTATCCGGTCGCGAACTTCATCTGCGTCGCTTTCTTCCTCATGATCATCGCCCTGCTCTACATAAACGGCAGTCATATCGCCGTTTATGCGATTCCGGCATGGATCGGGGTTCTGTTCATCGGTTTCCTTTTTAAATCGATGAGTGGCAGCACGACCAAAGCAGAAGTGTAAGCAGCGATACTGCAACGACGCCGGGACACGTTTTCAAAAGCGTGTTTCGGCGTTTTGCATCGGCAGCCGGACTATCGGGAAAGCGGGCTATATCTGTGCGGGGCAAGCGGCCAGCGAAGCCATATGCAGGGAAGGTCTGCGTCAGACCGTCCGCACGACAGCGCCATTACGCCGCTTCGCATCATCCTCCTGACCGACCTTGTTCAGGTAGCGGTAGATCGTCGCCGGTGAGCAATGCAGTTGCTCCGCCGCCTGCTTCACCGCTCCTTTTATGAGGAAAAAGCCCTTGCTCCGCAGCGTTTCGACGATTCCCATCCGTTCCTCATGCGTCAGGCGATCCGCCGTAGTGCTTTTCTGGAGCAGCGCCTGGGTAATGACTTCCTCCGTCAGATCCGACAAAGTTTCGTGAAAATTCTCCGCTCCGCTTGCCGGAGGGGACGTCTCCAGTGCCGCTTTCTTTTCATTGTAGACGAAATTCGTATCGACGAAGGCATCCGGGTGACGCAGCTTCAGGAGGCGCTCGCTGATGTCCTGATAACGGCTATCGTCGAAATTGATGCAAAGCAGCCCGACCAGACGGCCTGTCTGGTCCTTGATGTAAAAGGTTGAAGACCGCAGCATTTTCTTACTGGCGGCGATGCCGGTATAATTAATGCGATAATCGTTGTTTTCGAAACTGTGGTCGGCAATCGCCTGCAAGGCAACCGAGGTCAGCGGCGCGCCGATGGTCCGTCCGCTGACATGCCCGTTGGCGATGGCAATGATGGAATTATCCTTGTCATCGAGGTCATGCAATGCCACCTCGTAATCCGGCCCCAGTGTCGCCCCGAGAAACTCGGTCAGCTTGATGTAATGCTGGATCCAGGCGGAACTCATGGACCGGCCCTCTCGCCGTAAACGCGCTTTTCAAAGGAGTTGCGGCGGACCGACTGTCCCCTGCCCATACATTCCATACCATATGGCACTCACAGCGAAACGCCAAATCGCTCATATCCACCGGACAAGGACAGACCCAAAATTGCCGTGTTGTGTCCGTAGCGATACGGATTCGCGATTCCGCAAGGAATGCTCCATATAGAACCGTTTCACGCGATATGCGCAAAACGCTTACTGACGGATTCCGGTCTCCGGATCACCCGCAAAGAAAAGGCTTCCATGCACGCCCTCGCCCATCGCCGGTTCCTGAAAATGAACGGTCTCGGCAATGAGATCACCGTCCTCGATCTGCGAGGAAGCGATGCCATTGTCGATGCGTACTCGGCCCGCGCCATTGCAGCGTTTCCACGAGCGCGATTCGATCAGCTGATGGTCCTGCACGATCCGGAAAAGCCGGAAACGGACGCGCGCGTGCGCATCTTCAACGCCGACGGCAGCGAAGTCGGAGCCTGCGGCAACGGCACGCGCTGCGTCGCCTGGGCGATGACGAGCGACCCCGTCATGGCCCGCCCCCGCTCCGGGGATGCTAACGGCAAAAACCGTCTGGTACTCGATATCGCCTCACGGCTGGTTGGTTGCACACAGGAATCGGACCTCTCTTTCACCATCGACATGGGCGCTCCCAAACTGCGCTGGGATGAGATCCCACTGGCAAAGCCGTTTGAAGATACCACTACCATCGACATGGCCATCCGCCCACCTGGTTCCCCGGTCCTGCTCGAATCCCCATCCGCCGTCAGCATGGGCAATCCACACGCGATTTTCTGGGTCGAGGACGAAACCGCCTACGATCTCGCCACCCTTGGGCCGCAGCTCGAACACCATGCCCTGTTTCCGGAGCGGGCAAACATCTCGCTGGCGCGAATCGCGGGGAGAGACCATATCGTGCTGCGCGTCTGGGAGCGTGGTGCCGGACTGACTCAAGCCTGTGGCACAGCGGCCTGCGCCGCCCTCGTCGCCGCCGTGCGCAAAGAATTCACCGAACACAAGGCGCGGGTCAGTCTGCCGGGCGGCGATCTCGTGATCGAATGGCGCAAGAAGGACAACACTGTTCTGATGACCGGTCCGGTCGAACTCGAATGGGAGGACAACCTACCGGACAGCCTGTTCACCGGGGCCGAGCGATGAGTGTCGAAATCATCACTTTCGGCTGTCGCCTCAATGCTTACGAATCCGAGGCGATGCAACGTCAGGCGGAACAGGCGGGGCATGAGGACGTGGTGATCGTCAACACCTGTGCAGTCACGGCGGAAGCGACACGGCAGGCACGGCAGGCGATCCGCAAGGTTGCTCGCGAACGCCCTGGTGCGCGCATCGTCGTTACCGGCTGCGCCGCGCAGATAGACCCGAAAACCTTCGCCAATATGGGCGAGGTCACGCAGGTCATCGGTAACCACGAGAAAATGCAGGATGGAACATGGGCAGCCTTGGCTGAGAACCAAAGCTCTATCCTGACGCCCAAAGTTTTCGTCAACGATATCATGGCTGTAAAGGAAACGGCGCTGCATCTCATCGACGGGCTGAAAGGCCGCGCCCGCGCTTTCGTTCAGGTGCAGAACGGCTGCGATCACCGCTGCACCTTCTGCATCATCCCGTTCGGGCGCGGCAATTCCCGCTCCGCTCCGATGACGGCAATCGTCGATCAGGTGCGGCTCCTCGTTGAAAACGGCACCGGCGAAGTGGTTCTGACTGGCGTCGACATCACCAGCTACGGCAAGGATCTACCGGAAATGCCAACACTCGGAGTCCTGGCCAAAACCATCCTGCAACAGGTGCCGGACCTGAAGCGCCTGCGCATCTCGTCCATCGATTCGGTGGAAGCCGACGACGCTCTGATGGATGTACTCGCCACGGACGATCGGCTGATGCCGCATCTGCATCTGTCGTTGCAGGCGGGCGACGACATGATCCTCAAGCGCATGAAGCGCCGCCATTTACGTGATGACGCCATCCGTTTCTGCGAACGCGCCAGAAAATTGCGCCCCGATGTCGTGTTTGGAGCCGACATCATCGCCGGGTTCCCAACCGAGACCGAAGAGATGTTCGCCCAAAGCCTCGATCTTGTCGATGCCTGCGGCCTGACGCATCTGCACGTCTTCCCCTATTCCGTCCGTCCCGGCACTCCGGCGGCGCGGATGCCGCAGGTGCGGAGGGAAATCATCAAGAACCGCGCTCGTCGCCTGCGTGACAAGGGAGCGGAAGCCCTGCAACGCCATCTCGACGGAGAGATCGGCAAGCAACGGACGATATTAAGCGAAACCGACACATTAGGCCGAACCGAAGGCTTCACGCCGGTGCGCTTTGCCGCTCCGGTAGAACCGGGACACCTGATCGACGCCATTATCACCGGGCACGATGGCGAAATGCTGGTGACGGCGTGACGAAAAGAATTGCCTCAGGGGGCGATGCCGCAAGCCTGCAAGCGGTCGAACATATGCTCCGGCAGGCGTGCTTCGACCTTGACCGGCGGCTTGTTGCGGTAAAGCGGAATCGAAAGTTCCCGCGCATGCAGATGCAGGCCCGGCCCACCGAAGCGCGGCGCATCGCCATAGATCGGGTCTCCGATGATCGGCCAGCCGGATTCGGCACAATGGATGCGCAACTGATGTGTGCGCCCGGTCACCGGCGTCAGCGCCAGAACCGCCAGTTTGAGGCTGCGCCCGAGAACCCGCCAGCGCGTCAGCGACGGTTGGCCGGTTGCGTCGACCTTCATCCACCAGCCACGATGCGGCGAACGCAGGGCCAGCGGAAAATCGATCTCGCCCTCGTCCGCCTCCGGGCCGCCCTGCACCACCGCCCAGTAGGTTTTGTCCACGGCATTGCGCTGGAACAGATCGTTGAGTTGCGTCAACGCCTTGGCGTGGCGACCGAGGATCAGGCAGCCAGACGTTTCCTTGTCGAGCCGGTGCGCTGCCTGCGGACGCTTCGGCAAGCCGAAACGCAACACGTCGAGATAATCGGTCAGGGTAATGCCGCCCTTCGGGCCGGGATGGACAGGCAGGCCAGCGGGCTTGTTGATGACCAGCATCAAAGCGTCACGGTATATCAGGCGCGAAAGCACCTCATCGTCCGTCATACGGCTTTCGCTTGGGGGCCTGTTTGGGGTATCGAGGGACACGGGCGGCACCGTCCAGTAATTTTGGCTAATTTGCAGAGGCTTTCGATATAAATGGCCCAGACACCGCCGGAAAAGCAAGGGTTCCTCTCGCGACTCTTCGGTCGGGAAGTTGCGGGCGCCACAAAAGCAGCGCCGCCTGTCGAAGAAACGGTCGCAGAGGAAACAGTCGCAGAAGCACCAATGCCGATCACGATTGCTCCCCCCGATGAGGCGACAGAACCTTCCCCGCCGCCAGTAACCTGGTGGGGACGCCTGCGTCGCGGCATGGGGCGAACATCGTTGTCGCTCACCGGCAGCATCACCGGGCTGTTCACCAAGCGCAAACTCGATGCTGCAACCATCGACGATCTGGAGGACGCCCTGATCCAGGCCGATCTCGGCCTGGAAGCGGCGGCGCGGATCGCCAGCGCCGTCAGCGCAGGGCGTTACGACAAGGAGATCTCCCCGAACGAGGTGCGGGCAATTCTTGCCGATGAAGTCGCAAAAGCCCTGACCGGCGTTGCATTGCCATTGCACGTCGATACGACGAAAAAACCTTTCGTTCTGCTGATGATCGGTGTCAACGGTGCCGGAAAAACCACCACTATCGGCAAGCTGGCGGCCAAATTCAGGGCTGAAGGTCAATCGGTGATGCTGGCGGCTGGTGACACGTTCCGCGCCGCTGCCGTCGAGCAGCTCAAGGTCTGGGGCGAGCGCACCGGCTCGCCGGTAATCGTCCGTGAACAGGGAGCAGATGCCAGCGCCCTGGCATTCGATGCCTTCAAAGAGGCGCAAAATGCGGGCATGGACATACTGATGATCGACACCGCCGGGCGCTTGCAGAATAAAACCGGGCTGATGGCCGAACTGGAAAAGACGATCCGGGTGCTGAAAAAGATCGACGACACCGCGCCGCACGCCACGTTACTGGTGCTTGACGCCACTGTCGGCCAGAATGCCCTGTCGCAGGTAGAAATCTTCGGCAAGACCGCCGGAGTCACCGGGCTGGTGATGACCAAACTCGACGGCACGGCGCGTGGCGGGATTCTGGTGGCGCTCGCTGCCAAATTCAGCCTGCCGATCCATTTCATCGGCGTCGGCGAGGGCATTGAGGATTTACACGCCTTTTCAGCGCATGATTTCGCCCGGGCGCTTGCCGGGCTGGACGAAACTGAATGATCCGCGACCAGAACCTGATGCAACCCGACGACACCTCATCTTCGACGCCTAAATCGAAGAACGAGCAGATATTATCGCCGATGATGAAACTCAGCCTCGATCTCGGGCCATTAATCCTGTTTTTTGTCATCAACGCCTTCGCCGAAAAATGGTTCGGGCTGAACGAAACACAACGGATCGTTGCCGCGACTGCTGTTTTCGTTATTGCAACACTTGTCTCCCTCGCCATCGGCTATGTGCTGACAAAAAAATTCTCGGCTATGTCGATCTTTTCCGCCGTTATCGTGCTGTTCTTCGGCGGCCTTACCATCGTTTTACAGGACAAAACCTTCATTCAGTTGAAACTGACCATCGTCAACGCCGTCTTCGGCCTCATCTTGCTCGGCGGATTGTTGTTCCAAAAGCCCCTGCTCGCCATCGTTCTCGACAACGCCCTCAAGCTCACAACTGAGGGCTGGCGCATCCTGAGCTTGCGCTGGGCTTTATTTTTCCTGTTCATCGCCGGGCTGAATGAAATTGTCTGGCGCACGCAGGATTGGGACACCTGGGCCAATTTCAAAGTGTTCGGCGTCATGCCACTGATGTTCGTCTTCGCCATCGCCCAGACACCGCTCATGTTGCGTCATGAATTGAAAGACGGGGAATTGAAGGACGAAAATGCCCCCGCAGCAAACGCTCCGGGGGCCGGGTAACATTGCCCATAATATCTGGAGACCTGAATGCTCAGGGTTGTGCAGCGGCAGCCTTGTCGGCTGAAACCTTGTCACCGCCAGCATCCCGCACCGCGGCGATCTTCTTACGAAAATCATCCAGCTTGTGCGGGTAAATCCCGCCGATCAGCTTGTCGCGGATGCGCCCGTTGGCATCAACGATGAACGTTTCCGGCACCCCGTAAACACCAAAATCGATCCCGACCAGGCCCTTCTCGTCCATTCCGACAGCCGCATACGGATTATCCTGACTAAGAAGCATCCGCAGCGCATCGCCCGGTTTGTCCTTGTAATTCATGCCGACGAGCCGAATCGACGGATCTTTCGCAAGTTCCAGCAGACTGCCATGTTCCGCCCGGCAATCGTCGCACCAAGAGGCCCAGACATTCACGAGCGTGATCCTGCCCTTGAGATCCTTTGAACCGAACCCGGAAACCGGAGCGCCGTTCTTGTCCTTCAGTCCGGGGACAGCCGCGAGATCAAACTCGGGAACCGTCTTGTCGATCAGCACCGATTTGATCTCCCGCGCATCGCGGCGGCTCACCTCGCCAAACACGCCGAACCAGTTGAACCCTAAGCCCCAGAGAGACAGGAACACCAGAGCCACAAAGCAGAGCAGCGGCAGCATGAACAGCGCCCCGCTGCGCTGCGGTTGCCCATCACCGGCAACGCTGTTGACCGGCACAGGATCGGTATTGCGTCCCCTCGGATCAGTCATGTCCATCATTCCTCAAGAATCCCAGCACAGCGATGGCGAGAATCACACCCGGCGCGGCTCACGCAACGCTTCCAGTTCCGCCACAGCCCGGCGCTGGCGGCGATAATCGAACACCGTCCAGACGATCAGGGCCGAGAACACCAACGCGGTGATTCCATAAGCGGCTAAAATATAAAAACTATTTGGTCCAAACATCTTGCTATCCACTACCCGTCAGAGTGCGGCTCCCTGCGATCCCCTCATCCGAGGCGGGCATCGAGCCGTTCCGCTTCCAGAATCGACAATTTCCGCGCCCGACGGCGCAGGATCTCCGTGCGCATCGTCGCCAGATAGATCACGGCCCCGAACAACGCACAGGCGATAATCATCGACAATAATGGATAAAACAGGGCATCGTCGATCTGTTTACCCTTGGATGTGAACAATGAAGCCGGTTGATGCTGGGTATTCCAGAAATCGACTGAAAACTTGACTAAGAAAACGTTAAGAACGCCGACCAGATTGAGGATCGCCGCCGCCCGCGCCGCCCGCGCCGGCTCTACGATGGCGTTCCACAGGGCAATCGAGCCGCAATACATCAGGAACAGGATCAACATCGACGTCAGGCGCGCATCCCACACCCAGTAGGTTCCCCAGGCCGGACGCCCCCACAACGACCCGGTGACAAGGCACAAAAAGGCAAACGCCGCACCGATCAAGGCCGCCGATTTCTGTGACACATCTGCCAGCGGATGCCGCCAGACCAGCGTCCCGAGCGACGAAACCGCCATCAGCATATAGAACATCAAGCTCAGACTTGCCGCCGGAACGTGCAGAAACAGGATCAGCACGGTTCGCCCATGCAATTGGTCCTCCGGCGCATTGAAGCACATGTAGAACGCAACGCTGAAGGCAATCGCGGTAACACCGGCAAGAACCGGCAGAAGCCGCCCGCTCACTTCCATGAACCGGGCGGGATTGGCGAGGGACATGATCTCTGTTTTCATGCCCGCCGTATAATACATTGGTGGCTATCGAACAATGTCCCGGAGCAAACATGCCCCGGCGCGTGGCCACACGTTCCTTGATCCCTCCTGAAAAGCCCGTCAAACACTGCAACATATTGCCGCTTTCATGATCCGGGCAAACTGCCTGGATCGGCTTAAAATCTTCAATTTCATATTCAAACGATAGACAGATTGCCGAAACCGGCCCAACTGAATATGGTCTCAACTCGGGCTATCTTCAGGATCGAAGAGTCCCTCCACGGCAATCAGCAAAATACTCAGAACAAAAGAAGCTTCATCATGTCAGCCATCAATATACGAACCACGTTTCTGATCGCTTCACTCGTCCTTGTGCTTACGGCCTGCGCCGGTCGGGATCCAAAACCTGTCGCCGTCACCAATATGGGCGACTCCTCCCTTGATTGCGCCTCAATCTCCAGAGAGTTCGAGGCGAACGAACGTCAGATCGTCTCTACCGGGGAAGAACGTTCGAACGCACAAGGCAAAAACGTATTTCTGACGGTGACGGGCGTGGTTCTGTTCTGGCCGGCCCTGTTCTTCATTGACCCGAAATCCCCGGAACGGGTTGAGATCGAAGCCCTGCGTAATCGTAACAAGGTGTTGACCGATCTGGCAAAAACCAAAAAATGCCGCCTTCCGGTTTCGCAATTGTCGGAGTTTTACCAGCGTCTCGACAATCCGCCTTCCCAAACCGAGCAATAATCCCCCGAGATCGGGGCAACGCAAGAACTTCAGGCAAAATGACCGGTTTTGAAGATAACGCGGCGGCTTGAGCAGCCGCCGTTTTCCCATCTACTCGCTGTTGCGCAATGCCGCCGCCGCGCCGAACGTACCAACGGCTACCGAGACAAGTGACAAAGCCACGAGGAGGAGCATCAGGTTCATGAGCGACCCGGTGCCGATTCCCGCCGCGACATTGACCGCCAGCACGCCGAACATCATCGTCGGCACCATCAGCGGCGTCACCAGAATGGCGAGGATCAGCCCACCGCGTCGGATGGTGCAGGTCAGCGCCGCACCGATAGCGCCGATGAAAGTAAGCGCCGGCGTGCCGATCAGCAAAGTGCCGACCATCGGCAGGATTGCCTCCTGCGGCAGGGCAACGAGCAACCCGAACACCGGTGCGGCAAGTGCCAGCGGCAGCCCCGTCGTCAGCCAGTGGGCAATCGCCTTGGCAAGCACCAGAACCTCCAGCGCCGC
>JAVBRX010000154.1:0-38940 GCA_031547465.1 Microvirga sp. | reverse complement strand
CGTTCCAGAGACAGGGGACAAACTGCCATTGAAGTTGCGCTTCCCACTGGTCTTCCGTCTTTCGTTTTATTAAGAGACGATTTCCACTGGCGAAAGCGAGCTTCGCAAGTCCACTCGGGCCGACCGCAAATGCGATTCAGTATGAGCGGGATAGCGAAGCGGATCAGAACGAGACGAGTATGCTGCGTTGGTTCCAGGCCTTGATGCCCAAGGAAGAACGGTTTTTCGACCTGTTCGTAAGCCATTCAAAATCTCTTGTCGGAGCGGCGAATGCCTTGCGCAGCCTGATGGAGGGTGGCGAGCAGGTGCCACATTACTGTCAGGAGATTGTCCGTTACGAGCATGAGGCCGATCTCATCGCCCATGAAGTGGCTCGGGCGCTGCGGCGGACATTCATCACCCCGTTTGACCGTAGCGATATCACCGATCTCATCACCTCAATGGACGATGCCGTCGATCAGATGAACAAGACGGCCAAAGCCATTCTACGGTTCGATGTTCGTGTATTCGAGCCGCAAATGCGGGAAATGGGTGATCTTATTGTCCAGGCGGCGAACCTGACGAAAGAGGCCGTTCCGCTTCTGTCCTCGATCAACAAGGAGGTAGTGAAGATCGGCGCCATTACCGAGCGGATCACCCGCCTTGAGGAGCGTTCCGACGTTCTGGAGGAAGAAGGTGTGAAAACCCTTTTCCTTACCTACGGCAAGACCGATCCGATGGCTTACATCGTCGGTCATGAGATTTACGACCACCTGGAGAAGGTGGTGGACCGGTTCGAGGATGTCGCCGACGAGATTAGCGGCATCGTCATCGAACATGTCTGAGCTTTGCAATGTGCAAGCTCGAAAGAAACACTATTTCGCAAATTGCGTGAACCGGGGCAGTTCATGGATGCAGCCTTTTCCATCTCTCTTCCGATCCTGATAGGGCTGATCGGAATCGCGCTGCTGTTCGATTTTCTCAACGGTCTGCACGATGCGGCCAATTCCATTGCCACGATCGTTTCAACCCGTGTTCTACGCCCGCAATACGCCGTTCTCTGGGCGGCGTTCTTCAATTTTATTGCCTTCCTGTTTTTCGGTCTTCATGTCGCCCAGACCATCGGCACGGGCATCGTTTCGGCGGAGGTCATTGACCAGCGGGTAATTTTCGGCGCCTTGATGGGGGCGATTTCCTGGAATGTCATCACCTGGCAACTCGGCATTCCGTCTTCTAGCTCTCACGCCCTGATCGGAGGGCTGATCGGTGCGGGGCTTGCCAAGACCGGGTTGAGCGCCGTGGTGTGGAAAGGCGTTTTCAAAACCGTCGTCGCTATCGTCGCGTCGCCGAGTATCGGGTTCCTACTCGGGTTGATGCTGATTCTGATCGTTTCCTGGCTGTTCTTCCGCATGGCGCCATTCGCGGTCGATACGACGTTCCGGCGGCTACAATTCGTTTCCGCCTCGCTCTATTCGCTCGGGCATGGCGGCAACGACGCGCAGAAGACGATGGGGATCATCGCCGTTCTGCTGTATTCATCCGGTCATCTCGGCGGTGAATTTCATGTGCCGTACTGGGTTGTACTTTCCTGTCAGGCGGCGATGGCACTCGGCACTTTGTTCGGCGGCTGGAAAATCGTACACACGATGGGGTCGAAGATCACTCGGCTGACACCGATGCAGGGGTTCTGCGCCGAAACCGGCGGGGCTATCACCCTGTTCGGCGCGACCTGGCTCGGCATTCCGGTGTCAACCACGCACACGATCACCGGGGCTATCATCGGTGTCGGCGCAGCGCGGAAAGTTTCGGCGGTACGCTGGAACGTTGCCAGCAATATCGTCGTTGCTTGGGTTATCACTCTACCTGCGGCGGCATTCATCAGCGCCCTGTTCTACTGGATATCCGGCCTGTTCTGAACCAAGGCCAAGGTGCAGCCTCGCCGAGTCTGAATGGGCATAAACCAGAATTACGAAAGCCAGAGTAATCAGGTACTTCATCCGGCAGGTGAAGGCTCACCGGGTGTCCAGCCGTAAAGCCAGGCATACCTATCCATCATGCCCTGCGGGCCAAGACGTTTCAGGATGAAATTTCTTCCGGCGGCAACGAGACTTCCCGCATGATAGATGCGCCCGTTCTTGCGGGCTTCCTTCTGGATGCGCTGCACACGCGTCAGACGTTCGTTCTCGTAGCGGGTGAGCGCCTGTCGCGGGTTGTCGACATCGGCGGCGAGCAGGGAGGAGAGCAGGATCGCATCCTCAATGGCCATCGCCGCGCCCTGGGCCAGGAATGGCAGAACCGGATGTGCGGCGTCGCCGATCAGAGCGATACGACCATGCGCCAGTTTCCGGGCCGGCAGATCACACAGCGACCAGAGCAGCCATTCCTCCGGGCAGGCGAGCAGGGTGCGCAATTCCGGGGAGATGGAATGGCCGAGGGAATGCAGGAGTTCAGTGCCGTTGCCCGGGGCTGTCCAGCCGTCAACCGGCTTTTTGCGGCGCTCCACGGCAACAATGTTGATTTTACGCCCGCTGGAAACCGGGTAATGCACGATGTGATAGCGCGGGCCGAGCCACAGGCCGGTTTCGTTCCCGGCCAGCGCTTCGGGTGCCGCCTCTTTCGGGACGACCGCTCTCCAGGCGACATATCCGGTATAGGCCGCCGCGCGCGGGTCGCCGACGGCTTTTCTGGTTTTGGACCAGACACCGTCCGCGCCGATGATGATATCCGCCGTCAAGGTTTCCTGCGAGCCACTGGTGCTGGTGATCGTTATCGCAGCGGAATTGTCGTCCTGTTCGATGGATTGAATGCTGCGCCCGACTTTGAGTATCAAGTTGGGGCAGGTCCGCGCCGCATCAAGCAGGGTGGCGTGTAAATCGGAGCGGTGAATCACCCAATAGGGAGCACCGAACCGCCGCCGCATCTGCGGCCCTTGCGTCATTTCACTGATAATCTGTCCGGTGCGGGAGTTACGGATGATGGAGCGACGAGGTTCCGTTGCGAGCCGCTCAAGAGCGTTTTCAAAGCCGAGATTGATGAGCAGACGGCTGACATTGGGGGATAATTGCAGTCCGGCTCCCGGCTCGGCGAGATTGGTGCGCTGTTCGATGATCTTGACGGAATGGCCATGGGCCGCCAACGCCAATGCGGCGGTCAAGCCGCCAATTCCGGCTCCAACGATGATGATCGATAAAGGCATATCACTGGTCCGTCGTTTCATTTCCGTAAACGCAGCCGGGCGGGGACGATAGTCCGGATTTCAGGGTTGCTTCATAGATGAAATGTGTCGAACAATAAGGGCAGACAATTTCTCCATTCTCGCCCATTTCGAGAAAAATATGCGGATGATCGAGGGGAGGAGACGCGCCGATACATTTGAATTGTTTTACACCGATGCGAATAGACTGGAAACCGGGTGTATTATGAAAATGCGGAAGAGCTTTATCTGCCATGGTCAGATGTATCCGTAAAAATGTTGAAAAACAGGGAAAAGTCCTCTTGCTATGTATGGCACCTTATTCATCTTGGATGGTTGCGGCTAGGGGCGGATCAAAAGGCAAGCTTTGCCCTTCATCGTTGGATATATCCGGTTTGGTTGAAAAACGAGGTCCACGGGGCAAGAAATGTAAACAAGGATTTCCCGGAGGCGCGATTGGCCGTTGCTGTTTGCATCGTGGGTGCCGTATAGCGGTGCAAACTTGCAAATCCGCCGGGATCGGAAAAACGCTTCGGGAACCAGAGTATGCAGTATTTTGAATCCGGCGATATTCGTCTGGCTTTTGCGGAATTTTATCCTGATATACCAAGTGTTGGGACGATTGTCCTTGTGCATGGGCTGGCTTCCAACCATATCGTCAACTGGGTTGCGACACTCTGGACAAAGACGTTGACCCATGCCGGTTTCCGTGTGGTCGTCTTCGATAATCGCGGCCATGGCAGCAGTGAAAAGTTTTACGATCCGGGCCGGTACGACACTTTAGCCATGGCGGCGGATATCGGGCGGCTGATGGATCATCTCGATATCGAACGGGCGGACGTGATGGGCTATTCGATGGGAGCGCGTATTTCGGCACGTTTTGCCATCGATAGCCCGGAGCGCGTGCGTTCTCTGATGCTGGGTGGGCTTGGCATCAACCTTCTCAAGGAGAATCTCATTCCGCTTTCGATTGCGGAGGCGATGGAGGCGGAAAGTCTCGCGGGGCTGACGGATCCGGTTCAGCGCATGTTCCGGGCATTTGCGGAGCAGACGAAGAGCGATCTGAAGGCTCTTGCCGCCTGCATCCGTGGGTTCCGCCGCACCCTGAGTGTCAGCGAAATCGGTTCCATCCTCTGTCCGACGTTGGTTTCCGTCGGTACTGCGGATACGGTCGCTGGTTCGCCGTACGAACTGGCGACCCTGATTCCGGGAGCGCGGGTTGTCGATATCCCGGGGAAGGATCATAATATGGCTGTCGGTGACCGGACACATAAGCAGGGTGTTCTGGAATTTTTAGCGCAGCGCCCGTGACAAGGCTGTTGCCGGGCTGGTTCATTCGCCGAATGGATGAAGGACGATCCCTGCGGCAAGGGCCGCAGGAGGGAGATCAAAATAATGCGAATACAACCCAGGGAACGGTTCATGAACGCCGCCAGCGATGTGGTCGATCTGGCTTGGGCGCGGCTGCGCGAAGAGGCCGAAGCTATTCTGCAGGCCGAACCGGAGTTGACTGGGTTTCTACTCGATACCGTGCTACACCGGCATTCGCTGGAGGAAACGGTGGCGCACCGGGTTGCGGCTCGACTCGGCCACCCGGCGTTTTCCGCCGAACTGATCGTTCATGCTTTTGCCGATGCGCTGGAGAACGATCCCGCCATCGGCGATGCCTTCCGTATCGATCTCGCTGCCGTTGCCGACCGCGATCCAGCCTGCACGCGGCTGATCGAGCCGGTGCTGTATTTCAAGGGTTATCACGCCATCCAGACCCACCGGCTCGCCCATTGGTTGTGGTCGTCCGGACGCAAGGATTTCGCGCTCTACCTGCAAAGCCGCTCATCAGAAGTGTTCCAGACCGATATTCACCCGGCGGCAGTGATGGGCAAGGGCGTGTTCCTCGACCATGCGACCGGGCTGGTTGTAGGCTCGACGGCGGTGATCGGCGATAACGTGTCGATGTTGCAGGACGTGACACTCGGCGGTACCGGCAAGGAACAGGGGGACCGCCATCCGAAGATCCGCAGCGGCGTGCTGATCGGCGCGGGGGCAAAGATTCTCGGCAATATCGAGATCGGTGCTTGCTCGCGCGTTGCCGCCGGGTCTGTGGTATTGCAGGATGTGCCGCGCAATTCTACTGTCGCCGGGGTTCCGGCGAAGGTTATGGGGTCCGCCGGATGTGCCGAGCCGGCCCGCACCATGGACCAGATTCTGGCCGAGCTTGGCAAGGAGCTATGAGGCAGGGGACCTAATATTGCCGGTCTTATGTTCGTGGCATGCTTTACGGGTTCTGGTGTTGATCGTCTCGCAAGTGCCCTTGCCGGGAGCGGGAGGGCATGGCAATCGTGTCACCATCAATAACGGTTCGAGCGGTGCGTAAAATACGTCCGCAGGCGATCTGACCGACAACAAAAAGGGATCAATCCGTGGACAAGACAGAAATGGCGAAGGTCGAACGTTTCCTGCGTCAAACATTCGGTAATCACTCCATCCGCGTCGTCGCCCGCCCGAAGAAGACGGATTCCGCCGAGGTGATGATCGGCGACGAATTCATCGGCATCCTCTACGAGGACAACGACGAAGGCGAGCGCTCATACAATTTCAGCATGGCCATCCTCGACGTCGATCTGGAATAATGTAGCCAGGACCGGCGCCCGCGCGAACAGGGAGGATATGATGGCGGTTTACGAACTCGACGGCATTCGCCCCGACCTGCCCGAGGACGGCGCATACTGGATCGCTCCGGATGCCAGCGTGATGGGCAAGGTCGCGCTGGGAAAGGACGCCAGCGTCTGGTTCGGGGCGGTGCTGCGCGGTGATGGCGAATCCATACATGTCGGTGTGGGCAGCAACATTCAGGACGGCGCGGTGCTGCACACCGACACCGGCTACCCCGTGACTGTTGGAAAAGGCTGCACCATCGGCCACCGGGCAATCCTGCACGGCTGTACCATCGGCGACAACAGCCTGGTCGGCATGGGAGCGACGGTACTGAACGGCGTGAAGATTGGCGCCAACTGCCTCGTCGGTGCGAATGCCCTCGTCACCGAGGGCAAGGAATTCCCGGACAATTCCCTGATCGTCGGCTCTCCGGCGCGGGTCGTGCGCACCCTTGACGAGGCCAGCGCCGAACGCCTACGCAAATCCGCCCGGCATTACATGGATAACGCGAAACGTTTTGCCAAAGGATTGAAGCGGGTCGATTGACGGGTCGGGAATGGCTGCTCGTTTAAGTTTTCTTAGAATTCTTAAGTACCAAGCTTTCACCGCTGCGCAGCGGCAGTAGCCTGCGCGGCTGTTGCGCCGCCAAGGGAGACCCAGGCTTGCGGGTCAGCTTGGCTTTCGCGCTTGATGTAGGTGTAGGGGGTTTTGTTCCACGGCTTGATGACGGGGGACAGGTTGTCGAGGACGAAATCACCGCGATCCGTGATGATCATCAGCACGGCATGGCCGTCGCCCTTCGGGTTCGTCACCACCGTCATGCGCATGGCGCGAGCGGGAAGGCCCTTTTCCACCAGAATGTGGCGCTTGAGAAGCTGGAAATCCTCGCAATCGCCGATGCCGTCGTTCGGGAGTGTCCAGTAATCCACCTCGCCAAAATAAGCGAGGTCGGAGACAGGTCTGATACTCTTGTTGACTTGAAGGTTGGTGTCCGAAATCAGTTTCCATATCTTCGGTGTCAGAACGATCTCTTCCGGTTCGGACGGGTCAAAAGCGCACTCCGCCGGTTCGCGCTTACAGAAATCGACCCAACCGGCAATTGGTTTGCTCTTGCCTTCGAGGGCAGAAAGAGTCGAGGCTCCGTTCGTCAGGGACGCCATGGTCTGGGCCGATGCGGGAACCTGCGACAAACTCAGCGCCGCAAGCGCGATCATGGCCGCGAATGCCTTGGAAAGTGCCCCTGTTTTGAATGCCTGACGCATAAGTAGATGACCGTTAATTAATCTTTAACCACTATTTATCGCTTTTACCCGCCAACTCAAGTCAAAAGTAAAGGATCGGTTAACGGCTGTTCATCGACATGAACTGCGAGTGAACCCTGGGTTGCTATCCGGACAGGCTATTGCTGCGGTCAAGACATTTTGCCGCGTCGAGGCATTCCGTATCCGACCCTGCGGAAGACACGTCGATTGGCGGAAACATGCTGGCTGGCATCAATCCTTTGTCCAGCTATGATTGTCAGGCGCTCTCGGAGAACAATGTTAGCGGTATGGCGGCAATTTTGCCGGGTTCGACACCCGTAGGGACTCGAATCCAGGCGGGAGCGCTCGCTTGTTTCGCGGCTACCGTCATTTTACGGAATGCCGTTAGGAGGGTCTCTGCTTGATAGACGGGAGGCAGCGCATGATTGTCGAAAGAATTCTCGCTCACAAAGGGCGGCATGTGGTCATCATTGAGCCGGACCGGATGCTGATCGAGGCTGCGGATCTGCTGACCGAGCGCGGCATTGGTGCCGTCGTCGTCGGCGACCGGACGGTTCCGGTTCTCGGCATCCTGTCCGAGCGTGATATCGTTCGTGCCGTTGCACGCGACGGCAAGGCGATCCTCGATAAGCCGGTTTCCGAGATCATGACCAGAAAGGTCGTGACCTGTACCGGGCAGATGACATTGCTAGAAGCCCTGGAGCTCATGACCGAGCGGAAATTCCGGCATATTCCGGTGGTTGAGAGCGGGCAACTCGCGGGCATCATCTCCATCGGCGACGTGGTGAAATTCCGCCTGGAGCAGATCGAGGCCGAGAGCCGGGCGATGCGGGATTACATCGCCACTGCCTGAATATGTCGCTTTTTTCAGGGAGAAGTACGGCTGTCCGCGTGCGCGTAGGCGACGAGGTCACTGGCCTCGGTCAGGGCGGATAGAATGTCAGGCAGGGCGCGTAAAGTAGCGGCACGTCCGAGTTCTATGGCCTCCTGGGCGCGATGGAACTCGAACAGTCCGTGTTGGGCCATTTTCGGTGAGATCATCACGTCAGGCGGATCGCCGGCGAGACGGGCACGGGCGATCCGGTCCTGCGTGATGTTGAAGGCATCGATCATGACGGAAGCGAGGCCGGGAGCGGCGGGGTGCTTCTGCCCTGCGGGCGGGCGTGTCCAGAGGTTCCACCATGAGCCGTTCTCTTGCTTCAGGGCCTCTGCTGTTACAGCCGCTTCGATTTCATCGGCTTCGCCCTCGACATTGTAGGCCTGGATCACCGTGCCGCGTGTACGCATCTCGTTGTTGAGGTTGACGCAGATCACCAGATCGGCCCCCATGGCGCGGGCTGCGGTGACGGGAATCGGATTGACCAACGCTCCGTCCATCAGCCAGCGTCCGCCGATCCGGACCGGATCGAAAATACCCGGCATGGCATAGGAAGCACTGAGCGCCTCGACGAGTGAGCCTTTGGCAAGCCATATCTCGTGGCCGGAGGAGAGTTCCGTGGATACCGCGGAAAAGGTTTTTTCCAGCCGCTCGATCCGCAGTTCGCTCAAGTTCGTCTCAAGCAGCTTGCGCAACCGCGATCCGCCGATCAGGCCGGGGCCGGAGAAATGAAAATCGAGCAGGCTCATGACCCGGCGCTTGCTGAGCGACAGGGCGAAATCCTTCAGAACATCGAGCTTTCTTGCTGCATAAAACCCACCGACGACGGCACCGATCGAACAGCCGGAAAGGATGTGCGGAAAAATCCCGTGAGCTTCCAGCACTTCCAGAACACCGATATGCGCCCAGCCGCGGGCGACGCCGCTGCCAAGCGCAAGGCCGATCTTCAGCTTCGGGTGGTAGGCTGGAACAGGGACTGCCGGTTGCTGGTCGAGGACGAGCGGAGGTTGCGGTTCCTGCGCCGGGGCAGGCAAGGTCGATTGCTCGGTTGCCGGCGGTCTGGTGGTAATGTCTGCTTCGTCGGTAGTGGAGATGACCGCTCCCTGATCCGCATCCTCGTTCAGATGGGTCACTCGGTTCCACAGCATGACATGCTCCATCTCAGGATCTGACAGAACCCGGAGATGCCTGTCCTGTCTTCACGTTCCGGGCGTTGCGCTCGTCTGCTCAGGATGTGGTGCGGGCAGGGTAATTCTCAAGCCTGATGAGGTGCGCCGGAGACCTTGCGCAGGCCTACCGGCCTGGAACCGTCCCGCACGATAGTTCGATAAAAGCACGATTGCCGCCCGGTATGACAACAGTCGCCGTCGCCGCCAACCCGGACTTCGAGGAGCAGAGCATCCTGATCGCAATCAGTGCGGATGCCGACGATGGTTTGCGTTTGCCCACTGGTCTCGCCCTTGCGCCAGAAGCTTTTTCGGGAGCGCGACCAGTACCAGGCTTCTCCGGTTTCGATCGTTCGCGCCAGTGCTTCGGCGTTCATGTAGGCAAGCATGAGGACGGTTCCCGTTCCGGCATCGACGGTTATGCAGGGGATAAGGCCGTCCGGGCCGAATCGGGGGGTAAAGATGCTGCCTTCCTCAAGAATTTGCGCATCGGCAGGAGGGGGCGCAAAAATCGATTTGCCGGTCATCGCCGCTTCTCCAATCATGCTTTACCCTGCCGCAGCAGGGTAAAAAAACGGGCCTGTTCGGCGGCGTTCTCCTTGAACAAACCGGTGAAATAGGTTGTGACCGTGAGCGCCCCGGTCTTGCGGATGCCGCGCATCGACATGCACAGATGCTCCGCCTCGACCATTACCGCTGCGCCGCGCGCGGCCAATACCCGGTCCAGCGTTTCGGCGATCTGCGCCGTCATCGTTTCCTGGGTTTGCAGGCGGCGGGCATAGGCATCGACGAGACGCGCCAGCTTCGACAGGCCGACGACGCCGTTCGACGGATAATAGGCGACATGCGCATGGCCGAAGAACGGCACCATGTGGTGCTCGCAATGCGAATAGAACGGAATGTCGCGCACCAGCACCATGTCGCGATACCCGCCGACATCCTCGAACACCTTGTCAAGAATGGCCTCCGGGTCGGACGCATAGCCGGAAAACAGTTCGAGATAGGCCTTGGCCACCCGTTGTGGCGTGTCGCGCATCCCTTCGCGCGACGGGTCGTCCCCCGCCCAGCGGATCAGGGTTCTCACCGCTTCCTCCGCCTCCTCGCGGGTGGGGCGCTGCGGGGCGGCCTTGCCGTCGGTGAAGGCGCTCAGGCGCGATGTCAGTGTCTGGACCAGATCGCTCAAAGGAGTCTCCATTGCCGCTACGATCGGTGCGTCACCAGCGGATATTAGCCTAAGGTACGCACACCGCTCGCCCGTAGCGGCAGAAACAGGCATCTTATAGGCAAGGCTTATACGAGAAACGGAAAAAAATAACCATTGCCCGCATGGCATACGTTGCACAGAGCTTTTATAATATTACCGTATGAAAGCGCCGGGATGAACGGGCGCGAATAACCGGGATCAGATGTTGGACGAACTCTACAATCGGCGGATTCTCGAACTGGCGGCGGATATTCCGCGCATGGGCCGCCTGGAAAAACCGGATGCCACGGCGACAAAGCATTCGAAACTGTGTGGCTCGACCGTGATCGTCGATCTCAGCGTCCGCGACGATGCCGTGACGGATTTCGCCCATGAGGTGAAGGCTTGCGCTCTGGGACAGGCGGCGGCGTCTGTCATGGCGCGGCATGTGATCGGTGCGACGGCGGCGGAATTGCGCGCAGTGCGCGATGCGATGCAACGGATGCTGAAGGAGAATGGTCCACCGCCACAGGGCGCGTGGAGCGATCTCGCCGTTTTCGAGCCGGTGAGGGATTTCAAAGCCCGTCACACCTCGACGATGCTGACGTTCGAGGCTGTGGTCGCGGCGCTCGATGAAATTCAGGAGCGTCGTAATGCTTAAATTATTGAGTTTGTTAAAATTATTAATTGTAAGGATAGTAATATATGTTTTTATTTTAATGCTGATGGTGTTCTCTTTTGATGCAACGTATCGTTATTTGGATAATAATTTTTCTACTGATTTTAGTGAGTTGATAAAAAAGTCGACATCTTCATGGCAATCTGAGCAATATGATATTTTGATAAAAAACATTTCCTTAGATAATGATGGAACAGTACGTTTCATGGAAAATATGGGTGATCCACTCTTTAAGGAAGCTTACTCCGGTCGGTATTGGCAGGTTTGGCAAGGAGATGACTTAATATTGCGATCTCCATCATTGGGAACGCAACGGTTCAGTAAGTCCATGGAGATTGGTTTACTGAATCATATAAATTTGCGGCATCCAAGTGCGAGGGGAAGTTATCAAAAAAGCGTATCGAATCTGCTGTCAGTCAACCAGAGTCTGGAAGTATATGAAGGAACAAAAAAATTAGAATCAAAAGATAACTTAGCCGTTGTTTTGTCAATTCAAGTTGCAACAGATAATAGAGAGTTAAAGCAATTAAATGAAAAACATAATAAATCTATGTACTTTTTATTGATAGGTATTTATGGTTTGTTGGCCGTACTATTTGCGTTTCTTGTTTTTAGGCGGTGGAGTCTGCCTGTTGGCAGGCTAGCGGCTTGATGAAGGGCGATGCCATGCGATTTTCCCGCATCGCCGCGCATTATGCCATCCGTTTTTACCAGTTGACCCTGTCGGCACTCATCGGGCGGCACTGTCGGCACTTGCCCTCGTGTTCTTCCTACACTGATGAGGCGATCCAGAAGCATGGGCTGTGGTGCGGCGGCTGGATGGGAGTGGCACGGATCTGTCGGTGCAATCCATTCGGCACCGATGGGATCGATCTCGTTCCGGAAGCGTTGCCCGAAAAAGCGGTGTGGTATATGCCGTGGCGCTATGGGCGGTGGCGCGGCGTGAACGCGCCGTCAACCTTTTTGTGCGAGCCCTGCGAAACTGCGCCTGCCGAAACTGACGGCGGCAAGGAGTGATTCGAAATTAATCGTCAACCGTCAGCCCTCGCTTACCTGCTTCGTTGGCAGGAGTGAGCCCAGGAGATTTTATATCATGATCACCCTGACATTCCCCGATGGCGCGTCGCGCCAGTTTGAATCCGGCGTTTCCGGCTTCGCCGTCGCCGAAGGCATCGCCAAATCACTGGCGAAACGCACCGTTGCCATGAGCCTGAACGGCACCGTGACCGATCTTGCCGACCCGATCACGCGGGATGCAAAAATCGAGTTCCTGACCCGCGAGGATCCGCGTTCGCTCGAACTGATCCGGCACGATTGCGCGCATGTGATGGCGGAAGCCGTGCAAAGCCTGTTTCCGGGAACGCAGGTGACCATCGGGCCAGTGATCGAGAACGGCTTCTATTACGATTTCCATCGCGCCGAGCCGTTCACGCCCGCCGATTTCGACGCTATCGAAGCGAAGATGCGCGAGATCATCGCCAGGGACAAGCCGTTCACGAAAGAGTTCTGGAGTCGCGACAAGGCCAAGCAGGTGTTCGCCGATAAGGGCGAGAGCTTCAAGGTGGAGCTTGTCGACGCCATTCCCACAGGCGAAGACCTGAAGATCTACCATCAGGGCGAATGGTTCGACCTCTGCCGTGGTCCGCACATGACCTCGACGGGCAAGATCGGCAGCGCCTTCAAGCTGATGAAGGTGGCCGGAGCCTATTGGCGCGGCGATTCCAACAACCCGATGCTGACGCGCATCTATGGCACCGCCTGGACGACACAGGCCGAACTCGATGCCTATCTGCACCAGCTCGAGGAGGCGGAGCGGCGTGACCATCGCCGTCTGGGCCGTGAGATGGACCTGTTCCATTTCCAGGAAGAGGGACCGGGCGTGGTGTTCTGGCATGCCAAGGGCTGGACGTTGTTTCAGGAACTCGTTTCCTACATGCGCCGTCGTCTGCGTGGCGATTATCAGGAGGTCAATGCGCCGCAGATCCTCGACAAGGCGCTATGGGAAACCTCCGGCCACTGGGATTGGTACCGGGAGAACATGTTCGTCACCAAGACCGAGGACGAGCGGGTGTTCGCCATTAAGCCGATGAACTGCCCCGGCCACCTGGCGATTTTCAAGCACGGACTGAAATCGTATCGCGACCTGCCGTTGCGGCTCGCTGAATTCGGTGCGGTGTCGCGGTACGAGCCGTCGGGAGCGCTGCACGGGCTGATGCGGGTGCGCGCCTTCACGCAGGACGACGCGCATATCTTCTGCACTGAGGAGCAGCTTGCCGACGAATGCATGAAGATCAACGATCTGATCCTCTCGACCTATGCCGATTTCGGCTTCAACGACATCGTCGTGAAACTCTCCACCCGCCCGGAAAAGCGCGTCGGCTCGGATGACAAATGGGACCACGCCGAAGAGGTGATGGGCCGTGTGCTCGAGCAGATCGCCGAACAATCCGGCGGCAAGATCAAGACCGGCATCAACCCCGGCGAAGGCGCGTTCTACGGGCCGAAATTCGAGTATGTGCTGCGCGACGCCATCGGTCGTGACTGGCAATGTGGCACGACGCAGGTTGACCTCAACCTGCCGGAGCGGTTCGGCGCATTCTATGTCGATGCCGACGGGCAGAAGAAGATTCCGATCATGGTGCATCGGGCGATCTGTGGTTCGATGGAGCGATTCACCGGCATCCTGATCGAACATTATGCCGGGCATTTCCCGCTCTGGCTGTCGCCGGTGCAGGTCGTCGTCGCCACCATCACTTCGGAGGCTGATGCCTATGCGGAGGATGTTCTCGCCACCCTGCGGGCCAGGGGCTTGCGGGCCGAGATCGACCTGCGCAACGAGAAGATCACCTACAAGGTGCGCGAGCATTCGCTGGCGAAGGTTCCCGTTCTTCTGGTGCTTGGCAAGCGCGAGGCGGCGGAACGCACCGTCTCCATGCGCCGTCTCGGCAGCCCGGAGCAGACCGGCATGACGCTGGACGAGGCCGTGGCGGCGCTGATCACCGAGGCGAAGCCGCCAAGGGCATGAAAGCCTGCATTCCCGATGAAACGATGTGGCTCGGCTTGTTTCGTGACAAGCCGGGCTTTTGTAGAAAATTATTATTAATAATAGTATAATTTATTGAAATTTATCCTACGCTAATTTTCATTAGCAGAAATTTTTTTATTGTTATCGTTTCGCGATGCATAAAGACATGAGATCTTATTTGTTGTCATTGCACGATTGTGCTCATAATTTTCATGTATCACTTGAAAGTTTACCAGATTTATGAGAATTAACATGATAATCTGTCGTAGGCATGCAACATGCTAGTAGTATGTGTTATAATCTGATGCTTGGTTGTGTGTAAGGCAGTATGATTGATATGGTCATGCTATGAAAGCTGTAGCATTTTTTGGAGATGTACCATGGCTAATGGTAAGAAAAGACGAAATTCTAAAGAAATTTTTTTAGATTCTTTAAGAGAGTTACTTAGAGATACTGGTAAAGATTTGGTTCCAAATCATGAGTTTAGACAATTTTTAAAATGGGATGAAGATAAATACAATGATACTCGAAGAGAGTTGATCAAATCTGGACAAGTTAGGGTTGGTCAGGGTCAGGGAGGAAAGGTTGGGTTACCTGATGCACAGGCTAAGCGGTTAGTTAAAGTTTTTATATCATATTCGCATGCAGATTCTGAGTTTATGAAAGAATTTAAGAAGCATATTAATCCTATAGTGACTAATAATGGTATAGAACTATGGGATGACGGACAACTTATTCCAGGTGAACATATAGATATTTCTATTCGTAAAAAATTATTAGATGCAGATATAGTCGTTATGTTGGTTAGCATTGATTATCTTAATTCATATTATTGTATGGATATAGAGTTAACTGAGTCTATAGAGAGGCATGAAAAAGGAGAGTGCCGTGTTGTTCCGATCATTCTTCGTAATTGTATGTGGAGTCAGGCGCCTTTCAAGTCATTAAAAGCCCTTCCAGACGACGGTAAACCTGTAAATAGTTTTTTAAATCTGGATGATGCTTTTACCAATGTTGCGAAAGGTTTCTTGAGAGTTGTGGCAGACGTAGCAGAAAAATTTAAATAGCCGTGAGTATGATATGTTGTATGCGTGATTAGAAGGGGGCGTTGACTGGGTACTGCACTCGGGCCGCCCCTTTGAAAGCGCGAGGCCAATCATGACGAGTCATTCCAGCCATTATCTCAATCGTCTTGTCCCGGTGCTGGAAGCTCTCGACCGACAGGAACTCGATAATGGTATCGCTCTTGTCCGTCAGGCGTGGCAGGCGGGGCGGCAGGTCATTACCCTTGGTAACGGCGGCAGCGCCATGACGGCGCTGCATTTCGTCACCGACTGGGGCAAGATGGTGGGGCTGGCGACGGGGAAGCCGCTACGTGGGCGCAGCTTGGTCGACAATATCGGCATGGTCACGGCTTACGGCAACGACCTGTCGTTCGCCGATATTTTCAGCGAACAGATCAAGACGATTGCCGAACCAGGCGATCTCGTGGTGGCGATCTCCGGCAGCGGCAATTCCGAGAATGTGATTCGCGCCGTGGCCGAAGCTAATGCCCGTGGCTGCGTTACCCTCGGCCTGTGCGGGTTTTCCGGCGGGCGACTGAAGGAGATTGCACAGCATGTCGTCTGGGCGCGAGTCGACGATATGCAGCTCAGCGAGGACGTACACGCGATCTTCGGCCATATCGTCATGCAGAGCCTGTGCGGATCCATAAGTTGAAAGATAAATCGCTTTAATTCCTTTGATTGCAGTGTTTTCGCACCCCGGTCCGGCCATGCCCATCGTTCCTGTCGTTTCCGTCGATGACCCGCGTATCGCCGCCTACCGGAATGTGCGCGAGCGTGATCTCGTCGGACGAGGAAACCGGTTCATCGCCGAAGGCAAGGTGGTTCTCGACGTTCTGCTGCGCTCGCCCTTTCAGGTCGAATCCCTGCTCGTCTCGGAAAAGCAGGCGGCTTTTGCCGATGGTATTCCAGAAGCAATCAGGCAATCCGTGCCGGTCTACCTCGCACCGCAGCCGGTGATGGATGCCATTGCCGGGTTTCCGATTCATCGCGGCGTACTGGCGGTCGGTCTTCGCCCATTGCCGCCCGATCCCGTGGCGTTGCTGCATGGCTGCGCCGGTCCGGTGCTGGGGCTGGTGGGGATTGCCAATCATGACAATATCGGTGGGCTGTTCCGCAATGCCGCAGCGTTTGGTTGCGACGCCGTGCTTCTCGATGCTGCCTGCTGTGATCCGTTGTATCGCAAAGCCTTACGTGTGTCGGTCGGCGGGGTTCTCAAGGTTCCGTTTGCGCGGGTTCCCGATGCTGCGACCATGGTCGAAGCGTTCAATGTCGTCGGGTTCGAATGCCTTGCCTTGAGTCCGTCCGGACGGGAGAATCTCTCGGAAGCCGCTCTTTCGCCTCGAACCGCCTTGTTGCTCGGAGCAGAAGGGCCGGGCTTGCCGGAGAGCATTCTGGTGAAGGTTCGCTCTGTCGCTATTCCGATGGCCAACGGCTTCGATTCGCTCAATGTGGCGACGACCGGCGGCATAGCCCTTTATGAGTTGACCTCGGCAGCTCGCCGCCGGGGATGAGCGTTGCATTCAGCGCTGTTCGTGACAAGTTTTACTATGGGCGCGGGGGAATCGTCTCCAGAAGCCAGCGTTTCGTGCCTTCATCCACAGCGTCGATGCCGATCATTACGATGACGGGCGTGTCATAAGGGTGCGCTTCCTTCACGAAGGCCCGAACCGCCTCCCATGAGGAGCGTCTGGTCTTGATGATCGCTGCCGCCTCCTGCGAACGTTCGACAGCGCCTTCCCAAATGAAAATCGACGACACGCCTGGAAGAACGTTGATGCAGGCCGCCAACCGGGCGCGGATAAGCCTTTCGCCGATGGATTCCGCCGTGGCAACATCGGGGAATGTCGCATAAACCAGTGCCAGATCGTCCATATCAGCCTCTACCTCTTTAGCTGGATTTCCGTTTGGGCCTTTGTCTCATCCGATAATCTGCCTTAATATGGGTTGTAAGGACATTTTCTGCTTAGCCCTGCCGGATTCGGCGGAAGATGCTTCAGCGGACAAGCGGCGTTCGGGAGCCGGGGTGCGGGCAATCCGACCGGTAGGGGGCTTATCTTATGTCGGCGCATTTTGAGAAACTGGCTTTTGTCGCCACTCCCGCCCCACAGGCGCAGGAGGCTTTGCAGCATCTGCAACGCCGTTACCGTCATGCGGAGCCAGAGGATGCCGACGTGATCGTCGCGCTCGGTGGCGACGGGTTGATGCTGCAAACTTTGCACCGCTTCATGCGCCACCCGAAGCCGATCTACGGCATGAATAAAGGCTCCGTCGGCTTTCTGATGAACGAGTACCGCGATGACGACCTGCCGAAACGGCTGGAGAATGCGCATCGTAGCATCATCCATCCGCTGCTGATGTCGGCTTGGGATGCCGTTGGCATCGAGCATACGGCTTATGCGATCAATGAAGTCTCCATGCTGCGACAGACTTATCAGGCTGCGAAGCTGCGCATCAGTATCGATGGGAGGGTCCGTCTCGACGAACTGATTGCCGATGGCGTCTTGGTTGCGACGCCTGCCGGATCGACGGCCTATAACCTGTCCGTCAACGGGCCGATTCTGCCGTTGAACGCGCCGCTTCTGGCGTTGACGCCGATTTCCGCCTTCCGCCCGCGACGCTGGCGCGGGGCGCTGCTGCCAAGCCAGGCGAAAATCGCCATTGAAATTCTGGAGCCGGAGCGGCGGCCAGTCAGCGCCGTCGCCGACCATACGGAGGTGCGCGGCGTCACTCGCGTTCAGGCGGCGCTCGATGAAACGATCAACCTCATCATGCTGCACGATCCGGGCCATAGTCTCGATGAGCGGATTTTGCGCGAGCAGTTCGGGTATTGAGGTTTGAGAGGTCATTGGGGCAGGGTCTCGCTCTTGGGCCGACAGTTTCGATCATCAGCCGACATCTATTCCCGTTGCTCGCCGCGCCCATATTGCGCGTGAGAGTGCGTTGGATGAAGATATATCCAAGATGTATGACCGGATCGGGAGCAGCAGACCATGACAATGGAAGAGAGCAATCGCCACCCACGCGGCGGCATATATTTTGACGATTTTGAGATCGGTGCGCAATTCCGCCATCGGTTGACGCGAACGGTGACGCAGGCTGACAATATCTGGTTTTCCTGTCTGACGCTCAACCCACAGCCGCTGCATATCGATGCACACTTTTGCGAGACGGAGACCGAATGGGGCAGGCCATTGATGAACTCGCTGTTCACTCTGGGGCTGCTGATCGGCATCTCGGTCAATGACATCACCACCGGCACGACGATTGCCAATCTCGGCATGACCGAGGTTCGGTTCCCGGCTCCGCTGTTCGAAGGCGATACGGTGCGGGCGGAAACGGAAGTCGTAGCCAAGCGTCTGTCGAAATCCCGACCCGATGCGGGCATCGTTGAATTCTGGCATCGTGCCTACAAGCAAAGCGGCGAACTGGTGGCTGAATGCCGCCGCCAGGCTTTTTTGCGCAAGCGCCCGGCGATGTGACCATGAAACGGCATTTTAGGATATCCCATGCGATCTCTGCTTTTTGTTCCCGGCGATAACGTGAAGAAGCTTGAAAAGGCGATGGCCAGCGGTGCAGATGTGGTGATCATCGATCTTGAGGATTCTGTTGCAGCCGGGGCAAAACCGGCGGCACGGCGGATTGCGGCGGAGCATCTTGGCAATGCGATTGGTAAAACCGAACGCCCGCGCTTTTATGTACGTATCAACGATCTGGCGAGCGGCGAAGCCAAGGCCGATCTCGATGCGGTGATGCCGCACGGGCCGGATGGGATCGTTCTGCCCAAAGCTATCGGCGGGCGCGACGTTGCGCAGCTTGGCGCGCGGCTGGCCGTGTGCGAGGCGGAATATGGACTTGTCGATGGTGTGACCCGCATCCTCGCCATTGCGACAGAGACAGCGGCCAGTATTTTTGCGCTCGGCACGTTTGCAATCGCCAGGTCGCGCCTGTCCGGTCTTGCCTGGGGAGCGGAGGATCTGGCTGCCGAACTTGGTGTAGAAAGCAATCGTGAGGAAAACGGTGAGCATACCGGGCCGTTCCGGCTAGTGCGGAATCTGGCGCTGTTCGCCGCATCGGCGGCGGAGGTGGCGGCTATCGACGGTATCTTTGCCGATTACCGCGATGGCGAGGGCCTGAAAAAGGAAAGCCGCATTGCCTGTCGCGACGGTTTCTATGGCAAGCTGGCAATCCATCCGGCGCAGGTTCCGGTCATCAACGAAGCGTTTACACCATTGCCGCAGGACATCGCCCGTGCCCGGGCGATTGTTGCCGCTTTTGCTGCAGTGCCGGATTGCGGTGTTCTTGCCTTTGAAGGGCGAATGATTGACCGGCCACATCTGAAACAGGCGGAGCGCCTGCTGAAACGTATTGGCTCTGTCCCGCACTCATAAAGTCTTCCGGCATCAGACGATAAACCGAGATTACCGCTGCTGTAGGTTTATTGAAATTGCGCTAAAGCCATGTCGCTATATCGTTCAGGGCAGGGCGCGGACGGTCGGGCAGTTTGACCCTGGCTATGCCGATATGCATGAATCCGGCAATGCGCTCTTCCGGTTGTAGTCCGAGCGCATCGAGAATTCGCCGGTCGGTGGCGGCCCAGCCGGTGATCCAGGCGGCATCGAACCCGAGCGCCGTCGCTGCCACGATCAGCGCCATGCCGGAAGCCCCAATGGATAGCTCCTGTTCCCATCTTGGAATTTTTGGATGGGGGTGTGTTCTCGATACGAGAGCGATGATTACTGGTGCTTGGCGGAAGCGGTTGCCCTCGAACGCGATCTTTTCCGGGTCTGCGTCCGGGTTGTCGGCGGTGAAGATTGAGGCGGCAAGATCGGCGATTTGCGTTTGCGCCTCTCCGGCAATGACGATGAAACGCCACGGCGTCAACTTGCCGTGATCCGGCACCCGCGCGGCAATCGTCAGCATCTGTTCGATCTGCTCTCGGTTCGGCCCCGGTCCGGACAAATCCGAGAACAGTGCTGATCGCCGGGCTGCCAGAAGATCCAAGGCCGGATGATGATTCATATCGGTTCCTTTCCACTGTGCCGATGTTTCGTCGTTCATAGAGCAATGCGCATTTAAGTGGAAACCGGTTAAAGGCACAAAGCATTGTATTCCAAGAAAACTAGAGCAAGATGCGGTTCCGGTTAAACGCATCTTGCTCTAGCACGGGCAAGCGGAAAAACCCTTCGCCGTTAGGTTAGGTTTGAGGGCCTTTCCCGATCATCGTCGCTTCCAGACGGAGGAGAGGCATAAGTGAACAAGAATCGGGCTTTTCACTGGCGTCTTTCAAAAGATCGCCGTATTCGATGGATAGCTGCGATGGCACGGTTCAAAATCGTGCCGATGACGGTACGATGGTTTTACGAGAAATAGCGGATCATTCGACGGCATGACCGGACAGGCTCGACATAACATTCTTTTGCGAAACGTTCTTTGCCGCTGCCTGTCGGGCATGATTGCGCTTGCAGGTCTCACCGGTCTGTCCATGGCGCAGACGCCGCCGACGTTTACTGCCCCGCAAAATAGTGTGCCAATGGAAATGCTGCCGCCGCTGGCAGCGAAAGTCAACGTCAACGCTTTTGCCTTCTTTGCCGGTGCGCCCAAGGCCATCCATTCCGGCCTCGTCTGGCGTATTTACGATGCCAACCCTGGCGCACCGACGACATTGGTAGCGAAATCAACCGAGCCGACACCGACTTTCCATCTGTCGCCTGGAAAATACACGATCCATGTCGCTTACGGTTTTGCGGGCGAATCGAAATCGATCACACTACAGACGCTTCCCGTCACCGAACGTTTCACCATTGCCGCCGGAGCGTTGCGTCTCAGGGGGGCGGTGACGGATAATCCGATCGACCCGTCGCAGATCAGTTTCTCGATCTTCGTGCCGTTGCCAGATAATTCCGAAGGCCGCCTCATCCTCGACAACGCCAAGGCCGGGGACATCATCCGTCTGCCGGAAGGCAATTACCACGTGGTATCGACGTTCGGCGACGATAACGCCATTATGCGCACGGATATCAAGATCGATTCCGGACAATTGACGGAAGCGACCATCAATCATCGTGCCGCCAAGGTCACTTTGAAGCTCGTCTCCACTCCCGGTGGGGAAGCCTTTGCCGGAACCCGATTCAGTGTCCTGACCCCCGGCGGTGATTTTATCCGTGAAGACGTGATTGGCGCATTCCCGTCGATGATCCTGGCTGAAGGCGAATACACCCTCATCGCCCGTCATGGCGACCAGACATTTTCTCGCGATTTTACAGTTGAATCCGGCCTCGACCGCGATATCGAAGTGCTTACCAGTCAGGTTCTGACAAGCCAGCCGGGCCCGACCCAGACAGCACCGCAGGCTGCGCCGGTCGAGGGACGATAATGATTGCCGGGGCTGGAGACAAGGAAATGCCTGTTGGGCTTACGCGAAAGGAATCGTGCCTGCTGAGGGCGCTTCTCGTGGTTGAATGAGAGGGAGTAGCGGAGTAGAACACGAACCCAACGGACGCTTCCGGTAGCATTGGATCGGGCACATTCCAGACGTCTGCCTCTGCGAAGTTTCCCGTCCTTCGTACGATCCGCTACAATTAGCTTTGATCGCTGTGAATGAATGATAACGCCAGCCCCGCAAATCATTATGATTCCGGTGTGTTCCTTTGAACCTTCTCGCCAATCATCAGCCTTTTCCTCATGCAAAGAAGCGGTCTCTTGGATTTCCCTTCACTGACGGGTTTGCAAGTCGTCAATTGTTTCCGCCCCGGTCCTTGAACTCGTCCGGTTTAGGCTCTTCTGGCTTTGGGGGGGCGAAAACCGACCATTGTCTGACGGCTGTTTCGGCGATGCGTTTGCAATAGATTGCGAGTTCGCCGTTTCTGTCTTCCTCATGCGTGAACTTGAGGTCGAATTGCGGATTGGACGGTTTGCTGCCCGTCATGATGCCGGATTCTTCTACCGGTTTGCCGTCGATCAGATATCTGAGCGATCCTCTTCGTCCCTGCGTATAGGCTTGGGCGGCTTCTTGCTTCAGACTGGGGTCGAGATCGGAAGCGAATCGCTTTTTTTGCTGAGCGGCAAGTTTGGGATCAATGTAGCCTTTGGCTGCGCAGAATTCCATGAAACCAATGGTGTTGCGCAGATTGAACTCGTTTCGGGTTACTGCCGTCGCCCTGATTTCCTCGACTGGGTGCGGATGGGTGCATCCAGCCAGAACGGCGAAACCTGCGATCATTGGAAGAATGCGGTTTCGTAGGGTCATGTCTGACTTCCTTCAAAGCATTTCATGCCCTCAGATCGAGACTTTGTCCACGTCGGTTGCGGTCTTGCCTTTAGAACTGGCAGGGTACTACGTTCCTGGGGAATGGCCACGTTGCGCGTTATCATATCATTCAATTCCATGACGTTCGATCTTGTGGGCGAGAGTCCGCAAGGGGATGCCGAGGCGCTGGGCGATAATCTTTCGGTTGCCGCCATGGGCTTGATACGCTTTCAGAATAGCTTCGCGTTCATAACGGTCGCAGGCCGAGGGCAGCGTCATTCCCGGTGGAAGGCCGGGAAAATCCTGAATAAGGTGGGTGGTCTCTTCCAGATGATCGGAGTGCAGATGATCGGGGTGGATGGAAAGATTGGCACCGGCAGCCATTGCCGCGCGCTCGATGATCGCCATCAGTTCCCGGATGTTGCCAGGATAGTGTCTGTCGAGAAGAATTCTCCGGGTCTCCGGCAGGAGAAACTTGGTCGGCTGGCCGCTGCGCTGCGCGTACAAGGCCAGAAAATGTTCGGCCAGGACGATGACGTCCTGCTGTCGTTCCCGTAGCGGCGGAATATGGATCCGGACCTGATTGATGCGGTAATATAAATCCTGTCGGAATGCGCCCTCACTCACCATCGTTTCCAGGTTGTGGTGGGTGGCGCAGATAAGGCGGAATTCGGAACGGATCTCGCGCTCTCCTCCCACCGGTCGGAATTGGCGCTCCTGTAGAACCCGTAACAACTTGGCCTGGAGATCGAAGGGCAGGTCGCCAATCTCATCGAGAAACAGTGTCCCGCCATCCGCTTTCAGGATAAGCCCCGGATGATCGTTTTCCGCGCCGGTGAAAGCCCCTTTCACGTGGCCGAACAACTCGCTTTCAATCAACTGGCTCGGTAGCGTCGTCGTGTTGATGGCGATGAACGGTCCCGTCCGGCAGGACGATTGCTCGTGCAATGCCCGCGCCACAAGTTCCTTTCCGGTGCCAGTTTCGCCGGTAATGAGTGCCGTCATTGTCGAGGGCGCAAAGCGTTCGATCTGCGCCAGTATGGATCTTATCTGCGGCGTGTTGCCGATAATGGCTTCTTTATGTGAAGCATCCTTCAATTTCGCAGAAACTTTTTTTGCCGGGTGACTTGTCTCATTTCGCCAGGTTGATTGGATCTGCCCCTGCATCGTGTATTGCAACAATTGGGCGCAATGGGTTGCGAAGACGGCCAATATTCGGAAGGTTCGCTTGGTTGGGCGAATATTCGACGGCACGAGCAGGACATGAACGAATCTTGCATATCCATCCGGCTGTATGCGGCCTGGAACGACGAGCATCCGGCCTGACGCGCCGACACCAAAGAGCAGGATGCGGGCCTCGGTCAGGGGAGAGAAACCCTCGGTTTCCCAAAGACACGCCTTGATAGAGAACAGATAGTTGAAGGGATGGTCCGGCCAGTCGGTGCCGGAGGCATCGACGGGTGGAGGGGGCTCCTCTCCATATCCGGCAAGGGGAATCACATATCCGCCACTCGCATCGAATCCGAGGGTAAGGCCGGTTCGGGCGTTCGTCAGCCCAATCATTGCTTCCGTGATACGTTCGCGCAAGGGCGTAGCCGTTTCGATACCGCCCAATTCGCAACAGATTTTCAGTGCCGAGAAACTGAGATCATCCATCGCCTCGTCGCCTTCCTTAAAGCAACGGCTGTTGGCCGCGCTTGGCGGGCCAGCGATAGGTTTCATTCGTTTCGGTGCTTTTTACTTCCAGTTGATGGAACGAGTTCTGGGTTGCATAGAGCGCGTAAAATTCCGCTAAAACACTTGTAAACAGATACATTTCGCCCGCGCATGAGAACGCGCTGTCCTTGATGTGCATCGTTGTCAGAATGCCACGGATAGGCCTGCCGGAGAACAGGCGGTCCACTGGTTTAGTTGCCATTTCAGCGATACCGTTCAGCCGCTTTCGGGAAAGTTGCTCTGCCTGCCGGTCGTTCGCCTGCGGATAATCGTAGACCCGGACGATCTCCTTGAGAATCTCAGGGTCGGTGAGGTCCATGACATTCTGGGAAAGGTTGGAGATGAGCCGCCAATGCTCCCCTTCCTCAATGCACGGATAGAGCGGGCGTGTCGGAGCCGAGATATTGACGAAAGTAGCAAAAGAGGGGGCTTGCCGGGTTGGCATGGAGATATCTCCCGCCCTGACTTTCTCCGCCGCGCCGGGCGAGAAACAGGTCAGAGCCGCCCCGATATGCCGCCCGTCGGGAGCGGCGGGTTTGCCGTCATGATAGACGAAGGACAAAAACGTATCGAAGCCCAGATCCGACTGACGGGGAACGATTTTCTCCCGGAAATAAACCTTCCGACGGTGTTTGGCATGTTCGATCAGATGGTTGGACGATTCATAGCGTGGGAACGTATCGTCCTCTCCGGTGAGCAGTATCTTGTTCTTTTCGCTCCAGGTGCTTACCAGATCGACGGAGAACACATCCAGTTGCCCGCGTGTCTGTGATCCGGCCTGCACCAGTTGCGATGTCTCCTTGCTCAGGATCTGGAACGGTTCCGACACTGCCTCGCACAGATTGGCGATCGGTGTGCAGTAAAGGCGGATATCACCCTCGTTCAGCCGGGCTTCGGGCGGAACTGGGCTATCGTATTGGAATTCCAGAGAAAAGCCGCTGCTGGTAAAGCGCGAAAAGAATTGCGCCAGATCGATCAGATCAAGGCAGCGGAATTTCTGAGGGAAGGCGAAATATTCCAGAAGCAGCCTGTAGCCGTCGAATGCGCGTACAGAACCTGGCAACAGCGCTTCCTCAGGCGTAAACCCTCCGGGTTGCAGAAGGTGGGGTGGCAGGACGAAGGATTCCCCGTTGGTTCCCGTCACCCGCACCGATTTCAGATGGCAGCGCGTCCAGAGATAAAGGGTATCGGCGCTTAAGGCGTCCCCGGTCAGCCACAACCTGAGATCTGTGAGGCCGATATTCGACAACGGCAGGCCCGATAGTGTTGAAAAATACAGCCACAAGGACGAGCTGTTGCCGGAGCGTTCCAGCCGCATCTCCGTCAGTTCCAGGGGATAGATGACGCAATCAGCCGTGGTGACGAACTCGCAAACGATACCGTCGGAGGCCTCGGAACTGACTTGCATTCCGGCATCAACCAGATGCCGTCCGGTCGTGGAGCGGTCGATGGGGGAAAACTTCAACATCGCCAGCGGCGGCATCGGCGCGAGGAAACCACGCCACAACATCTGCAACACCGATTGCGTCAGATCCGACAATTCGTCATCGAGCGTCTGGCGCAGTCGTGCGGTAAGAAAAGCAAACCCCTCGAACAGCCTCTCCATGTCGGGATCGGCGCTGGATTCGGAAAGATATTTCGCCAGGCGCGGATTGAGGCGCGAAAACTCGTTTCCGGCATCCTTTAAATAATTCAATTCGTCCTGAAAATAGGCCTTGAACTTCATGATAGCCTCGCCAGACGGATCAGAAGCTCCGGCTCCCATTTGGCCACGGGGATCGCCTCGACGGATTTGGATAACCGCGCCGCCTGTGCCGCAACATTGGCCTTGAGGCCCCATTCGCTTAGCATTTCCAGTGTCACGGTCTCGCATAACGCCTCGACGCGCGGGCTGCGAGCACTGGCGCGGGCCTGGTCGAGAAGGGCAAAGGCTTTCTCGTAATCCTGCACTCCAGCGGCAGCGCGTACACTCTCAAGGATTCTTTGAAACCGTCTGTTGATAGTGACGTAGCCACCCACTTCCCGGTCCTCCGCCTTGGCGGCCTGCTTCTCCGATGGTTGCTGCGCAGGCACTTCTGATTCAGGAGTAACCTGTGACATGTGCAGCCATTGGGTGGCATCTTTCGAGACAAACGGCGTTCCGTCCGAAAACGAGAGGGAAGGCAGACCGGGTAGGTTGTGTACGAATTGTGCCGTTTCCTCCCGGATAGCCCGGGCGGCCTCGTCTCTGCCGGCGATAGTGGCCAGCCGGAAGGCGAGGTGCTGTCCGTCGATCCAGAACGGATGGAGATGACAGGAGCGCTCCAGCTTCGTTACCGTCTCGGCATCGGTCTGACTACGCTCGACCGCAGTGCGATAACGGTCGGCTGTTTCCTCGGAAACGGCTTGCAGAACAGTCTTTTGCTCGGTCTTGACCGGCGGCGTGGCGGTGATGCCATACCATGTCGCATAGCGGCGTAACCGGTATGACAGCGGATGCGCGATTTCCGTTTGCAGCATGAAATCGGCAACGGCGATCAGGCTCTGTTTCAAGGCCCGTTCGTTGCCGCTGTCGAGGGTGAGGCTTCCGGGAGCAACCTGACCCGCCGGAGCGGGATTGCCTGACCGTCTGGACGTGGTTGGCGGAGTACTATGCTCGGGTTGGCGGTCTGCCGGTTCTTCACTTTTCAGGGTGTCGAGGCGTTCCACAAGGCTGGTGAAGAAGGGCGGGAGGTCTGCCGATCCCACGTTCCTGAGTGATGCGTAGACTTCGGCAGCTTTCTTGCAGGCCTCGAAAATTCCAGCCTCGTCGAAAAGCATCGAATCCTTCGGAAACGTATCCTCGACTAGGTCGCCGATTCTCGCCAAAAGCTTAGGCTTTATGCGTCCTTGCGGATGGGTTTTATCTGCCCAGAGCATGAGAAATTGCGCCGATAGTCCGAGGGCGAGCGGGAAGGCCGGCTGATCCTGTGCATGTCGTTGCTGTACTGCTAGCAACAATGCCGACAGCAGCCTGAGATCTTTCGATTTCTGCAACAGTTTGGCGGCTTGATCGCCGATCCATGGCCAGCGGATTTCACTATGCTGGAGGGTGCCCCGCTTCATGAGTTCGCCATCGAGGTCATGATAATCGTCGATCTCGTCCACAGGACAGCCGACGGGATCATCTGCCGATACAGGTTCGGCGATGGCCTTCAGCCATGGATGATCGTCAATCCACGTAATACCGGACTGGAACCCTCCGGAAGTCATAGCGTCGTCTTTCCTTGTCGAGTGCCGGGCAATGCCGTGAATCGTCCGGCGCTCATCTGGTTCTCGGGTTATGTCGTGGCCTTACAGCGTCTCTGGCAGTTTCAGGCTGGAGAGCGGTGTGGTAACGAACGGATTCTCCTGTCCCTCGACACGGATGCGGTAGAGTACCCGCCCGGCTCCGGCGTTGAACGTTACGTCGGCGCTTCCCGGCTGAAGGTTGCTGACCGTCGCTCGATCCAACAGCCGGAAACTTGACCAGATGCCCTGGAAGGTGAGGGAGGCCGCATCGCGTGTCCTGCCGCCGAAGGAGGAAAGCTGGCTGACATTCTGCTTGCTGGACAAAGCGTTCGGCCACAGGATCGCGATCGGACGCGACGGACCGTTGCTGTACGGCACCAATTGCCCTTCGATATTCAGCACCGCGCGTCCCATGCCTTGCGACAGGCTGACGGGCTCAATCGTATAACGCAGCGACGGCGCTCCCTTGCTGTCGAAGAACGAGTTGCGGATACGCCGGACTTTCTGGATTTCCGTCAGGAACGCGTCACTGACCCGGATCGACCGTCCGTCGATTACCACCGGCTTGCCAGTGTTCTCGTTGACGAAGGTCTTGAGATGCTGCTGGAAGAAGCTTTCGAACGCGCCGCTCGGGCCGAAGAATTGCTCGAACTCCTCAATCGAGATGTCCTCTGCGGCCATCTTGCGGAAAGGATAGCGTGTCGCCAACTGCATGTTGAACTGGCGATAGACCTTTTCCTGCCATTGCACCTGCAAATCGCGCTTGGCCGCGTCGAGTACGACTTTCCACGTTTCATCGGCAATTTTTGCCAATTGCTTGTTCAGAGGTTCCGGCAGGTTGGTGCTGATCCGGCGTAGCGCATAGATCGGATCGTCGCCTTTCAGATCGGCCCGGGCCTTCGCCCGCTCCAGCGCAATCGGCTTTGACGACGCCTGCCCATCCTTGATCTCCCGCATATAGGCTTCGAGCTGGCGCAGCACCGCCATCAGCTCTTCCATATACGGCTTCTCCTTTTCCTTCGCCGTTGTCAGATCGTTGAGACGGGTGAAAGTGCGGTTGATCCGTAATCCCTGCTCGCGGTCGTCGTCGAATTTCAGCGCCGCCGTGGCGGCCTGATCGGCAGCGACTTCGACCGGTTTCGGATCGTAGATTTCCGTATTGACCTTGATGAGGCCGAGCATCCGGCCAAGGGGGTTAGCCGGACCGTTGATCTCGCCGAGAACGGAAACCGCATGGTCGATATTCTGGAAGTCGGTGATTTCCAAGGCGTTGGCGGAGTTGTACCAAGCGTCGATATACTCGGTTGCGAAGCGGTGGCGGACCTTTTTGCGGAACGCTTCGAGATCCTCCGACGAATAGATGACCTTTTCCCGCTCGCCCGTGACCCATGAATCCTCAAGCGCCTTGACGGACAACTTTTTGTTCTGGTCGATGAAGAAATCAAGGAAGCCCTTCTTGGTGAAGAAGAACGGCACCGATGCTCGCTTCGGTTCCGGTGGATCGAGTTTGAACACCAGATCGAAGCTTGGCCCGATTACCGTCTGGAAACTCTCTCGCGTCGGATTCTGGCGCTGGGCAAGGCTCTCGATATTGCGGTACAGCCGCAGATCCCGCGGCACCCGGCGCAGGTCGGCTTGAGCCTTGCGGACAACCTCGTCATCGAGCGGCGTTGCCAGCCGGGCCTGCAACAGACTGTAATCGAGATGCTGGTTCAGGCTCGCCTGCGTGAGATCGTTGCCCTCGTAGCGTTTCTGCCAGGTTTTCATCATCCAGTCTTTGACGAAGTGCGATCCCTGATTGGCGGTTTCCTCGTTTGCATCCAGTTCGTCCCGGATGCCGAGATCGCCGAGCAGCAGGTACGAATGCAGCGTTTCAAGGCGAAGGTCGCTGTCGTTCGTTTTCGGATCGTTGCCCAGACGAACGATATCGTCGCGCAGGTTCGTGGCAATGGTTGGCAGGAATCGCTCCTTCAGGAGATCCCGGTAGACTTCCTCGACCTTCGGGCCGACCCGGCGGCCTTCATACAGAGTCAGGTAACGTCGGGATTCGGATGCCTCGCGCCAGCCGGGATATTCGTCTGTCGCGGCACGGATGGCATTCATCGGAGGCACGAGAACCGAAATATCGCGCGATGCATTTTCGGTCTTCGGCAGCCCGACATAATTGCGCGTCATGCTGACGACATTGTCAGCCCTGGCCCTGTTGTCCTGCGACGCCTGATAGAGGAAAAAGCCAAAGGTCAGGAGAGCCAGGACGCTTGCCGTCACGGCACTATTGAATGCAAACCGCTTGCGCCGCTCCACGACATGGTTATCGCCAGCAAGTCCCGCTTCCCGGAAGATGATTTTCTGGAACAACTCGCCGGTGAAATGCGGCTGCGACAGCCCGGCATGGGCCGGCATGATCGGTGCGGGCAGTTCGTGTTCCTGTGCAATTCGCGATAGCAGGGCGTTGAATGGTACCCCTTCCTGACGGGGCGAGGTAAAGTAAAGTCCTCGGATCATCGGCGGCGTCGAGAACTTGTCGGAATGCAGAGCATTCTTCAGGAACTCACTGATGATCGGGCCGATGGCCGCCAGTTCGCGCACGAACGCATAAATGCTGCGGCGGGTAGGGGTATCGCGCTGGCCATAGAGGCGGTCGATCATATCGTCGTTGACCCGCTCCATGAACAGTTTGAACTGGTTGCTGAACTCCTCCTGCCAACTGTCGGCATTGACGACGTCGTTGACCGTGAATGAGAAGCCGAACGGAGACGTGCGCTCCGATTTCGGCAGCAGAAAGAAGAATTCCTTGAAACCGGCCAGTTTATCGAGCTTATTGATGACGATGTGAACGGTAAAGCGCGTGCCGAGTTTTTCCGACAGTTCGACCAGACGGCTATGGATAACCGAGGCGAGATTGACGCGCTCGTCGTCGCTGGAACGCAGAAGTTCGGGCAAATCGAGGCACAGCACGACGCCGTTGATCGGGCGACGCGGGCGATATTGCACCAGAAGTTCCATGAACGCCTTCCACAACCGCCCTTCGCGCGTCAGCACTTCCTTTCTGCGGCGTGTCGGATCGATCAGCTTGCTATCCTCGATCGGTACGTCCTCGGTCTGCATCCAGCCGCCGGGCAAGTCGAATAGCACGCTGTCGCTCGTCACCCAGTAATCAGGTTTCTCGGTTGCCCGGATCGACTTGATGATTTCCAGTCCGAACAGATGCGAGATCGGGAATTTGAGATCGGCATTGGTAATGAGTGCCGTTTTGCCCGAGGCGGGGGGGCCAATGACGAGGAACCACGGCAGGGCATAGAGCGATTTCGTACCGCGTTCCGGGCCGGTCCACTTGTCGCGGATCGTCGTCATCGCATTGGCGAACGATCGCCGCAGTCCGGCAACCTCGATGTCGATCGGATCAAGCGGTTTCTCGACTTCCGTTTGCGCTGGTTTCTTCGTCCGCGCTTCCCGGCGCATCACGATCAGGTTGTTGATGCCCCATAGCAGGATTACTGCCGCGATAGCGATGACGCGATGCAGAATCGGCTCCAGTGGGTAGTAGGCCTGATAGCTCAGTTTCGGGCCGACGAACCAGATTGCGAGGCAGATCATGATGACGATGATTGCACTGCGCGAAATATAAGACTGCGCGAGCTTCATGATGCCGCGCCTGAGCATTCCGAAAATGCCGCTGGGGGTTATCGAGGTTGGGATCATCATGGCAAGTGTCGTTCCTTGGTCTGTTGTCCTTGGTCGATGGACGCACGGCTACCAGCGGCAGGCCGTGCGCAGCGGCGACAGTTTTGCGGAAAGGTTTTCAATGTCGAACACGAAGCTCCGGGAGCCCTGTTCGTCCTGGAGCTGAAGCTGGACGCGCTTGAACGAGGCGATGCTCTTGAGGAAGTCGATGCTTTCAAGACCGCGCCCGGCACCGATGACATAACCCTGTTCGACATCCCGCCAGTTGGCGGTGAACACGGTTCCCCGGTCGCTTGACAGCGTTACCTTGGCGCGCGGGTTGCTGATGGGGGTCGGCAACACGGCATAAAGCGACGTGATCTTGTTCTCGCACGTCGCCATCAGCACCGCTTTCTGGGACAGGTTCTTGTCCGGGAAGCCAGCGGCCACGCTGTTTTCCGACAGCGTCAGAAACACGTCAGTAGTTTCGTTTGTCCAGCGATGGGCGTTCACCGTTCCCTGTGGCTCCTGATTGGCGGCGGAGCGGCGGATATCGGCGAAATTATCGAGGGAGAAGAACATCTCCTCCTTCCAGGGCCGGACTCGGGTCAGCCAGCCTTTCTGCTCGGCAACCCGTCCCTGTTCCTGCCGATGGGCAATGGTCCGGATCGGCCCCTCAATGATTGCAGGCTTGGCCTCGACCGGAAAAACCGGCGGATCGGGGGGCGGCGAAGGGATGACGACGTTGAAGACCGTGTCGAAACATTCGAGCCGGGCCACCCGGTCGGTGAGGATTCGACAGGTTTCAACTGTCGGCGCCGGTTTGGCAATCGATACATCGGGCGGTGTCTGCGCCATGGCTGCGCCTGAGGTGGCAAACCAGAAACCGGTGGCTGCTCCCAGTATGAAACGGGACATGAGAGAATGATCAAACATTGCCAGGGCCCTCCTGACAGTCCTGATCTCTTTGGTTCTCCGTGTGGCTGGAACCTAGTACAGGTTTGCCCGGATTTGCGGAGGAAGAGCCGCGTGTTTCAAACGCAAAGGCGAAATCGCGATTCTCTCCGAGGTCGATCGTTACCGTCGTCAGCCGCTCGTCGGCAACGTTCGCTTCCAGCATTTTCTTGGCGATCTGCGGCACGAGACGGCGTTGCAAAATCTGATCGATCAGACGTGCGCCGCTTGCCGCCTGAATGCACTGTTCGCACAGAAACTTCCGTGCCGTATCGGTGATAGCGAAGGTCAGCCCGTGCCTCTCGTCGAGTCGAGCCTGCAAATCCTTCAGCTTGGCATCGATGATCTCCGCCATCACCGTATCGCCCAGCGGCAGGTAGACGATAACCCGCATGCGGGCGATCAGGGCAGGCTTGAAATGGTTGTTGAGATACGGGCGGATCTCTTCGAGGATTTTATCGGGGTTTGGCTCTTCGCCCTTTTCCACCGCCTCAGTCGTCATCTGTTCGATCATATCGGAGGCGAGGTTCGAGGTCAGAAAGAACACCACGTTTTTGCAGTCGATCTTGCGACCTTCGCCATCGGCCATCTCGCCTTTGTCGAACGCCTGATAGAACAGGTTGAGGACGCCGGGATCGGCCTTCTCGACCTCATCGAGCAGCACCACCGAGTACGGTTTCTTGCGGATTGCCTCGGTAAGAATACCGCCCTCGCCATAGCCGACATAGCCAGGCGGCGAGCCGATCAACCGTGCGAGCGAATGGCGCTCCTGATATTCCGTCATGTTGATTGTGGTCAGAAACTGCTCGCCGCCGAACAGTTTGCGGGCGACTTCCAGCCCTGTCTCGGTCTTGCCGATGCCGGATGGACCGACGAACAGAAAGACGCCCAGAGGCCTCTCCTGACGCTGGAGATCGAGCCGCGAGGTCTGCAACTGTTCCTCTACCAGCCTTAAAGCATGATTCTGCCCCCGGAGACTTTTGCCGATGGTTTCGGCAAGCGTGAGGAGCTTGGCGGTTTCGTTCTGCGACATTGAGGAAACCGGAACACCGGTCCAGTCGCCGATGACGGCGGCGACTTCCGCCTTACCGACTTCGAGACTGACAAGGGAATTGTACTGCCGCGCCGTATCGAACGCCTGCCGTAAATCCGCTAATTCCACTGCCGCACTCTCGCCCTTGTCCTCTCGGTCGCGTAATTCCCGCAACCGCTCGGCGAGCGATTTCTGTTCCTCGAAGTCCTTTTCCAGTGTTTCCCGGCGGGTCTGCGTTTCGACTATCATATCGGCGAGGCGCGTCAGGCGGGGCTGCATGTCATCAGACAGAAAGCCGGATTCCTTATCGCGTTGCAGAACCTGCTGCTCGCGCTTCAGCCGGTCGATGGCTGCGGGAATGCCGGTGAAGCTCGCCTTTACCCGTGCACAGGCGGTATCCAGAACGTCGATGGCCTTGTCCGGCAATTGCCGTCCGGTGATGTAACGGGCCGACAATTGCGCGGCGGCAGTTGCGCCGGTGTCGGTGATGTAGACGCCGTGCGCCTTTTCGTAGCTCGGGATCAGGCCGTGAATGATGAGACGCGCCTGCTCTACCGTCGGCTCGCCGAGGGATACCAGTTGGAAGCGTCGGGTCAGCGCCGGGTCTTTCTCAAAATATTTCTTGTATTCCGACCAGGTGGTGGCGGCGATGGTCTTGATCTCGCCGCGTGCTAGAGCGGGTTTCAGCAGATTGGCGGCATCGCTGCCGCCCGCCTGTCCACCCGCGCCGATCAGGGTGTGGGCTTCGTCGATGAACAGGATTATCTGCCGGTCGGCATGTTTCACTTCATCGAGGACGCCTTTCAGGCGTTTCTCGAATTCGCCCTTCACCGACGCTCCGGCCTGCAACGCGCCAAGGTCGAGGCCCCAGAGTTCGGCATCCTTCAGGCTTTCCGGCACGTCGCCCTCGACGATGCGCAAGGCAAGGCCCTCGACAACGGCGGTCTTGCCGACGCCCGCCTCGCCGACGCAGATCGGGTTGTTCTTGCGGCGGCGGGCGAGAATATCCACCATCTGGCGGATTTCCTCGTCGCGGCAGAACACCGGGTCGATCTGCCCCTTGCGGGCAGCTTCGGTGAAGCAATGGGCGTATTTTGCCAGTGCGCTTTCCAGTTCCGGCTTTTCGCCGCCGCTATTCGCCCGTCCCTGAGGACTGGCGGCCTGCGTTTCCACCGAACCTTTGGTAATCTCGGAGAAACGCCTGCGAATATCGGACGTCGACAGGGCATCAAGATGGGTGATGTATTCGAACCGTGCGAAGCGCTCGGAATCCTGCATCAGCGCCAGCAGAACGGCTCCGCCGCGCACCGCGCTCTCGCTGAGATCGACAGAGGCGACCATCCAGGCATCCTGCAACAGTTCGATCAACGGCGTGGAAAAAACCGGGGCCTGACCGTTGCCGGATTTGAAGCGCTCGAAGCTCTTGCGTACGTCTTCAAGGAAGATGTTGGGAGAAATGCCGCCAGCCTGCAATACGATGCGGATATCCGTTCCGGGCTGCTCAAGTAAAGCCACAAGAAAATGCTCGACCGTCACTTCCCGGTGTCCGGCGGCAACGCAGATCGATGCCGCCTGTTCGAGGGCCGTCTTGCAGGCGGTGTTCAGGCGACCGACGAGGGCGCGTAATTCGACCTTTGCCATCGTCAGCCTCCGATGATCTTCGACAGTTCGATCAGGGCCTGATCGACGTGGCGGTCGAGATGGAGGAAAAAGCCGGCATACATGAGGGCGGCGACGAGCAGGGCGACACCGAACACCATGACGACCGGCGTACGCCAGACGACATGATGCAGCTTCTCCATGATGTTTTCGCCACGCAGCAACGACAGGCTTTCCGGTGCGCCCCGCGCCTTGCGGATAACGTCGTGTACTTCCTTGACGACCGTCTCCAGTTGCTGGTGACCGTTATGGATGACCTTGTAGCGGCCCTCATAGCCAATGCACAGGGCGGTATAGAGGAACTCCAGGAGATGCAGGTAGCGGTTCGGCTCCATCAGCATCCGGTCGAGGATGACAAAGAACTTTTCGCCGCCCCAGGTCTCGTTATGGAAGATCGCCAGGAGACTGCGTTGTGACCAGCTGGAATCGATCCCCCAGGTGGTGGTCATCACTGCTTCGTCGACCACCGCGCACAGGCAGTAACGATGCGCGAGGATCGTTACCCGGTCGTAGCCCAGCCGGTGCAACTCAAGTTCGATGGCTTCCATCTCCTGAAGAACGCGCTTGTGCATGTCTTCCAGATGATCGTGCTGTTTGAGGCCGGAAACGCGCACAGCCAGCGACAGGAGTGGCGCGCTGACGTCGAGGATCGGGTTCAGGGTGTGGCCACGCAGATCGAAGCTGAACCGCTTGAAGGAGGGTGGCGGGTTATGCTCGATCACGTCTCCTTCGGAAACGGGCTTGGCCGTGACCTGGGGCGGAGCTTTGCCGTTTTCGATGGCCAGCGGAGTGCCGTTGTTGGCTTCGAAAGCCTCACTAGCTCCGTTCCCCCCCTGCGACGGCAACGATACCGGTGTATGCTGGTTCATTTCACGCCCCCGTTCTGACGTCCGCGGATGGCCCAGAATTGCATTTCAAGATCAGGAAAATCGCCCGCGACATGGAAGGCGAAGCCGCTGGCGCTCTGCATGTTTGCCCAGCCCGCCGAGTTGTGATCGAGCAGGAAATACGTGTATCCGGCGTGATATGGTAACTGGCGGGGGGCTGTCGGCATCGGTTGCAGGGTGATACCCGGAAGATGCAGGTTGATGAGATCACGGATCTTTTCGATTGACGACACCTTGACCTGGCTCGGGAATATTTTGGCGAGCCGGTCGAGCGGCACAGCCGCCTTGACTGCCAGCACGAACACACAGGACGAAATCAAAGCCGTGTCGGAAACCGGGGCGGTCATCAGGCCGTATTTGTGCTTTATCATCGGCAGGGTGAGTGCGTTCGGCTCCAGCATTACACTCAACGAGCGCCTGAGCGATGCAATCAGCGGATCGAACGAAATCTGCGGCTCGTCGTGGTTGTAGGCCGGCCATTGTTCCGGCAGCCGGGATTCATGCGTGAAGCTTGCCAGTTCGCCTGCTGCCATACCGAAGGCTTCGTAGAGGCGCTCGGGGTGCACGCCGCTCATCTCGCTCAAGTGCTTGAATTGCGGTCCGAGACGGTTGACAGCCTGCAATAACAGGAAGTCGGCGACCTCGGCGACACCCGTCTGCCCAAGAGCGCCGAGCCGGGCAGCAATCTGACGTCCCCGCTGTTGCAGGAGGCCGGTGAAATCCTCCAGCGCCCGGCTGAGTTGTGGGATGGCCTTAACGTGACAAGCCGTCGGCATGAAGTTCGGATCGAGAATGATGCTGCCGTCGCCGCGTTTCTCCAGTACCCGGCAAATGGGCAGGCAGGAATAGGCGCTACGGTCCTCCCTGCCGAACATCAGCCGTGTTTTCAGTTGTCCGACCGAGAGTTCATAAGATTCAGCATCGCTGCTCGTGGTGTCCCGGGCTTCCTGCGCAAATGCCTGGAAGCGCGTTCCGTCCTCCGCCCGGCTGGTTGAGACTTCGACGATGCCGTTAGCCCATAACGGCAGGGCAAGGTAGATGATTTCATTGACGCTGTTGGTATCGGCTAGGTTCATCGGCGGTGGAGGAGGGCATTCCCCCGGCATGTCGAATACCGTGCGATCGGGAAATAGCCCGCGTGCCGAGACGATGGAGATACGCCCATGCAGCAGGTTCTCCTTGTTGATCTCGATCGTCTCAAGCCCGTATAGATACGAGTTGTCTGCATCGGCCCGGCGTCTTGCCACATAATCGTGATAGCGCTGCTGCTGCTGGAAGTGATGCGGTTTGATGAAAAGGCCATCGGACCATACCACCGGATTACGCAATGACATGGTCTTCCCCCTTCATGAAACATATGTTTCTTGTAAAAATATGCCTCACCGATGCACCTCTAAGAGAACGTACTTTGCTTTTGTGACGATAACGATTTTATAGTTTTCACCCGTAGGATTTATATTTTCAATTGTTCGCCAGTCTGTCCGATCTATATCTTTATATCCTGAGATTACACCTATAAGTCTGGTTTCTTTTGCTATTTCCCAATCAGATATTATTTTTGACTTGTTAGGCTCTGCTTGGATTTGCTTATGCGAGACATAGCTCGGCCCCAGACTCGATTTCATGTCTGCCGTCAGGGTTTCGAAATCGGTTGTCAGGAACTTTCCTTCATCACTCAATTGTACAAGCCAGACATCCATCGGGCTGGATTCGCCGTAAGCGTTCTTGTTGACCCCTGGCTCCGAGTAGACCGTGAACGTAGCCTTGGACGGCTCATCCTTCGGCGGGCCGATCGGCATGTCGGGATCCATGGCGACCTTCGCCATCTTGCCCACCGCCTCGATTGCTTTCTTCGGTGTGCAGCCGGTGAGCGTGACCGCCAGGATCAGTGCTCCACTGAGGAAAATTCTTCGAAACAGCGGCATGGCCGTGACTCAACTCTCTAGGGACCGGGCGCGCATCTCGCGGTCGTAAACCTGGCGGAAAACTTCGCGGAACATACGCGACAAGCCGCCTTGCCGGTCGGAACTCAGTTCGGAATAGTAATGCTGGTACATGCGCCAGTGCCAGGCATCGAGATCTCCGGTCCGGGGGGCGTGTCCCTTGTATTTCAGAAACCTGCGCGCCAGCGCGATGGGCGCGAGAGCCTTGAGCACGGTTTCCAGTGCTGCGTCGGTTGCGGCTTCGCTTGCTTCCTGATGGTGGCGCACCGTATGAAGGCTCTCGCCGATTGCCGCGCTCGCCGACAGGTGGACGGGGCTTTGCACCATGAAGAGATCGTGGACCGCTTCGTCCGGATTATCGGCAAGACGCAGCGGGTTATCCTCAATGGCGTGAATGTGCGTTTCCGCCAGCAGGCTGCGGCTCGACATTTCTGCCTTGTGTATGTCCATCAGGCCGGAGATGGCGGTTCGCAGTGCTTCGCCGATGTCGTGCGCCAGCCTGTCAGCTTCGGGTACGCTCATCTCTTGAACCGGAAGCCCCAGGCCGTGACATAACGGGCGCAACACCACATGGTCGATCTGCGCTCCGGGAGCGGTTTCGACATTGCCTAACCAACTGTCGCGCAATTGCGCCTCTATGGCGTTCGTCGCTTCGACCGGGCGCTCGCCGCCGCCAGCCGCAAGGGCGGCTATGTACGGGTCTTCGCGTGAAGCGGTCTGCAGGGCGGCTGTCATCTTATCGCGCCGGTTCCTGTCCTGGATGCGCGGCGGTAAAAAGTAGGCGGAGGTTGGCTGGAGATTATCCGGAATAGCGGGCTTGCTTGAATCCTCCGGGGTCGCCCCGAGATAATCGGACAGATCGTTGGTCACGCGGCGAGCCTCCAGATTTTCGTTCAGTTCGAGGGCTGCAAGCGGATCCTTGGTTGCGAATGCCACGCTGCCGTTTTCCTGCATGAGTTCGATCGGATCGAGCTTGCGCTGGTTTTCAAGGCGTTCCTGTAAGGAAACCGCCCGGTTCGCCTTTGCCAGGGCGGTATCGAGAACATTACCGGCGCTGTCGATATCGCTGACCCGTCCGTCAACCATGGTTTCGACCGAGGTGAAGCGGTTGTCCCAGCGGTCGTTCAGCCCGCTTCCTTGTTCCAGTTCGGAAATGAAGGCGCGTACGGTGAAGCGTCCGATGCGCAGCGTATCGCCATCGCTCACCTGGAACGGATCGCCGGGAGGAACCGGACGGGCGGCATCGTTCACCAGTACTCCGGCATCGCTCAGGGCTTCGATACAGAAAGCGCCGTCGGCGTAGAAAACTTTTAGATGCTTCGGTGCGATGGTCTTCAGACGATCTTTCAAGATCCAGTTGCTGCCGGATGCTGTGCCGACAGTGCCGCCTTCCGGCCCGAAGGCGACGGACGGCTTGACGCCTCCGTCAAGATCAGCGGTGTTTTCGACTGTAAGCGTGAGTTTTTTCGGAGTGTCGGTATCCATCAAAGCCTCGCTTGGATAA
>JAVBRX010000007.1:0-8578 GCA_031547465.1 Microvirga sp. | reverse complement strand
GAACCGCTCGCAATCTTACGATCTGCCTGAAAAAGCAAACGCTTCCGTCACAGTTTGGAGCGCACTTCTCCAAGGGTTTTGGTCAGGAAGGACTGGGCCGTGCCCGCAACGGAGAGTTCACCGCGCAGTATCTGTTCGGCAGTTTTCACCGCGGTATCCGCAACCAAAGCGCGGATTTCCGCTGTCGCCTGCGCTTCCGCCTGAGCGATCTTGGCCTCTGCGGCGACGGTGCGCCGCTTCACATAATCGGCAAGTTTCGTTTCACTTTCCTTGGCGAATCGCTCCGCATCCGCCTTGGCGCGGGCGACGATCTCCACGGCTTCCTTTTCTGCAAATTGGCGCTTGGCCTCGTATTCCTTGAGCAACGTTTCTGCCTCCTGACGCAGTTGCGTCGCCTCGGCAAGCTGCTCGCGGATACGTTTGCCACGATGGTCGAGGGCATCGCCAATCGCCTTCGGAACTTTCATATAAACCAGGATGGCGAGAAAAATGACAAGGCCGATGGCGACCCAGAATTCAGCGTTGAAGAAACCCTCGTGCATGGCGAGCCTCTCAATTCCCGACCTTGCCGAGAGCGGTTTCCACCGCTGCGGCAGGAGGAGCCTTACCCGTCAGCTGTTTGACGATCTCCGCCGCAGCATCGGCGGCGACATCCCGAACACTCATCATCGCCTTGGCCTTGGTCGCGGCAATCTTGGCTTCCGCATCCTGCATCTGCTTTAGCAGATCGGCCTCCAACGCTCTGCGCCGGGCTTCCGATGCCGTCATCAACTCGTCATGCGCCTTCTTGCCCAACTCTTCAGCTTCCGCTCGCGCCTTGGCCATCGCGGCTTCGTAAGCTCGTCCGACCTCCTCCGCCTTTGCCTTGTCCGCCGCCGCCCCTTCGAGATCGTTGCGAATGGTGCTGTGACGGTGTTCGAAAATTCCACGTAGACGCGGAATGATGAACTTGTGCATTGCATAGAGCAGAGCGCCGAACGTGATCGCCAGCCATAAAACCTGGCCGCCGAACGTTTCCGTCTTGAACGGCGGAAACCCCGGATCCTCGTGATGGGAACCGGGAATCTCCGTGCCTGCCTTTTCCGGAGTAGCCGCCATGAGATTATCCTGATGCGGTTGTCTTCAAGGGCAAAGTCGGTGGCAGGGCCTATACTGGCCTCACCAGAGATGCGCCGTAAAACAGGCGCACCCGCCGCCGGTTCATGCTTACTTCAGATACAGCAGGATCGCGATAACAAAGCAGAAAATCCCGAGACCTTCCGCAAGTGCCGCGCCGACCATGGCGTTGGAAAACTGCTTGTCGGCAGCAGACGGATTGCGCAGCGCGCCCGACAGGAAGTTACCGAAAATGTTGCCGACGCCGAGCGCAGCAAGGCCCATGCCGATGCAGGCAATGCCCGCGCCCAGAAATTGGATAGTTTCCATTGATAGTCTCCTCAGGCGGATCGGAAGAAGAAAAGGGTAAGAGAAGAAGGGCGACACGTTGCAAATCTTCCAGGCTCAATGCCCCGGATGCAGCGCATCGTTGAGGTAGATGCAGGTCAACACCATGAAGACGTAAGCCTGCAAACCACAAACCAGAAACTCAAGCGCCGTGATAGCCGCGGCGATTAGCAAAGGCAGCGGCGCCATGACGGAAAGGATGCCAGCGCCACCGAGCGCGACTACGAAGCCGCCGAACACTTTCAGGGCGATATGGCCAGCCAGCATGTTGGCGAACAGACGCAACGACAGGCTGACGGGGCGTGACAGGAAAGAAACGATCTCGATCAGGATGATGAACGGCAGCAGCCAACCCGGCAGGCCCGAGGGCGCGAACAGACCGAAGAAGTGTAGCCCGTGCTTCCGGATGCCGTAGATAACGACGGTCATGATGACCAGAAGCGCCAGAGAGGCGGTGACGATGATCTGGCTCGTCACCGTGAACGCGCCGGGCAGAAGCCCGACATAATTCGCCGTCATCACGAACATGAATAAGGAAAAGACAAGCGGGAAGAACACCATGCCGCCGTCGCCAGCGGCACCTCGTAAGGTATTGGCGGCAAAATCGTGCAGTATCTCGGCGATTGATTGCGCGCGTCCCGGCACGACCGAACGGTTGCGGGTGGCGTACAGGAACCCGCCAATCACCAGCGCCACGGTCACCACCATGAAAAGCGATGAATTGGTGAAACCGACCTGCGGAACGATTTCCTTAACAGTGAACTGCTCGATAGGACTTGCCATGATCCGTCGCTATTCCGGCTTCAAGTCGTTTCCCGTCAGGCCGCCGGACTTTCCGTCCTTGCGTCCTGGGTTAAAAACTCCCGCATCGTGGTTCAAAGACTGGTTCAAGCCCCTGCCCGATGCCTATCATTCTCTTTGGCCGGGATTGTCAGCGTTCGTCATCGAACCGGCTTGGCTTCACCTTGCCGATGGCCCTCAACAGATTGAGGATACCGGCACAGAACCCCAGAACGACAAAAACGATCAACCCCCACGGAGTCGTGCCTAACAGCCGGTCGATCAGCCATCCGAGCGCGACGCCAGCAAGGACACCCGCCGCGAACTCGGCGGGCAACCGCATCGCCCGACCGAGCGCTGTGGACTCCAACATCGACAGACCGCCCCGCGAGGACTTCTCCTTGAACTCGCGCTTGGTCGCATGACCAAGCCTCGCGCCAAGGGTTTTGAGCCGTGCCGACAATTCGGCGTCCCCGGAACGGTCCGTCTTCCCGCCCTTGTCATCGTCATGCTTCACTGGATCGGCCATGGCGCTCTCCAAAGCAGTCCGGACAAGGCGTTATAACAGGCTCCGAAAACCGCGCGCACCATATGGGCGAGGTCCGTTACTGTCAAGAATGCCGGACAAAGAATTAATACCATGAAAACGTTATTGAATTTTCATTCGTTCCTTTTTCGTTCGTATTTCATCGGGCGATTCTCTTGCAAACCTCAGAGGCAGCGCCGTCATTATACGCTTAATACCATAGACGAAGGAGCTGTTCCGGCAGGGTGAAGCAGCTCGGTCAGAAGTAACTAAAACCGTTATTCGGGAAGGATTAGAACCGTTATACGGCCTCGCGCAGCCGTTCCGCACCTTCGAGATCAACCGATACGAGTTGCGACACGCCGCGTTCAGCCATGGTCACCCCGAAGAGGCGATTCATCCGCGCCATGGTGATCGGGTTATGGGTGATGACGACAAAGCGGGTTTCTGTCTGTTGCGCCATATTGTGCAGGAGGTCGCAATAGCGTTCGACATTGGCATCATCGAGCGGAGCGTCGACCTCGTCCAGCACACAGATTGGCGACGGATTGGTGAGGAACACGGCAAAGATCAAGGCAATAGCCGTCAGCGCCTGCTCGCCGCCGGAAAGCAGCGTCATAGTCTGTGGTTTCTTGCCGGGGGGGCGGGCCAGAATTTCCAACCCGGCTTCCAGTGGATCGTCGGCATCGACCAGCGTCAGCTCCGCCTCGCCGCCGCCGAACAATTGCGTGAACAGGGTCTTGAAATGGCCGTTCACAATAGCAAACGCCGCCAGAAGCCGCTCGCGTCCTTCGCGGCTCAGGCTGAAAATCGCCTGCCGCAGGCGTTTGATCGCCTCAATCAGGTCGTCCCGCTCCACGGCAATGGCCTGATGCTTGGCTTCCGTCTCCTGCAATTCCTCTTCGGCGCGCAGATTCACCGCGCCGAGCCGGTCACGGTCGACCTTGAGAACCGCCAGCCGTTCTTCGGATTCCGGTAAGGACGGCAGCGGTTGCCGCATAGCGTGTTGCGCCAGTTCGCACAGTTTGTCGGGCGTAGTAGCGAAGGTCTCGAGGATCGCCCGTTCCAGTTCGGCCTGCCGTATTCCGGCGGCTTCCGCCCGCGCCAGCGATCCAGCCCGCTGCTCACGGGCATTTGCCAGCGATTCGAGCGCGGCACGAGCCACCCGATCCGCCTCGACAAGCGCGGACTCGGCTTCGGCAAGATTGTCCGCCGCCGCCTTCCGCTTATGTTCCGCCGTTTCATGCTCTTGCAACAGAGCGCGACGGCGCAGCAGGAAGGCATCGGGAGCATCGATCAGCGCTTTGTGTTCGGCGCGCGCGCGCGCCAGACGCTCCGCCAGATCGGTGCTCGCGGCAACCGAGCGCGTCACCCGCGCCGCCCATTGCGCACAATCGGCCAGCACGGTCTCCAGACGCTTGGCGCGCAGGTCGGCCTCGCGCAGCAACGTCTGGTGCGTGGCGCGGGCTTCCGAAGCCTTGGCCCGGTATTCGGCGACACTGGTCCGCGCTGTAAGAAGCTGTTGCTCGATCTCGGGAGCCGGAACCAGAGCCGCCAGCGCAGCACGAGCCTCGCTCATCCGCTGCATCGCCTCGGCCTCGCTGGCCGCCACCCGGGTGGCGGCTTCCCGTAGCGCCGAACGGCGGGACACCGTTTCAGCCTCGCGCCGGTCGATGGCCGTAAGTTCGTCGCGTATTCCGTCGAGCGCGCCACGCGCCTTACGGGCAGCCTCAAGTGCCTCGGTCTCGCGGGCAGCGGCAGAACGGGCCACACCCTGCGCAAGTTCGGCCTCCTTTCGCAACGCTTCCACTTTGTCGCGGGCAGCAACGGCCTCCTGCCGCAGATCGTCGAGACGGTTTTTCGCCTCCAGACGGCGGGCGGCAGCTGACGGCGCATCGGCCTTGGCGGCAAACCCGTCCCATCGCCACAAATCGCCCTGAAGCGACACCAGCCGCTGCCCCGGTCGCAACATATGGCGCAACCGTTCTCCCTCGGCTTGATCGACAATGCCGATCTGCCGCAGACGGCGCTGCAATTCGGGCGGAGCCTGCACCCATTCGGCAAGCGCGGCGATACCCGGCGGCAAGGCCGGGTCATCTGCAACGGGGCCAGTTCCTGCCCAATATTGGGGCGCGGCAGGGTCGCTGGCAGCATCAAGATCGTCGCCAAGCGCGGCAGCCAGAGCCGTCTCATACCCCTTGGCGGCAACAATCCTGTCCAGAACCGGTGGAAACCCTTTCCCGGTTGCGGGAGCAAACAGCTTTTCCAGCGTCGCCACCTCCGCTTCCAGACGGTGCAAAGCGCGATCCGCCTCGGCGAACGGCACACGCAGCGCCTGCTCGGCCTCGCGCGATTCGGCAAGCGCCTTACGGGCTGTCGCCGCCGCCATTTCCGCCTGCTGCGCCGCTGTTTCGGCGGTAGCCAGTTCGGCGCGTTTACGATCCGCCATACCGATTTCCGACAGCGCGGCATCGAGCGCCGCCAGACCCTTTTCGACATGGGCTTTCTCGGCGGCGAACCGCGCCGATCGCTCGCTCTCGTCGCGGATAGTACGTTCCAGCGCGGCACGGCGGGCATTCATATCCGCGACCTGCGCCTGGATAGCAGCTAACACTGCTTCAGCCTCGGTCAGGGCCGCCTCGCAACCTTGAGAACGTTCCTGCGCTGCCTGCCGCGCCTCCCGGGCATCGCCATCGGCACGCAATGCCTGCTCTTCCGTCTGCAAGCGCCCGATCTGTGCCTCGGCGTCCGTGCGTTGCTCGGCCTCCCGGGCAATATCCCGATCGAGTTCGGCGACCTGTCGCTCCAGTTCGGCTAACCGCTCCTTGGCACGGCGTTCCTCCATGTCGAGTTCATGACGGGCATGGGTCAGACGCTGCAAAGCGGCAGCGGCAACGGCCTCGACTTCGCGCAACGGCGGTACTGCCTGCGCAGTCACGGCCTGAACAGTGGCCGCCTTCGTCTGAAGCTCTGCCTGCGCGGTCACGAGCCGGAAATCCTCCTCCGCCTGCCTCATAGCGGCAGCGGCCTGCTGACGGGCTTCAGCATGACCTATGGCATGGATCAGCGCCTCGAAACGGCGAATTTCCGCTGACAGTGTGCGATAGCGCGTTGCCTGCCGGGCCTGACGTTTCAGACTGTCGATCTGCGCCGCAATCTCGCGCAACACGTCCTCGGCGCGGACAAGATTGTCCTCGGCAGCCTTGAGGCGCAATTCCGCTTCATGGCGGCGGACATGCAACCCGGCGATGCCAGCGGCATCCTCTAAAATCCGGCGGCGAGCCTGCGGTTTGGCGGCAATCAGTTCACCGATCTGCCCCTGCCGCACCAACGTCGGCGAGCGCGCTCCGGTTGCCGCATCGGCAAATAGAATCTGCACGTCGCGGGCGCGCGCCTCACGGCTATTGATGCGGTAGATCGAACCGGCAGCGCGTTCGATACGCCGGGTGATTTCCAGCATGTCTGCATCGTTGAAGGCGGCAGGCGCGACACGCGCCGTGTTGTCCACCGTGATGGTCACTTCCGCGACATTGCGCGGCGGGCGCCCGCCGGAGCCGGAGAAGATCACGTCGTCCATACCGGAGGCGCGCATGTTCTTATATGAGCTTTCGCCCATCACCCAGCGCAGCGCCTCGACAAGATTCGACTTGCCGCAACCGTTCGGCCCGACGACTCCGGTCAGTCCGGGTTCGATCAGGAAATCGGTTGGTTCGACGAATGTCTTAAACCCGGCGATGCGCAGGCGCGTGAGTTTCATCCGTGATCCTTACGGGCTTCGTACCGGATACGGCAAGACCATTGGCTTATTTCAGCAGAGGATCGAGAATGGCCTCCAGTTCAGGCACCGACATCGTGCCGACATGGAGTTCGCCATTGATGAAGAAGCTCGGTGTGCCTTCAATGCCGAGTTCTATCCCGCGCAAACTGATATCCTTAAGGGCGGAGACCATCTTTTCATCGCTGACGCAGGCGGTAAACGCGTCCTTGGATATTCCGGCCTGCAACATCAACTGTCGCAACGGCAGTTCCGGATTGTTCACCAGCCACATCTTCTGCTTGCTGAATAGCAGGCCGGTGATCGCAAAATACTTATCCTTGTCGCCACTGCACCGGGCAAGGGCGAAGCCTGCCGCCGCATAAGGGTCTATCCCGCGAGAATCCCCGATAAACTCGCGCAGGATATACCGTACCTTGCCGGTATCGATGTATTTCGCCTTCAGCGTCGGAAACACCTCGTTATAGAAATCGCCGCAATGCGAGCAGGAGACCGAAGCATATTCGACAATCGTCACTTTGGCATCCGGGTTGCCCAGTACCATTTCCTCAAGCGGGCCGGGCTTCATCAGTTCGTTCACGGACACCGATTCCGCCATCGCCGGAATCATCTGCCATCCGGCCAGGCCGAGCGTCAGGCCGATTGCAGCCATGGTCCGGGTCACTGCGCGTCGCATCATCATCGTTTTATCGCTCCAGATCGTATCTTCGTATGCGGGGCCGTCGGCATCCCAAAGGCGTGGAATGGCCTGTGATTACTCTATTCTGTGTGAAAGCGGGATAGGATTTCTTCTTTCGGGACCATCTTCAACGGTTTTCTCGCTGCTTCCGGCTCCAGATCACAGGATTACAGCGCATGTAAGGCTCACCGTTTCGCGCTCAAGACCGCTTGACCAAGCTGCATCAGGGCGGAGCGGAGTTTCTCGTCGGCAATGTCTTTAGTCGCATCGTCGATCTGTTCCGTTTCCTTCCCCGTCAGCGGGCGCTGCCGCCGTAGCGGCGGCTCGGGGCGCGACACCGGCCCCTGTTTCAGCATCAATCTATCAATGCAGCGCCAGCCGTAATGGGCGTTGACGCGCTCGATGACGATTGGCGAGAGATGCTGGAGATCAAGGGCGAAGGCGCTTTCGACCTGCACTACGAGGGTCGCCGGGCCGGATTGCTCGTCATTGAAACGTGCGGATGCCCGTTTGCGCCAATCGATCTTTATGGGGCGGCTGAACAGTGCCAGTTGCGCGCCGACGATTTCCGGCCAGACGGCAACGATGTTCGCCTGCGCGAAACCCCGCGCCGCAAGGCTCGGGCCGATGCACAAATCCACCAGATCCGCCAAAGGCTTCGTGCGCGCCATCGCCTCGGTCCGCTCCTTTCCTTACTTTCTGCTCTTAAATGCGAACTTTCTACCTTCCTCTACCTCACCCATTTTTCCGCCATCACTTTCGTGTCATCGGTACGGCAGAGTATCCGACCATGTTGTCCCAACAGACGCGACGATTGAGACCTTTTCAAGGGCTAGTCATGGTTTCACGCCCGCAAAACCCGTTATTCACAAGCCATATTTACCGGTGACGAAACGACGAATGGCCGTTGGAGCGGCTCTCTCCCGGGTGTATGCGCCTCGTCCATGAACAATGCAGCATCAGCACCCTCGCCCCCCTCCCCGCCTGCCGCCATGGCGGATGACCTTCTGCGCTGGTATGACAGGCACCGGCGCACCCTGCCCTGGCGGGCGAAGAAAGGCGAAATGCCGGATCCCTATCGCGTCTGGCTATCGGAGATCATGCTGCAACAGACGACGGTCGCCGCCGTTAAACCCTATTTCGAGCGGTTTCTCATCAGTTTTCCCAACGTTCAGGCGCTGGCGGCGGCGGAGACGGAGGCGGTGATGCAGTCCTGGGCTGGCCTCGGCTATTATTCCCGTGCCCGTAACCTGCATCTGTGCGCAAAAACCATCGTCGAGCGGTTTGCCGGGCAATTTCCGGATAGCGAAGCCGCGTTATTGAAACTCCCCGGCATCGGCACTTACACCGCCGGAGCCATCGCCGCCATCGCCTT
>JAVBRX010000107.1:0-7900 GCA_031547465.1 Microvirga sp. | reverse complement strand
CAGACCTCGACGCAATCCGTGTATTTGCACTTGATGCAATTCTCGACAACGACATACGTCATGGTGCGGTCATCTCCTCATTTCAAACAGGCCATATTGCAAACGGACCATGCAGTTGCATGGCCCGTTCGTCTAAGATCCATCAAAGGCGCTCTATCCCCTTGGCGGCTCCATGACAAGTAAAACGTTATTTTGAATCATAACTTACGGTCACGACCGACAAATCGGCAAACAAGCCCACTGCCTCGGTTGCTGGGCCGCGCCGTTGCCCAAGCTGTTCAACCCGTACCACCCGCGACCCGCGCGGTAGGCTGACCGTCACCACATCGCCGATACTCAACGTCTTTGCCGGGTCAATCGCCCGCACACCGTTGACGCGAACGAACCCGTCAGAAATGAGTTGCGCCGCCGAACTTCTGGATTTGACGAACCGGCAGAACCATAACCACTTATCAAGGCGTTGGCGATTTTCCTTCATGTTTCTAAGATGTTAGCCATCGGATACGCGACAATCCCGAACTATTTCTTTTCCCCGTCGCCCCGTTGCATCTGCTCCTTCAGCGCCAATAGCTTTGCAAACGGCGAATCGGGGTCCGGTCGGCGATCCTCTGCCTTACGCGGGGATTCCGACTGTGTGCTGAACATGAACGGACGCCCTTTGCCCCGCTCCGCAGAGCGGGAGAAATCGCCCTTGCCTGGACGTCTGTCGTCCCGCGGCTTCGACCCGCGATCGCCACCCTTTATCCGCTCTCCGCCCGGCCCGCCGGCAACTGAGGAGTCCCGCTTCGGCCTATCTGGACGCGCACCTCGGTCAAGCGGCTTTCCCTCCCGCGCAGCATCACCTTCGCCTCGCACACGGGATTGCGGGTACGGCTGCTGCAACGTCTGCGCACGGTCTCCAGACCCATGCTCCCCGGGACGGCTCCCCCCTTGTCCGCGCTCCTCTCGTCTCGGCCCCCTGAACCTGTCTTCACGCTTCCCATCCTGCGGCGGACGGCCATGCCGTTGCGATCCGCGATGGTGATGCTGATGGCGGCGCTGCCGCCAGATCTGAACCGTTTCCGGTTCCACCGCTTCCGCCTCATTTGACGGTTCCTCGGCATCCACAGGCGGAACACTGTCCGCAACCGGCGACTCTCCTGCCACGGCGGACAATTCGGCCTCGATCAGAAGTTCGGATGATGGCAGCGCAACCGGTTCTCCCTGGGGTTGAACGGTTTCGGGCAAGAAAGACAGCGCTGGCTCTGGTGCTCCGGCACCATCTTCCACCAAGCCACCTTCAGTAGAAACCACATCAGCCGCCGGCTCTTCCGGCCCATCCACAACTACGGCATCGATATCGGCAGCGACAACCTCACGGCCCCCTGCCTGAACCGGCGTTTGTGGCGCTGCTGGAAGCAGCGGCACGGTGATCGCCAGGCCAGGCCGGGTTTCTGCACTGTAGCCAAGCGATGTCAGAATCGCTGCGAAATCCTCACCCGCGCAGCCAACCAGCGAGGTCATCGCCACCGTAGCGACGAAGCCGTCGCCGTCTGCGGCACCGGCTGGCGGCTCACCCGCCGTCACGCCAGGGCGATAGGCAATGGCGGGACGAATCAGATCCGCCAGTCGCTCCAGAATATCGACGCGCACCGCCCGCGTTCCGCACACACGGAACCCGGCGGCGGCATAAAGCCCTTGGGCAATTTCCGGCTCGACCGGAATCGAGGTGCGCCCGGAATTGGCCAGATGTGCGATCTCACCCAGCCCCTTCTGCTCAAGTCCACCGTGGACGAGCGCCCAAAGCTGGGTCGCCAGCAGACGCGGCGCGGGCTTCAGCAGCAGCGGCAGATACAGGTGATAAGCGCCGAACCGCACGCCGAGGCGGCGTAGCGATGCCCGCTCTTCCTGCTCAAGACCGCGCACTTCCTGCAATACTTTCGCACGTTCGAGCACACCAAGGGATTCAAATAGCTGGAAAGCGATGCCACGGGCGATGCCGGTGAGTTCCTGCGGCTCTTCGAGTTGCAGCAGCGGCCCGAGCAAGCGCACGACATGCGCCTTGAGCCAGGCGCGCAAACGTTCCTCGACCTTTTCTCTGGCGCCCCCACTCAGGAGATCGTCAGCGATCAGCCGACAACCCGGCGCAAGCAGACTGTCGCCACGCTCAAGCCGCGCCACCGGATCGCCCATCCAGCGAATCGCGCCATCGTTGGCGAGCACCAGATTGGAATCCGCGGTGCCGGAAAATCGTTCCGCTCTGGAATCGATCTCCCCTGCGAGCGCTTGTTGCGCTGCGTTACGCAACGTCTTGCCCTCGGCAGCGTCGCCGAATGTATCGGGTATGAACTGGAACCCGTTGAGAAGGCCGATATGTTGCCCCTCGACGACAACATCGCCAGCAGGCGTGATTTCCGCTTCGAGCATTCTGTTCTCTCTCAAGCGCCGGAGCAGTACACTTGTCCGGCGGTCGACGAATCGTTGCGCGAGCCTGTCATGCAGCGCATCGGACAACCTGTCCTCTACCTGACGCGCGCCCCCCTGCCAATGCTCCGGATCGCTTAACCAGTCGGGACGATTGGCGACGAAGTTCCATGTCCGCACCTGAGCGATCCGGTTGGACAGGGTGTCAATGTCGCCGTCCGTCCTGTCAAGGGCTGAAATATGCTTTTGAAACCAGTCAGTTGGAATTTGGCCCTGATCCATCAGGAAGCGGTAGAGAGTTCCTGCTAGATCAGCATGGGCATTGGCGGAGATTTTGCGGTAATCCGGCAACTGGCACGTTTCCCACAAGCGTTCGATCGCCTTGCGCCCCTTGGCGCGCTGCACGATCTCATCCTCTCGCGCAAGACTTTCAAGGACAAGAAGGTCTTCACCAAGCGGCGCGCGCGTCAGCCCGCGTTCGCGCGGCACTTCCATCAACCCTGATTGCAGGGAGGCAATGGAGGAAAAATCAAGATCGGAGTTGCGCCATTGCAACACCTGCACAGTATCGAAGAGATGGTTTTCCAGCGCATCGACCGTCGCCGCGTCGAAATCCGGGCAACGGCCCGTCGTACCGAATGTCCCGTCCCGCAGATATCGCCCCGCCCGCCCGGCGATCTGCCCCAGTTCAGCCGGGAACAGTTTACGAAAATGGAAACCATCGAACTTCATGTCGCTGGCGAAAGCAACATGGTTGACATCAAGGTTCAGCCCCATGCCAATGGCATCGGTAGCAACGAGGTAATCGACATCGCCCGCCTGATAAAGCTCCACCTGGGCATTACGGGTACGCGGCGACAAGGCTCCCAGCACCACCGCCGCCCCGCCGCGCTGACGGCGGATCACCTCGGCAATGGCGTAAACCTCTTCTGCCGAGAAAGCGACGATAGCCGAACGCGGTGGCAGCCGCGACACCTTCTTCGACCCGGCAAAACTCAAATGCGACAGACGGGGCCGCGAGGTGACATGCACATTCGGAAGCAGCGCCTCGATCAGGGGGCGCATGGTGGATGAGCCGATCAGAATCGTTTCTTCCCGCCCGCGCTGATGCAGCAACCGGTCGGTAAACACATGCCCACGGTCGAGATCGGCGGCAAGCTGGATTTCATCGACTGCGACAAACGCCAGATCGAGATCGCGCGGCATCGCCTCCACGGTCGAAATCCAGTAGCGCGGGCGATCCGGCTTGATCTTCTCCTCGCCGGTAATCAGCGCCACGTTATGCGCCCCTGCCCGCTCGACCACACGATTGTAGACCTCGCGCGCCAGAAGCCGCAGCGGCAGGCCGATCATCCCGGAATCGTGCCCCAGCATCCGTTCGATGGCAAGGTGCGTCTTACCCGTATTGGTTGGGCCGAGAACCGCCGTGACGCCCCGGGCGCGTAAATTGGGAGGAAGGAATCGGCGAACCATTGAGCGTCGTTCAATAATCGTCCACACCGGAGACACTTCGGAACCACTCAGGATACTCAGAAAATGTTTCCAATATATCAGCAGGTTACAGGAAAGAGGCTTATAAAGGCAAGGAACGGTTTAACGTTTGGTCCCGGCGGCGAATGCGGCATCAAAAGCATGCTTTCGCCCGCTCCGATACGGCCCCGTAGCGGATAATCCCCTTTCCTCAAAGGTTATTTTTCAGGCAACGACAGAAAACCGTTCACCAAACAGCCGATTATCAGTTCCCACCACCGTTTTTCCATTTAACCGCCTGGGCAATGGCATAGCCGTATTTCGTCTGCACCTGCGCCCGCAACGGTGCCAGAACGTTCGTTCCCGATACCGGCGCAAGCCAAATCCACATTTCCTTGTTGTCCACCATATAACGGACATTCGGACGACCAGGGCGATGTCCGGAGACCGGCACGTAACGAATTGCGCACACCAGCGCCTGACCGGAATCGTAACCCTTGACCTTCAGGGTTTCCATCCGGCTGTAGCTCATGACGATATTGAGCCGAGATCCGCCATCGAACACCGGGATCGTACGATTACAATTTTCCGGATCGAGCGGTTGCCGATTTGCCTGAACGGGAACCAGAACGGTGCTGAGCGGATCAATCACGCCGCGTTTATGCTCGGATTGCACCGGAACCCGGTCAGGATGCGTCTCCAGCGGCGGCGTGATGTCGATTGCAGCAGCATTGCCACGCGCCATGCTCATGCGGATGACCCGCTCATTAGAATCCGTCCTGGCACGGACGGAAAAGGTGTCCGGACTGATAACACCGGAGCTGAGGGTTCCACTGGCGGAGGCAGCGCCTTTCCCATCGACGAATATCCCAACCAGCCCCGTCAGTTTGAGACTGGCCTCCGCCTTGTACTGTCTGCTGCCGATTTCGGCAAAAAGTTTGGCTTTTCCTATGGAAATCGATGCAAGAGACAGATTGTACTCCACCGATAGCGACTCGGCCCGCACTGTCGCCGTACTCGCAACGAACGCCAGCAACCCGAGAAAGAACCCTGCAAACCTATCGATTCCGGCCTTCGCCATATTCTTTGTCTCTCAACGATTCTTCGATCCGCCATCCGTGCGAATCACGTTTCAGAATTCGCTACCATGCGCAAAGAAGGTTAATATGGCAGGCTTGAACGTCAGGTGAAGACGCAAGGGCATAATCATTCGCACAAGATTTTTTCTCAATGAAAGTTGCTTGGGAATATACTTGGGAAAGGGTTTGCGCATTGCCGGGGCAGCAGTCTCCGTCGGTCGCAGAAAAAGCTGGAAAACATTGCAGTTCAGTGTGTTTCCGGCTCATTTTGAACGGAAGCGCCCGAAAACCGCTCGTTTCGGCCATTTTTAGCCGTTCGATTATTGACGCCGTGCGTTATATTGCCTATAGGCTGCCTCTCTCTGATCAAGGACATTCCGACGTCCGGAAGCCGCATGGCGCTTGTCTCGCCGTATCGCAGCTTGGCCGGGCGTCCTGTACGAATAGGATACGCCCCATGTCGCGCCGTTGTGAACTGACCGGCAAAGCCGTTCTGAGCGGACATCTCGTCAGCCACTCGAATCGTAAGACCAAGCGCCGGTTCCTGCCGAACCTCTGCGTTGTGTCCCTGTGGTCGGATGCGTTGCAGCGATCCCTGCGGATGCGTATTGCGGCAGCAGCACTACGCACCGTCGAGCATCGCGGCGGCTTGGATGCTTTCCTGATGAAGGCATCCGATATGGACCTGTCACAGAACGCCCGTCAGTTGAAGCGTGAACTGGAAAAGAAGCTCGCCGCCGCCAGCTGACGCGATTGCGCATTGCTTCTACCGAGCGGGTGGCCTGATCGCCGCCCGTTTTGCGTTGGACCAACCATTCTCACCTGCGTGCGAGCACCGAGGAACCGCCGACAATGCTGCAAGACCGGCAAACCGCTACCCCGAGGGACATCGCCATCGCCTCCACGGCGATGATGGTCATCATCGTCCTATCGAACATCCTCGTGCAATACCCGATTCAATTCGGCAATCTTGAGAACCATCTGACCTGGGGCGCGGTGCCCTACCCCTTTGCTTTCCTCGTCAGCGACCTGACCAATCGCCGTTTCGGCCCGACACGCGCGCGTCAGGTGGCTTATGTCGGCTTTGCCGTCGCAGTCGCCCTGTCAATCTATTTTGCCACGCCGCGCATTGCCATCGCATCGGGCACGGCGTTTCTGGCTGCACAGCTTCTCGATATTTCAATCTTTACCCGGATGAACCAGAAAGTCTGGTGGTTACCACCCTTCGTCTCGGCAACCATTTCCGCCGCCCTCGACACGCTGATCTTCTTCTCCGTCGCGTTCTATTGCGGCCCATTGCCGATCATCGGCAGTGACATTTCCAGCCTGCTCGGGCAGATCGACATCGCCGACCAGTGCGCTAACCTACCCTGGACATCGCTTGCCCTCGGCGACTATCTGGTGAAACTGCTCATCAACATTCTGTGGCTTGCACCCTACGGACTGATCCTGGCTTGGCTCATGCCGGGAGCAATCACTTCACGCAAAACGGCCTGATGAATTGACGAGCATTATCCCGCTCGCCGCCTGCTCCAGCCCATCGGCGGCATGTCGTCAAACAGGGCGGCGAGTTCATCCGTCATCGCTCCGCCCAGTTCCTCGGCATCGACAATCGTCACGGCACGGCGGTAATAGCGTGTCACGTCATGGCCGATACCGATAGCGATCAGTTCGACAGGTGAGCGGGTTTCAATATCCTCGATCACCTGGCGCAGATGCTGTTCGAGCAGATTTCCGTGATTGACCGACAGGGTGGAATCGTCCACCGGCGCGCCATCGGAGATCACCATCAGGATGCGCCGCTGTTCGGGCCGCGCCAAGAGCCGCTGATGCGCCCAGTTGAGCGCCTCACCATCGATGTTCTCCTTCAGCAATCCTTCGCGCATCATCAGGCCGAGATTGATCCGCGCCCTGCGCCACGGCATGTCGGCGGATTTGTAGATAATATGGCGCAGATCGTTGAGGCGGCCAGGATTTTGCGGCTTATCGGCTTTGAGCCACTGCTCCCGCGCATGTCCACCCTTCCAGGCGCGGGTGGTGAACCCGAGAATCTCGGTCTTCACACCACAGCGTTCCAATGTCCGGGCTAGAATGTCGGCGCAGGTCGCTGCAACGGTGATCGGACGCCCGCGCATCGAACCGGAATTGTCGATGAGCAGCGTCACCACCGTATCGCGAAAATCGGTATCCTGCTCCTGTTTGAACGACAGCGGCTGGAACGGGTCGATAACGATGCGCGTCAGCCGCGCCGGATCGAGCGCCCCTTCTTCGAGATCGAACTCCCAAGAGCGGTTTTGTTTCGCCAGCAGGCGGCGTTGCAGGCGGTTGGCAAGCCGGGCAACCACGCCTTGCAGATGTTCGAGCTGTTTATCGAGAAAACCGCGCAGCCGCGTCAACTCCTCGGCATCGCACAGATCCTCCGCCGTCACCGTCTCGTCGAACACCGTGGTGTAAACCTTGTAAGCGGTCGCCCTGTCCGCTCCCCGCACCGGCGGGCGAAAGGCATCAGCAGGCAGATCGCTCTCGCCTGGGTCATCGCTCTCCGCATCATCGCCAGCGGATTCCGCCCCTTCCTCGGGCGGACTTTCCTCGGCATCCTCGATCCCCTCTTCCGAAGCCTGGGCCTCGCCACGGCCTTCTTCCTGAGAATCATCCATGCCCTGTGGATCGGCTTCCGGCTCGGCTCCCGCCTCGTTTTCCGCTTCATCGGCTCCAGGGTCGTCATCGGCGATGAAGGCAAATTCCTGCAACAGCTTGCGTGCCGCCCTGGCGAAACCACCCTGATCGGTGACGGCCGCAGCCATCAGGTCAAGTTGCCGCCCGGCCCGGGTTTCGATCTCGTCCCGCCATAGATCGACAATCCGCCCGGAAGACGGTGGCGGCTTTTCGCCGGTCATGCGCTCGCGCAGCATCAGGGCAAGGGCATCTTCCAGCGGCGCATCCGCCTG
>JAVBRX010000020.1:0-2784 GCA_031547465.1 Microvirga sp. | reverse complement strand
GACGTACAGCGCAAGAAATCGCCATCTGGCCGTCGCTCACAGAGCCGGAGCGATTGCGTCGCATAGCGGAATTGGCTAGGCGTCATGGCAAGAGCAAAGACCGTTCTCCGGCATGATGCTATTCTTTGAAGACGTCTTTACCATCAGGTCATAGCGAAGCATCTCATGAAGTATCGTTATCCCATCGCCATCGCCATCATCGCTACCGTTCTCCTCGCCCTGATTCTGTTCTCGACGGAGGGCGGTACGATTGCCGGGTATTCGTCAGACAAGGTCGCCTACGCCGCCTTTCTCACGGTTCTGGTCATAACCGTGGGAGCCAGATTTTTTTATTCGGGGCTTCCCGGCACCACGCTGAGTGGACAATTGGGCAAACTGGCAAAGGGGATGGCACTCTGGATTTCGCTTTTCGTCGGTGTACTGGCCGCCTATTCGTTCCGCGGCGAGATCGAGACCATCGCGCAACGCATCATGGGCGATATCAAGCCGGGCCGTGCCTTTGTCCGCAGTCCTGGGGAAATGGTTATTACCCAGACGAATGATGGTGGATTTTTCGTCGATGCCGAAGTGAACGGACAAGCGCAATCCTTCCTCTTCGATACTGGAGCCAGCACCGTGGTGCTGACGGCGGAAAACGCAAAGGCGATGGGCTTTATCGTTGCTCCGGAGGATTATACCATTCGTACGCGCACAGCGAACGGCACGACCTCATCCGCGCCGATCGTGTTGAAATTGCTGACAATCGGGCCGATCACCGAGACTGATGTTCCCGCCATGGTCGCTAAACCGGGAAGTCTGCACGAGAATCTGCTCGGGCGCTCGTTCCTCGACCGGCTGTCGTCCTACGAGATCCATGGCGACCGCCTGATCCTCCGCTGGAAAGGCGTGCTGGCTCGATCCGCCTCAGAGTAGATCCCAGAAGAACCGGGCGCTGACCAGAAGCAGGAAGATGCCGAACGAGATTTCCAGCGCTCGTTTCGATAAGGTATGCGCCAGACGTGCGCCGATGGGCGCGGTATAAACCGTTGCCGGCACGAACAGGATGAAACCGAGCAGCGAGACAAAACCCAGTGCCACCGGGAATTGCAGGGCCGCGACATCCGGATATTGCGCCCCGCTGTTCCAGCCGCTGATGATGTAGCCGATGGTTCCGGGAATAGCGATCAGCGTACCGACCCCTGATGAGGTGGCAACCGCCTGATGGATCGGGCGATTGTAAAGCGTCATCACCAGATTGCACAACTGACCGCCGCCGATGCCCATTAACGACGACAACAGGCCGATCATGCCACCGAACGCGGACATCAGCGGCCCCTTCGGCAGATCGTCCCCGAGCCGCCACGTATCCCTGCCGAACAGCAGGCGTAGCGCGATCAGCGAGACGACGACCATGAACACGCCCTTGAACACCCCTTCCGGCGCATAGCGTGCAATAAGCGCGCCGATGGCGACCCCGACCATGATCGGCAAAGCCCAAGCGCGCAGGATTGCCATATCGACCGCGCCCTTGGAGAAATGCGTGCGGAACGAGCGGATCGAAGTCGGCAAGATAACCGCCAGGGACGTGCCAACACAAAGCGGCATCAGCATCTCACTCGGCACACCGAGCAGTTTGAACAATTCGTTCAGAACGGGAACGATAATCGTGCCACCGCCGACGCCGAACACGCCGGCGAGCAGCCCCGTCACTGCGCCAGCCATCAAAAGAACGACAGCGATCCAGATCAGTTCAGTATAGGGAATGCCGAATAACATCGCACGGACTCAAAACCGCAGTAGTTGGGGAAAGCTTCGGTTCTGTGTTGCATCGGCCATCCGGTTGCAAGTGGTATTTTCACAGCCCGCTCATGCAACCGGTTCAGCCGCTTGCACGGTTTCACCGGCACCTTCCCGCGCAAGCGTTTCTCCACGCGACACGAAAGCTGCGGCTTCGCGCAGCACCCCGATCCCGGCCCCTGGATTGACCGCCTTAGTGGCGATATGGCGGCGAAAGGCACGCGCCCCCTTCAAGCCGTTGAACAGGCCGAGGATATGCCGCGTCATGTCATGCAGACGGACGCCCTCGCCCAGCCGCGCGGCTATATACGGCTCGAACGCTTCCAATGCCTCTAAACCGTCGGCACAGGGCGCTGGCGTTCCGAAGAGATCGGGATCGACCCGCAGCAGCAGCGCCGGATCCTGATAGGCAGCCCGCCCGAGCATGATACCATCGACATGGCGCAGATGCTCCTTCGCCTCGTCAATCGTCGCGATGCCGCCGTTGATCGCCACCGGCACATGCGGCAGGCGCTGTTTCAGGCGGTAGACGCGAGGGTAATCGAGGGGCGGAATATCGCGGTTCTCACGCGGCGACAGTCCTTGCAGCCAGGCTTTGCGGGCATGGACGACGAGCGCCTCCGCTCCTGCGGCAATGGCGCAATCGGCCAAGGCATCGAGTGCCGTTTCCGTATCCTGCTCATCGACGCCGATGCGGCATTTGACGGTGACAGGCACCCGCACCGCCGCCTTCATCGCCGCCACACCTTCGCCTACAAGCCCCGGTTCGCGCATCAGACAGGCACCGAAACTGCCATTCTGCACCCGATCCGACGGGCAACCGACATTGAGGTTGATCTCATCATAGCCGAAATCGGCGACGATTTTTGCCGCCTCGGCCAGTTGCTTCGGATCGGAACCGCCAAGCTGCACCGCCACCGGATGCTCGGCATCGGAAAATCCTAAAAGCCGCTCACGGTTGCCGTGAATAACTGCCCCAACCGTCACCATTTCCGTATAAAGTCGGGC
>JAVBRX010000166.1:0-15164 GCA_031547465.1 Microvirga sp. | reverse complement strand
CCCGATCAATTTCATACGGAAGTCGGCCGAAACGAGGGTTTGGGCGGCCTTGGTGCGAGGCGAAATACCGTCGACGCGGACGGTCTGGTTGCCGAGGCTCGAACGGATTCCGCTGACCAGAGCCTGGGCGCGGCCGGGACCGTCCTGACCCCCGAAATTGTTGAGGAATTCCTGCATCCGGGCAAGCCCTTCTTCCGTCGGGTCGATCGAGCAGCCGATGACGGGAGCGTTCTTGCCTTCCGGTCCGAACGCGCGGAGGGCGACGACCAGATCTTCCAGTTGGCAAACCGGGGCCAGCGAGGTTAAACCGACGTTCATTCCTTCCGGTCCCGGCATCCAGCCCTCGGCGGGGCCCGCGATCACGACGTCCTGTGAATCCGGGAAGTAGAACACGTATTGCACACGGAGCAGACCGGCGAGATTCCGCATTTCCTCCGTAACCACGCCGTTGTTCGCCATGATCGCCTTTTCCAGACCGGGAATGGTCTCGATCAATGCCTGTTGCACATCGCGCGGCAGCGAGGTCGAAATTCCGTTCGGGTAGATCAGCGGATCGTCCAGTCCTTCCGGTTCGAGAAAAATCTGGTGACTGTCGCGGTCGGCAAACCGCACCACCTTATCCTCAATGGATGGGCAATAGCGCGGCCCACGGCTCAGAATATCGCCGGAATACATCGGTGCACGGTGCAGGTTGGCACGGATGATGGCATGTGTCGCCCCGGTGGTGCGCGTCACGCCGCAATCGACCTGTGGCGTGGTAATCGTTGTCGTCAGGCTGGAAAACGGGATCGGATCGTCATCCGGTCCCTGCCGCCCGACAGCCGCCCAATCGATGCTGCGGCCATCGAGCCGCGCCGGAGTGCCGGTTTTCAACCGCCCAAGGGCAAAGCCGAGCCGTTCCAGTGTAGCGGAAAGCCCCAGGGCCGGGGTTTCCCCGACCCGTCCGGCAGCGATTTTCTCCTCACCGATATGGATCAACCCACGCAGAAAGGTTCCGGTAGTCAAAATAACCGATCCGGCTCCGAATCGTTCGCCATTTGTCAGGGAAACGCCGCTCGCGCGGCCCTTATCGATGGCGATATCGTCGGCTTCGCCGAGGATGATATCGAGATTGGCGATAGCGCAGATTTCCGCCTGCATAGTTTTCGCATAAAGTTTGCGGTCGGCCTGAGTGCGTGGGCCGCGCACCGCTGGCCCCTTGCGCCGATTGAGGACACGGAACTGGATACCCGCCCGGTCGGCAACCCGGCCCATCAAACCGTCGAGGGCATCAATCTCGCGCACCAGATGCCCCTTGCCGAGGCCGCCGATGGCGGGGTTGCAGGACATCGCGCCAATGGTCTCGAAGCGGTGCGTTATCAAAGCCGTGCGCGCCCCCATGCGCGCCGCCGCAGCCGCAGCTTCCGTTCCGGCATGGCCGCCACCGATCACGATCACATCATACTTTACCGGCATTCGCTGGCTCTCGATCCCTGACTGAAGCCCTGCCCTTTATCACAACTGCCTTTCCGAAAAAAACCGGTTTTTCAAAGACAAAAAACAAGAACCATTTGCGGTGAGGGCATTGTTCCAAACATCCGGAACGCTTCCGTATAACGCATCATGCTCTAGCGATGTTTCACGTGAAACACCCTGACCGGTTTCATACCGCGCGACACCGCGCATACCTGTCATTTGCCGATGCAGAACGATGAAAACAGCCGATCCAGAACTTCTTCGACATCAATCCGTCCGGTAATCGCACCGATGGCCCGGACAGCTTGGCGAATATCCTCCGCCGCCAGTTCGGTCGATCCACCGTTCTCCAACATCATCAACCCACACTGCAAAGCCTTGCAGGCCTGCGCCACCAACTGACGATGGCGCTCCCGCGTCAACACGCTGTCAGCTTCACCGAGCAGTTCAGCGGCTTTCTCTTTCAAGAGATCGAGTAATCGCTCCATGCCGAACCCGGTTTTTGCCGACAGAGAAACATCCGCCGCAGGTTGCTTCGACCCTTCATTTTTATCGGCCATGGTAGCAACGACAATCGTCCGCATTTCGCCGGCAAGGTCGTCATTCGGCCCCGCCCCATCGGGAGCCATGAGCCACAACACCACATCGGCAGCCGCGGCTCGTGCTCGTGCCCGCAGCACCCCTTCCTGCTCAATGGGATCGGTGCTGTCACGCAGACCCGCCGTATCGACCAGCGTCACCGGCAGCCCGGCAAGGTCGCAATGCACCTCGATAATATCCCGCGTCGTTCCTGCAACCGGCGAGACAATCGCCACGTCGCGTTTTGTCAGCGCATTGAGCAAGGTGGATTTCCCGGCATTCGGCGGCCCGGCGAGCACCACCGTCAACCCGTCGCGCAGCCGTTCGCCGCGCCGGTCAGTCAGGGCAGCATCCATCGCTGGCAACAGATTGGCGACGATGCCCCTGGCTTCCGCCTCCAATGTCTGCGGTACATCGCCCTCATCGGCAAAATCGAGCGCCGCTTCCAGCAGCGCCTGTGCCGACAACAATCCGTCGCGCCAGATCTCCATCTGCTCGCGCAACCGCCCGCCCAGTTGCCCGAGCGCCTGTTTGCGCTGCCGTTCCGTCTCCGAATCGATCAGATCCGCCAGACCTTCGACCTGCGACAGATCCATTCGCCCGTTGAGAAACGCCCGGCGGGTGAACTCACCCGGCTCGGCCGGGCGACAGCCGGAAACAGCGGCAAGTGCCTTCAACACCCCAGTACGCACTGCCAGCCCGCCATGGATATGCAGTTCCGCCTGATCCTCGCCGGTAAAAGTTTTCGGGCCAGGAAACCACACCGCCATCCCCTCATCGAGGACCTCCCCGGTTTGCGGATCACGCAGGCGGCGAAACACCAGCGAGCGTGGATTGCCGAGCGGAGCGGCAATTGTTTCGAGGATGAATCGACTTTTCCTACCGCTGATACGGATGACACAGATCGCCGCCCGGCCATGACCGCTCGCCGGAGCGAAAATCGTGTCGTCGGAGGAAACCGTCATCATTCTGGCTCCCGTTCAAAGCAGAGCATCTTGTACTGATCGCTTACCCTGCCGGGACAGGACAGACCCTGTCAACTGCCCTGAAAAGACAACACCCGGCACTCCGTTACCGGAGGCCGGGCGCGAAACCGGGCGGGCCGGGCAGCCCGCTTCATCAGGTATTCATGGATTCGAAGAAATCGCCGTTGGTCTTGGTCTGACGCAGCTTGTCGAGCAGGAACTCGATGGCGTCCACTGTGCCCATCGGGTTGAGGATGCGGCGCAGCACATACATCTTCTTCAGCGTATCCGACGGCACCAGCAGCTCTTCCTTACGAGTGCCGGAGCGGGTGATGTCGATGGCCGGGAAGGTGCGCTTGTCGGACACCTTGCGATCAAGGATGATTTCCGAGTTGCCGGTGCCCTTGAACTCTTCGAAGATCACTTCGTCCATGCGCGAACCGGTATCGATCAGCGCCGTGGCGATGATGGTCAGCGAGCCGCCTTCCTCGATATTGCGCGCCGCGCCGAAGAACCGCTTCGGACGTTGCAGGGCGTTGGCATCGACACCGCCGGTCAGCACCTTGCCGGACGACGGCACGACGGTGTTGTAGGCGCGGCCCAAGCGGGTGATCGAATCGAGCAGGATCACTACATCGCGACCATGTTCGACCAGACGCTTGGCCTTCTCGATCACCATCTCCGCCACCTGGACGTGGCGTGTCGCCGGTTCGTCGAAGGTCGAGGATACGACCTCGCCCTTCACAGAGCGTTGCATGTCGGTGACTTCGTCCGGGCGCTCTTCGATCAGCAGCACGATCAGATAACATTCCGGATGGTTAGTGGTGATCGAGCGGGCGATGTTCTGCAACAACACCGTCTTACCGGTGCGCGGCGGCGCGACGATCAGGGCGCGCTGGCCCTTGCCGATCGGCGACACGATATCGATCACTCGCGAGGAGAAATCCTTCTTTGTCGGATCTTCGATTTCAAGCCGCAACCGCTCGTCTGGAAACAGCGGCGTCAGGTTGTCGAAATGGATCTTGTGGCGGATCTTTTCCGGATCTTCGAAATTAATGGTGTTGACCTTGAGAAGCGCGAAATAACGTTCGCCTTCCTTTGGTCCGCGTATCGGCCCTTCCACCGTGTCGCCGGTGCGCAGGCCAAGGCGGCGAATCTGCGACGGCGAGATATAGATATCGTCCGGCCCAGCGAGGTAATTCGAGTCGGGCGAACGCAGAAAACCGAAGCCATCCTGCAACACCTCGACTACTCCGGCGCCGATAATTTCGACCTCTTTCGAAGCAAGCTGCTTGAGAATGGCAAACATCAACTCCTGCTTGCGCATGGTGCTGGCGTTTTCAACCTCCAGCTCTTCGGCAAACGTGAGTAATTCAGTCGGCGATTTGATTTTCAGATCTTGTAGTTTGATTTCCCGCATCGGGAGGTACTCTTTGCAATGTCAGTGAAAAATGTCCCGGCGAACGACCGGAAGCTGCAAGGGAGGCGAAGTTCAAAAGAAAGGACGGCAGATGTGTTGGCGAGGAGTTGCACTTGGAAAGTGCAGGCCGTTCGTTCGGTCAGGCCGGGTGCCTTGCACATCTCTTGATGAGGGGGATTCTCTTGAAGAGAGATTCTCTTGGAAAGAGGACCGGGTAAATATCGCCTTTCCCGACGAATCACAAGCGAAACGTAGCAGGAACCCGTGAGTCTTTGGAATCGACTAAACGTTTTTAGCTGTTTCAGATCCGACGAGGGATCATTTTACACCGTTTCACCAGACGCAACAAACAAAAATCAGAACGGCTTTACCACCACGAAAATAACGATGCCAATCATGAGCAGCGTCGGAATTTCATTGACGATACGAAAGACCTTGGCCGGATACCGGTTGGTATCGTTCGCAAACATCCGCACCCAGCGCGCCAGCAGTCCATGCACACCGGACAGCAGAATGGCGAGCAGTACTTTGACGTGGAACCAGCCGGACATCAGGAAATCCATCTGCCAGGCAATAATCAGCCCAAGCACCCATGACACCACCATTGCCGGATTGGTGATGTAGCGCAACAAACGCCGCTCCATCACCTTGAAGGTTTCCGATTGTGGCGAGCCTTTCGGCGCATCGCAATGATAGACAAACAGGCGCGGCAGATAGAGCATTCCCGCCATCCACGAAATGACGGCGATGATGTGAAATGCCTTCAGCCAGAGATAGTAATCGACCAGCATACCCGCCCCTTAACCGTTCCTGACCCGCTGGATCAACCGCTCAACATTCTCGATCGGCGTTTGCGGAATGATGCCATGACCGAGATTGAAAATATGCGGCCTGCCTTTCGCGGTCTTCAATACCGCATCTATACCGTTATCCAGTGCCTGCCCGCCCGCGGCCAACGCCAACGGGTCGAGATTGCCCTGGGTTGCGATTGTTTGCGGAATTTCCGTCAACACTGTGGAAAGATCGGCGCTCCAGTCGATGGCAAGCGCATCGCCAACACCGTTCTCGGCTAAACGTCGCAAATGCGCCGCGCCACCACGTACGAAAACAATCGTCTTTGCCTTAGGTCGCGCCGCCTTGAGCATCACTGTCAATCGTTGCAATGGTTCAAACGATAATCGTTCGAATAGAACTGGCGGCAACGCTGCTCCAAAACTTTCAAAAATCTGCACAGCTTCCGCGCCGGCATCAATCTGCCGGATAAGATAGGCGCATGAGGCTTCGACAAGTCGATTGATCAATGCCTGCATGAAATCCGGATCACGATAAGCAACAAGCCGTGCAGGAGCTTGGTCCGGTGTACCCTTGCCAGCGATCATATAGCTTGCCACTGTCCATGGTGCGCCACAGAAACCGAGAAGCGTGGTTTCCTTCGGTAAGGCGGTTTTTAACCGGTCAAGGGTTTCAAATACCGGATTCAAGCGTTCCAGAGGCAATTCGTCGGTAAGTCTTGTCAAATCGACTATAGAGGTGATCGGATCGAGCTTCGGTCCTTCGCCTTCGGTAAATTTTACGTCCTGTCCAAGGGCATGAGGAACGACGAGAATATCGGAAAACAGAATGGCTGCATCAAAACCGAAACGTCTGATTGGCTGCAACGTCACTTCCGCTGCAAGATCCGGGCGATAGCACAGATCGAGAAAAGTTGGCACACTTGCCCGTACTTGCCGGTATTCTGGAAGATACCGTCCGGCCTGACGCATGATCCAGATTGGCGGTGGCCAGACTGGTTGCCCTGAAAGAACCGACAGAATTGCCTTGGAAGTTGGAACTGTCACGGGTACCTCTTAATAAAGATATATTTATATATTGAATCTTTGCTGTTTCTCTTGGACCGTGAAACGCATTCGGACAAGACCATCCACAGATGATGCACATTCTGCAAGCTTTTTTTCGGATTGATCTCAGGGGTCGCTCACCATGCCATGGTTAATAAAAGTTTAATATGAAAAGGTGGTTAAAGCGTTTCCGGATTATCCATCCGGCATTCATCCCCACTCATCCCGGAATCAACCATGACGCTTTCTGAGTCTATCCTCAGCCATTAGCCCTGTTGATGAAAAAACGGGTTATCAACCACCTCTCGGCGGAGATAGCTTTCCGACCTAATCTTATCCACATCTCTCAACGCTCTATACCCGGATTGAAGAATTGAAAAACAAGGCATTTTTCAATCCTGCGGCCTCGAAAGTCGTTGCAAATCCGGCAAGTGTGAGCAAAGCGAGACATCATGAACCGTAACCAGTTTCATCTCCATCTCGTTTCCGATTCTACCGGCGAAACACTGATTACCGTCGGTCGCGCCGTCACGGCACAATATGAAACGATCATGGCCATTGAACATGTCTATTCTCTGGTTCGTTCGGATGCGCAATTACAACGAGCGGTGGCATCCATCGAAGCCCATCCGGGCATCGTTCTCTATACTCTGGTCGACGATGAATTGGCGAACCGTCTGGAAGCCGCTTGCCGCAAGATTGGCGCGCCATGCCTGTCGGTATTGGCTCCCGTGCATCAGCTCATGCATTCGTATCTCGGCGCCGCTTCGCATACCCGTCCCGGAGCGCAACATATTCTCAATGCCGAGTATTTCCAGCGAATCGACGCGGTGAATTACACACTGATGCATGACGACGGGCAGATCGCCGCTGGTCTCGATCAGGCTGATATCATTCTGGTCGGCGTCAGTCGCACATCGAAGACGCCGACGGCGATCTATATCGCCAATCGTGGTTTGAAGACCGCCAATATTCCGCTCGTTCCCGGTATTCCACCGCCTGACGAATTGTTGCAGGCCAAAAATCCATTAATCGTCGGCCTGATCGCCAGCCCTGATCGTATCGTGCAGATCCGGCAGAATCGCCTGCTCAGCCTCAATGCGGCGGATGGCACCACCTATACAGATCGTGATGCGGTGGCTGAGGAACTGCTCGCCTCACGCCGCCTGTTCGCGCGCCAAGGCTGGCCGGTAATTGATGTCAGCCGCCGCTCGATCGAAGAAACCGCTGCCGCCATTCTTGACCTGTACCGTGACCACCAAATGAAAATAGAAGGAGAACCACGGTGAATGACCGGTGGACCTTCTGGCGCGGCAGCGAACCGCTCGTACTGGCATCAAACAGTCGGGCGCGACGCGATCTGCTGCTCGGCGCCGGTCTGTTCATTGATATCCAACCGGCATCCATCAATGAACGGCAGGTTGAAACCGCGGCCCTGATGCGCGGTGCTTCTCCGAGCGATGTCGCCCGTCAGCTGGCGCGTGAAAAAGGGTGTGACGTTTCGAAGCGTTTTCCTGGTCGTTTCATTCTCAGTGCTGACCAGACGCTGGATTTTGATGGCACGACCTTTCACAAGCCGAATGACCGCAATGCTGCCTTCGCGCAGCTCTGCGCCCTGACGGGCCGTCGCCATCAGTTGCATTCTGCCTATTGCATTATCCGTGACGGCATTGTCCGGGCGGAAGGCCTTGGCACGGCACGGCTTTCCATGCGCTCATTATCGAACCGGGCGCTTGAGTATTATCTAACCGTTGCGGGCGATCAGGCGCTGCAAAGTCCTGGCGGCTACCAGATCGAACATGCCGGCATTCACCTGTTCGAAAGTATCGAAGGCGATCATTCGACTATTCTTGGCTTGCCGATGCGGCAGGTTCTCGCCAGTCTGCGGGAACTCGGTTTGCTCGTGTTTTGAAAAATCAGGGTCGCGACTCATGATTGATGCCGTTGCAAAAGCCTTCGTGATCGGCCATCCGGTGGCGCATTCCCGCTCGCCGATGATCCATGGCTACTGGCTGAAATCCTTCGCCCTGCCCGGACGTTACGAAGCTGTGGATATTGCACCGGAAGCCCTGGAACCGTTCCTGCACAGCCTGGCAGACCAGGGATATAAAGGCGGCAACGTTACGCTGCCCCTAAAGGAGGAAACCTGCCGCATCGTCGACACTTTGGGCCGGTTGACAACAACGGCGGCAACCATCGGCGCGATCAATACCCTGTATTTTGAAGACGGCGTGCTTATTGGTGACAACACCGATGCCGCCGGTTTTATCGCCAATCTCGATGCGACGCTCAATGCGGGCTGGCACGACAGCGTCAAAACCGTTCTCGTTCTCGGTGCCGGTGGCGCGGCGCGTGCCGTCATTGCGGGCCTGAGCGGCAAAACCACGGCGACGATCTTCGTCGCCAATCGCACCCGTTCCCGTGCCGAGGATCTGCGGGCAATAAACCCGGCCCGGATAGAAACTCTCGATTGGCGGAATGCGCAGGCAGCCGTCGCCGGAGCCGATCTGATCGTCAACACCACGTCACTCGGCATGGCCGGACAGCCACCGCTCGATCTGCGTCTTAATACCGCCAAGAAAACCGCCATCGCTGCCGATATCGTCTATGTGCCGCTGACGACGCCGCTGCTGCGCGAAGCGGAACTTTATCATCTGCGTTGTGTCGATGGCCTCGGTATGCTGCTGCATCAGGCCGTTCCCGGTTTTGCTCGCTGGTTCGGAAAAGTGCCGCAGGTCACGAATGATTTACGGCGGTTGATCGAAGCTGATCTGGCGATGAAAGCGGTACGGCGATGACCTTCGTCCTCGGCCTGACCGGCTCCATCGCCATGGGGAAATCGGCAACCGCGCAGATGTTCCGGCAAATGGGTGTGCCGGTGCACGATGCCGATGCCACGGTGCATCGGCTTTATGCCGGTGAAGCCGCCACCCTGATCGAAACCGTCTTTCCCGGAACTTCGCGCGATGGTTGCATTGATCGCACCCTGCTCGCTGCTGCCGTGTTCGGCTCGGCGGAGCGTTTTGCCATGTTGGAGGCGATCGTTCATCCGCTGGTGCGGCGAGAAGAAGAGCGGTTTCTTGCCGCTCTCCATGCAAACTGCACACCGCTTGCCGTGCTCGATATCCCGCTGCTCTTTGAAATCGGCGCGGAAAAACGCTGCCGCGCTATCGCTGTCGTCAGTGCTCCTGCCATCATCCAGCGCCAGCGCGCCCTCGCTCGGCCCGATATGAACGAGGAAAAACTGACGGCAATTCTCGCCCGGCAATGGCCGGATGCGGACAAGCGCCGCCATGCTCATTTCATCATCGACACACAGCACGGCTTTGAAGCGGCGCGCCGTCAGGTCGAAGGATTGATCCGCTGCCTTGCAGGCCGATAACTGACAGGTCGATAACCAGCGATGAATTGAACGTCGGAACCGAAGGCGTTATGGAAAACCGGCAGCAGGACATTTTCTAATTGAGGAACGCCGGTTAAACCAGCCTTCTCGCCAACGAAGGACAGGGCATGATCCGCGAAATCGTTCTCGATACGGAAACCACCGGAATCGACCCGGCCAATGGCGACCGCATCGTCGAAATCGGTTGCGTCGAGCTGTTCAACCATATCCCGACTGGCAAGACCTATCAGGTCTACATCAATCCTGAACGGCAAATGCCGCCTGATGCCTTCCGGGTGCATGGCCTGTCGGATGAGTTTTTGAAGGACAAACCTGTCTTCGCCGTCATCGCCGCCGATTTTTCCGCCTTTCTCGGCGACGACCGGCTGGTGATCCACAACGCGGCATTCGATATTGGTTTCATCAATGCCGAATTCTCCCGCCTTGGCATTGCACCGCTCTCCATGGAGAGGGTCGTCGATACGCTTGCGCTTGCGCGCCGTAAGCATCCGGGCCAGCAGAACAATCTTGATGCGCTAGCCAACCGCTACGGCATCGATACATCGAAACGCACCAAACATGGCGCATTGCTCGATTCGGAAATCCTTGCCGAGGTCTATATCGAACTGATTGGCGGCAAGCAGGCGAATTTCGGCCTCGGCTCCGGACCGGTGAGCAATATGCCGGGCATGCAGGCACCGGTTATCCGCCGCAATCGCCAGGATGATGGTCGCTTTCGGCTCAGCGACGCGGAACGGGAAAATCATCGCCAATTCATCGCTAGACTAGGCGAGAAGGCGTTATGGCGAAGCTATCTTAGAGAATAGAATATCATATTCATTTGTATTCAAAATGAAACCGGCGGTAAAACCGCCGGTTATACTTGAAATATATAACCAGTTTGAAACAAACTGCCAGTAGAATCAGGACTTCTTCTTGGAAGGTTTTTTCTCTGCTGTTTTATCCTGCTCTTGTTCTTGGCCCTGCGCTTGAGCTTGCGCCTGCAACTCGGCGGCCTTCTGACGGTAAAGGGCGACAAAATCAATCGGATCGATATTGAACGGCGGGAAGCCGCCATCGCGCACCGTCTCGCTGATGATCTGACGGGCAAATGGGAACAGCAGGCGCGGGCATTCGATCATGAGAACCGGCGGCAGCTGATCCTGCGGCACGTTCTGAATGCGGAAAATACCGCAATAGGTCAGATCGAAAGCGAACAGCACATTTTCATCGACCTTGGCATCGCCCTGAAGCGATATTTCAACTTCAAATTCATGCTCGCCGATTTTCTTCGGCGTAACATTGATCTGCAGGCCGATCTGCGGGGTCTTTTCCTGTGGCTGCAATGAGCGCGGCGCGTTCGGATTCTCGAAGGAGAGATCCTTGACGTATTGCACCAGAACATTCAGCGAGGGAGCGGCGTTGCCGTTAGTGGATGAACCGTTGGAGGCGGATTCGGCCATGGGAAGCTCCAGATAATGAAAACACGCGCCGAATCAGGCGCAGAAAAATCCTTGATATTGCGCGCTAACATGGTTCTTTTCCAACGACAAGGTTACAAAACGGAAAGACGTTGCATTCCTGTCAAAAGACCGAAACGCAGATTGCGCGGATCGGAATGGCGATAAACGCTCGTCATTGTTTACGCTGCTGAAAAACCCACTCTCGGATTATCCCGCGGCATCGTGCCTTTGTACGAACGCCGGGCTGGGTTAAATGATCCGTATCCATGGTGCGTGATTCATAAAAACCTGCTTGCCGGGAAGGTTTATAACAGCTTAAAACTGGATAGCAGTATGGAGAGTTCCCATATCTGGATGAAAGCGTGCGTTTGGCATTATCCGGGTGAGCGGCGCAAACGGCCTCCCTTCGTGTTTTCGGACAGGAAGCGGTGCGGAACGACCGGAATGAGATGGAACAGACCTTGAATCAATATATGACCCTGATTTTCTTTGGTCTCGCGGTGTTCGTCGCTTGGCGGTTATGGACGGTGCTCGGCACCAAGACAGGGCATGAACGTCCACCTGTCGAGCCGGTCTCGCGACCGGACCCCAAGCCGCTGAACGGCAAAGCCAATGCTCCGGATTCGGAGCGCGAATACGATCCGGAACCGGAGGCAGACCGCTGGAAGGGTATTGCCGAGCCGGGTTCGACCGTTGCCAACGGTCTTGATGCCATTATCCGCATTGAGCCGGATTTCGACGCCAACGGTTTCCGCGAAGGCGCCAAGGCGGCTTACGAGATGATCGTCAATGCCTTTGCTGCCGGTGATCGCGAGACCCTGAAACCGTTTCTGTCGAAAGACGTGTTTGCCGGATTCAACGAGGCCATCGCCCAGCGCGAAAAGAATGGCGAACGAATGGAAACTACCTTCGTCTCCATCGACAAGGCCGAATTCAACTCCGTCGAGGTCAAGGGCCGCACGGCGATGATTGCCATGGATTTCGCCTCGTCGCTGATTTCTGTCACCCGGGACGCCAACGGAGCAGTTGTCGACGGCCATCCGGGCGAGGTGGCGGAAGTTACTGACCGTTGGACGTTCTCGCGCAATCTCGGCAGTAACGATCCGAACTGGATTCTTGCCGAAACGGAATCCGACTGATCGGATTCTGCTGCTTCTCCGGGCGGCAGAACGTAACATAAAATCATAACGACAAGAACCAGGAACCGGACATCAAAAGAGTCGCTATCATCATGGGCATCGCCGCCACGCTTACCGCCTGCGGGCCGGACAGACCTGTGGAGCGGCCCCTCGCCTTTGCCGATCTCAAAGGCTGGCGACAGGACGATCATGCAGCCGCTTTCGCTGTCTTCCGGCGTTTCTGCACTGCCGAAATGCCGGGTGACGCTGCTCTGGCGTATGTCTGCAAGGCCGCCGACACCTCCGGTCTGCTTGAGGGCGATGCGGCGCGAACATTTTTCGAAACCCATTTCATACCGGTTGAAATCGTACCCAAAGACGCATCCGGTGAACGACCAGGGTTTCTCACCGGCTATTATGAACCGGAATTCGATGGTGCACTGGAGCGCACCGGTCCGTTCCAGCATCCGCTTTATGCCCGACCTGACGATCTGGTAGCAGTCGATCCGGAGCAGTTGCATCCCGGCCTGCCGAAAGGGGCACAATTCGCCCGCAGGGTCGGGGATGCTAACGGAACTGAACGGCTGGAGCCGTATCCGGACCGTGCCGCCATCGAGGATGGCGTACTCGGCGATAAGGCCGTGCCGCTGGTCTATCTGCGTGAACCGGGCGAGGCGTTCATCGTCCAGGTGCAGGGGTCGACCCGCATCCGCCTGCAGGACGGCAGGATGATTCGCGTCGCTTACGCGGGCAAGAACGGTCAGCCATATACGGCCATCGGCAAGGTTCTTGTGGAACGTGGCGCGGTGCCGCTCGAAGAGATGAATCTGGAACGCTTGCTCGGTTGGTTGCGGGACCATAGAGAAGAAGCCCATGCAGTGATGCGGATGAACCGCTCCTTCGTATTTTTCCGCTTTGCCGGGGAACTGGCACCGGAGGATGGCCCCATCGGCGCAGCGGGGTTGCCGATGGTTCCAGGCCGCTCCCTGGCTGTTGACCGGACTGTCTGGCCCTATGGAACGCCGGTTTGGCTCGAAGGCGATCTACCCGCCGTCAACGGCGAGGAGCCGCTGGCACGCCTGCTGATCGCCCTCGACACCGGTTCCGCCATCGTCGGCCCGGCCCGCGGCGATTTCTACTGGGGGTCCGGTCAACAGGCTGGAACCTTGGCTGGGCGGACACGGCACAGGGTGCGGTTCGTGGCGCTGAAACCGCGCGCGGTCAAAGTTTCCCGGTGAGTTTGGCGCGATGAGTCCGGATGGCGATCCCCACAAGCGCCCACGTAAGGGCCAACGCGTTCTTGATCGCGAAGAACGCAGACTCTGGACTTATATCGCACGTGATGTCGTGCCGCTGGAACGAAAATACCAGTTTCATCCGGACGTTGCGCTGCTGCCTCTCGGACCGGAGACGGCAGGTCCGGCCATCAATGGCAACTCTGCCAGGATGAAACCGGTGTTGAACAATTCCCGGCCTGTTGCCCTCGCGCCTTATGCGTCGTCACGCTCGCCGGGTCTTGAGGCGCTGGAGCGCAAAACCCTGTCGGCGTTGCGGCGTGGCAAGCGTGGCGTCGATGCGAAAATCGACCTGCATGGGCTTTATCAGCAGGATGCACATTCATCCTTGAATGCTTTTCTGCACCGTTCACAGCTTGCCGGGCATTCGCTGGTGCTGGTGGTAACAGGCAAAGGTCCACCCGCAAGCTCGCTGTTTTCCGGGCCGCCGTCGTTTGAGGGGCGGGGCATCCTGCGCCGCATGACGCCACATTGGCTGGCCGCGCCGGAACTGCATTCCGTGGTGATCGGCTATGATGAGGCCGCGACCCATCACGGCGGCGCGGGTGCGTTCTATGTCCGCTTGCGGCGGCTCAAGGCCTGAACCCGTTTCATCCTGCCCCAAAGAAGGGACAAGAGAAGGAATTGAAAGCGGAATTCGTGTCGCTCCGGCTTGACCGGGAACGGTTGCGCGGTCAGAACGAAAGCATCCTTTCTCCGGCGCAATTCTCGGGAAAACTGCGCCGCATCCCTCGGGTTTCTCCATGTACAAGAAAACAATCGATGTCCTGACGGTCGGCAATGCCATCGTCGATGTCCTTGCGCACGCGGACGATACGTTTCTCATCGACCAGAAAGTCATCAAGGGCGCGATGCAGCTCATTGACGAGGCGCGGGCCGAAACGCTTTACGAGAAAATGGGTCCGGCGACGATCATGTCCGGCGGTTCGGCGGCCAACACGGCGGTTGGAGCGGCGATGCTCGGGGCAAAGACTGCCTTCATCGGCAAGGTGCGCGACGATGAGAGCGGCAGATTGTTCGCACACGATCTCAAGGCGGTGAAAGTTGCCTACGACGTGCCGCCGTCATCGAACGGTGTAACTACAGCGCGCTGTTTCGTGTTGGTGACGCCGGACGGCGAACGCTCGATGAACACCTTCCTCGGTGCCAGCCAGAACCTCACCGAGGCCGACATCAGCCCGGCGACGGTGGCAGCGGCGGAGATCGTCTATCTCGAGGGTTATCTGTGGGATCCGCCGCAGGCCAAGGATGCGTTTCGTAAGGTTATGGCCATTGCCCATGAATCCGAAGGCAAAGTCGCCTTCACTCTGTCGGATACGTTCTGCGTCGATCGCTATCGCACTGAATTTCTGCATCTGATCCGCGACGGCAGTCTCGATATCGTCTTCGCCAATATGGGCGAGTTGAAGAGCCTGTTCGAAACCGCAGACGAAACGACAGCCGTCGCCGCCCTGCGCCAGGAAGGCGTATTCGGCGTCGTCACCCGCTCCGAGCAGGGGGCGCTGCTGGTGAGCCGCGAGGAAACCCTGTCGGTTCCCGCCGTTCCTGTGGATAGGGTTGTGGATACGACCGGGGCCGGAGATCTCTACGCCGCCGGTTTCCTCGCCGGTTTGACGCGCGGCCTGACCCCTGTGGACAGCGCCCGCCTC
>JAVBRX010000090.1:0-13096 GCA_031547465.1 Microvirga sp. | reverse complement strand
ATCTCCAACTACACCGACGATGTCGGCGTCACGCAGGGCAACTTCGGTTCCGGCACGACCACCGACGACCGCAGACCGACGCTCAACGGCACGTTGAGCCAGGCGCTCGGAACCGGCGAGGAACTGCGCATCTACGACGGTTCGACGCTGGTCGGCACCGCCACCATCGACGGGACGGACCCGAAGAAGTGGACGTTCGACATCCCGGATCTGAAGGATAACAGCACCCATACCTACAAGGCGGTGGTGGCTAACAGCGGCAGTGTCGAAGGGACGGTATCCAACAACTTCACCATCACGGTCGACTTCACCGTGACCGTGACGCCGCAGGATACCCTGGATACGACGCCGCTCATCAAGGGTACGATGCCGTTCACCCTTGAAGAGGGCGAATATATCGAGGTGACGGTCAATGGTAAGACCTACTCGTCGAAGACCGGCGAAGTGGCGGTCGACACCAAGAACCAGTCCTGGGCATTGCAAATCCCGGATAGCGATGCCCTGCCCGCCGGAGCAGTGAATGTCGGTATCAAATACGATGTTGTTGCCGAGGTGAAGGGTGCCGATGGTACGCTGATCGTCGCCGACGACACGTCGGGCGAACTACATGTCTCACCGCAACCGGAGGTCAACATTACCGCCGGTGGGGCTGATCCAGACCAGAAGGCGACTGCCGTCACCATCGGTGAGAACGGCCTATGGCGGATCCACTCCAACCAGACCATGCTGGATTCCACAGCGACCTCGGATTCGACACTCGGCAAGTTCAATCCTACAGCCCTGCTCAGCAACAGGGGTGGTACGGGTTATTCTGCCAATAACTTCGTCCAGAATGCGACCTTCATCGATTACAATCGTGACGGCCATATGGATCTGTTCACGGTCGACAGCAACTATGACGATGGCCAGCAGATGTTCTATTTTGATGGAAGCACCTACAAAGCCTATCAGGTGGGTGCCTTCACCAATGCGCCACAGACGGGCGAATTCGCGGGCGATGCGAACACGGATGGCAGCGCCAATACCTGGAGCTGGTATGGCGGTATCGTCGCCATCGACAAGAATGGCGATGGGTTCGTCGATATGGTGATCGGCGATCAGACACCGAACGATAGCGCAATCCGTGGTGGGTACGGCTCGCAGATCGTTCTCAACCATGATGGTACCATTTTCGGAATGGACAAGGATGGAACCTTCGCAACCGACTATGCTGCGAATAGTTCCCATCAACCGATCGGCCTCGATCAGGCACAGCCCGACATGGAACTTTCGGGTGTCGATCTGAACAACGACGGTCGGGTCGATTTCGTGATGCACAGCAAGAACATCGTTGCGGACGGCAACCGCATCGATGCTCCCGGCGCGACCGACTCTACGGCGGCGCGCAGCACCAATGGATCGCGCCTGGTGGTCGTCAATCAGACCGACCATGATAGTTGGGAGGTCAAGCAGATCGTCGAGAACGTTTTCCAGATGGGTGGGGGCGATGTCGATCCAGCCGTGGGCAACGGTGTTGCCATGACCTGGGCCGATTTCAATGGCGATGGCTATATGGATCTGTTCCTGGGTCGCGGCAGTGAAAGCCCGACAGCCGATACCACGGCGAGCAACAGTGCTGCGGAGTATAACAGTCGCATTTACTTCAACGACGGTACTGGCAAGCTGGCCTTCGACGACGCTAATAATGATGGCATCGGCACTCCGAAGGCGTCAGGAATGTATACGTTCAACGACACCATCGCGGCGGGTGCCTCGTTGGCGCTCGACTGGAACCACGACGGCAAGATGGACGTCATCGAACTGCCGGGTATGCGCGGTGCGACCGACCTTGCCGGCGGTGTCACCAGTGCGGCGCAAACCGGGCCGATCAACCTCTACACCAACACGTCGAGCGGTACGGTGAGCTTCACGACCACCAATCTGCTGACACAGGTCGGCAAAACGACCATCGGATCGAACGCCGACCCGGTGACAGGTGGCATAGCCATCGACGTCGACTGGGACGGCGCCAAGGATCTGCTTGCGTTCACCCTTCAGGGGCATACGCAGTATATCAAGAACAAGAATACGGTTGCCGATGGCACCAGCCTGCACTTCCGTATTCTCGACCAGAACGGCATCAACTCCTTGTTCGGTAATACGGTGCAACTGGTTGATTCTTCCGGCAAGGTGGTTTCGACGCAGATACTCAACCCGCAATCCGGCAACCAGACTAACGATTCGACGGCTATCGTCGATTTCTACGGTCTAAACCCGGACGAAACCTACAGCCTCGTGCTGCTGCGTAGCGTCAATGGCGCATCGCATGATGTCGGCGGTGTGGCCTCGGTTGGCACCAACACTATCGAGCATGTCAACACGGCGTGGGGCGGCCTCAAGGCCGGGGAAGCCAACCATGCTTACGTACTGACGGCGGAAGGCACCAACGATGCCAACAACGCCAACATTGCCGGTGGCATTGTCGGCACCGGTTATAACGACACGTTCTTCGCCTCCAAGGGCACCAACATCTACGAAGGTAGCGGCGGCACGGAGACGATCTCCGGCATGCGGGTGTGGAACAACACCGGCGGCGAGGATATCGTTGACTTCAAGCTCGCCGGTTCGACGGCGCTGACCGTCGACCTGAGCAAGGCGACGGCGCAGAACACCGGCTACAACACCGCGACGTTCCACAATATCGAGGGACTGGCTGGCGGCAGCGGCAACGATACGTTCACCGACAGTGCCGGCAATAATATCTTCGATGGCCGTGGCGGCAACGATACGTTCAACCTGACCAAGGGCGGTAACGACACGATCATGTATCATGTCCAGACCGACTCTGACGGCACAGGCGGCAACGGGTCGGATATCGTCAACGGCTTCAAAGTTGGCCTCTACGAGGCGACGGCGAATGCCGACCGCATCAACGTGCATGACCTGCTGAAGGGCTATGTTGCGGATGGCGATGGTGCGGCGCACTACATCAACGGTGTGCCGACCATCGATGCGGGCGACCAGGTCGCCAGCTATCTGTCGGTGACGGTGAGCGGCGCCAACACGGTTGTCAGCATCGACCGCGACGGCGCGGGGGGAGCTTACAGCTCGACGGTTCTGGTGACGCTGAACAACGTCCAGACCAGCCTCGAAGAGCTGCTGGCCAACCACCAGATCGTCCTTTAACCGGGACGGCAGGCCGGAAACGGCCTGCAATCATCCGGGCGGCGGGGCAAAACCCCGCCGCCCTTTTTCTATGGGGCATTGTTTTCATGGGGCCTGACCGATGCGCCAGCCCGGGGGTGGAGCGGGAACAGGCGGTCAGGTCAGCCATGCCAGCCGTATCGCAAGCGTTCGAGGGAACCGGGGGGATGGTTTCCTGCGCCCACGAAACGGCCTCAGGAGAGGAGATAGAGCTGGCCAGCTTTCCGTAAAGCCCCGGTTACAGTTTTTTTATAAGGCAGGCTCCGCGAATGGGCTATGGAGGCAGGTTCGTTGTGATGATTGAGGAGAATATAAATCCACTGCCCAAAGCGGGTCTTTCTTCTGCTGTTCCCGCTTCTCGTGTGTGCAAATCTTCGCCTGCGGGTCAGCCAAGCTCATAATTTTTAAAGCATTGCTGGCAGCAGAAATATCTGCTCCTGCCTTCGGTTCGCAGACGGAATGTCTGTCCGGAAGCGCCTGTGTTTCGGGTTTGTTAACCAAAATAGGGTTGATATTGCAATTATGGTTTACGAATCGTGATGGCGGAAAATCTGTCCTTCTTCGTCTGAAAAGCAGGGTGGCGGGTTCGGTCCCAAAGTTCCGTCTTGATGGTGTCGGTTCGTGAGGCGTTGTGAGCGGCGCTGAGTAAGGGCGAAGTCGATGGCTTTTTTGTTTCAGGGATTTCCAGTTTCTGATTCCGGTGGTGAGAGAGTAGCGCCTCTTCCTGGTGGTGTGTCCCTGGTGAGAAGTGCAGGTAGTGTCTCCGTGGGTAAATTCAGGCGATCGCGCCTGCAGCCCCGCTCCGGACAGCGGGATCTGGCGGGGCGTGTGTTTATGATTCTGGCGGCAGTCGCCGTCGCGCTCAGTATTGCTGGGTGTGCTGGTGGAAGTCGGTCGCAGGGGGGATTGGCTGCTTCTTCTGCGCGATCTCAAGGTGTGTCCGGTCAGGATTCCTCTGCGGCGTCTTCCTCTCAGTCTTCGTCTGCTCGTGGTGTGGCCAAGGGGGTTCTTTCCGATTCGGTTTTCGGGCAGTTGCCGGGGATGGGGCCGTCGGCGCGGGGGGGGCGGTCGTCATCCCTCGCGGACGTGCCGCAATCGCCGTCGGCTATGGCGCAGGATGCTGCGTCCGATCCGCGGCAATTCGGTGCGCGGGCGGTTCGCCGTGTGTCGGCGACATCTTTGACGTTGACCGATGCAGTCGGGGTGTCGATTGCCCGCCATCCGGATGTGGGGCGTGCCGAAGCTGTCGTGGCTCAAAGCGCATCCGAGCTTTCCGTTGCCAAGACTGCTTGGTTCCCGGATATTCAGTATAATGCCCGCCCGGGTTATGGATCGAGCTTCGGCGATACCGGTAGTAGCACCGGGTTGATCGGAACGATCAGCGGTTCGCAGTTGATTTACGATTTCGGGCGCACGCCCAGTGCCATTGCTGCTGCCGATGCGACTCTGGCCCGGCAGCGCCATGTGTATGACAATACTATCGAAGTCACGTCGTTTGCCGTGGCGCAGCATTACGTTGATCTGTCTGCTGCCCAGGCGACGATTGCCGCGTCAAGCAAGCAGTATGAAAGTCTGCGCAAGACCCGCGACATGATCGCCGATCGAGTGAAGGCCGGTTTGTCGGATGCTTCGGACCTCAATCACGCCGATATCAGCCTGCAAAACGCTACCGTCAATCAGCTCAAGGCGAAAACGCAGTTCGATCTCGCGGCGGGTGAACTGGCGGAGATCATTGGTATTCGTCCGACTTCTGTCACAGATTTGCCGGGAATTAATGCTTTGGTCTCGCGTCTCAACGGTGGTGATCGGAATATCGAGCGGACGCCGGCTATTCTGGCCGCAAAGAGCGCAGTCGCTGCTGCCGAAGCGAAGCTCGCGCAGGCGAAGGCTGAACGGTATCCATCCATCAGCTTTAGCGCCAGCAAGTCGTTCTCTACCGGCGGAAAGAACACGAATGACAGTGCATTTTACGGTTTGTCGCTCGGCGGCGACTTTTCGCTCGGCAATCGTGCCGGGTACCGCGTGGGGTCTGCCGAGGCGGAGCGTAACGCTGCGATGAAAGAGTTTGAAAACCAACAGTTGCTGACCCGGTCTGCTCTGGCGTCCGCCGATACACAATCGAGCGGGGCTTTGGCTCGTACCAAGGCTTACGATCAGGTGATCTCTCTGTCGCGGTCGTCGCGTGACCTGTATTGGCAGGAATACACCCTCAACAAGCGCCCGCTGACGGAAATGCTGAACGCTGAACGGGAAGTTTATTCGGCTGAGATCGAGCGGATCGGCGCCGAGGCGGATGGAATTATCGCCAAGATCAAGGCTCAGGTCGCAACGGGCACATTCGTCAAACGGTTGCGCGAAACTGATGGGAGAGCGCGGTAAATGGCCGCAGATAACAAAACGGCGCCTGTCGCCCTCGATGCCTGGGTCGATGCGATCCTTCTCGCAGCCCGTTCGCTTGGCGTTCGCGCTTCCCCCGAGCTTGTACGTGGTTCGTCGGTCTGGTCGAAAAAGTTCAGCAGGCGGGAGGATGCGATCCTCGACATCGCCATGTCCGCGGGCCTGATCGGCAAGTTCGAGGCGAAGCCGCTCAAGGATTTCACGAACGACATGCTACCGGCGCTGGTGCCGGTTTCGAACGAGTATGTCGGCGTCATCACCATGATCGACAACGGGCAGGTGACGTTCAAGGTCTCCGCTGAAGGGCATGTGTTCGAGCGAACGCTCTCCCTCAACGAACTCGATGGCGTGCTTCAGGCCCCGATCCTGACGGTGCGCGAGAAGGAACAGGTGCGCGACAAACGCGTCGATGAATACCTGACCGAGAACTCCAAGTCCTGGTTGATGAGCATTTTCACGCAGAACTGGACGATTCTGTTCGAATTGTGCGCAGGTTCTCTGGTGGGGAACCTGCTGGCGGTGGCGACGTCGCTGTTTGCCATGCAGGTCTGGGACCGCGTCGTTCCCTCCCGCTCGACCAACACGTTATGGGTTCTTGCATCCGGCGTGTTCATCGCCTTGCTGATCGAATTCGGTATCCGTACCGCCCGTATCCTGATTACCGACCATTTCGGCAAGCAGGCGGACCTTAAGCTGTCATCCATGTTTTTCGCCCGGATGATGGATATCAAGAACGATGCCCGTCCACGGTCGCCGGGATCGCTGATCTCGCAGTTGCGTGATCTCGAACAAATGCGAGAGCTTCTGACGTCGACAACCTTGGGTGTCTGCATCGATCTTCCGTTCGTCTTCGCCTTCCTGTTTATCATCTGGGCGATTGGCGGACCGATCGCCATCGTGCCGCTGATCGCAGTGCCGCTGCTGATCATTCCCGGGTTGCTGATTCAGATGCCGCTGAAGAAGCTGTCCAACCAAGGGATGCAGGAAGCGGCTCTGCGTAACGCCATTCTGATGGAATCGATCTATCGCGTCGAAGATATCAAGATGCTTCAGGCCGAGCCGCGCTTCCGCAATATGTGGCATCACGTCAACAAGGTCAGTGCCGACATTTCCATGAAGCAACGCTTCCTCGGCGGCCTTCTGATGAACTTTTCGTCTACGGTGCAGCAGCTTGCCTATATTTTCGTGGTGATTTATGGCGTTTATCTCATCCTTGACAATCAGTTGTCGTTCGGGGCGGTGATGGCCTGTTCGATTCTGACCAGCAGGACGATCGCGCCGCTGGCGCAGATTCCGGCAATGTTCAGCCGCTTGCAGAACGCCGTCGTCGGCAAGAAGGGCCTGGACGGACTTCTGACGCTTCCCCTCGACCATCCGGGCGACAAGGATGCATACCACAAGCCGGACCTCAAGGGCGATTACCAGTTCCAGAACGTCGTCTACAGCTACGATCCGATGAGCAAACCGGCGCTTGTCGTGCCGCAATTCAAAGTCACCAAAGGGGAAAGGATCGCCCTTCTCGGCAGGGTCGGTTCCGGCAAGACGACGCTTCTGCGCCTGCTTGGCGGACTATCGACGCCGCAACAGGGGCGTATCATCTTCAACGGCACCAATATGGGGCTGATCGATGTCGCCGACATCCGGCGCGACGTCGGCTTCCTGTTGCAGGATTCCAGCTTGTTCTACGGCACGTTGCGCGATAACATGCTGATGGCCGATCCGACTGCCTCCGATGAGGAAGTCCTACAGGCGATGAGACTCTCCTGCGCCGATCAGTTGCTGCTCAACCAGCCACACGGTCTTGATCTGGTTCTGCGCGAGAACGGCGTCGGTCTGTCCGGCGGGCAGAAGCAGTCGCTGATGCTGGCGCGTATGATCCTGCGCTCGCCGAATATCGTGTTGCTCGACGAACCGACCGCTTCACTCGACGAAGCCACGGAGCAGACGGTAATCGGCAACCTGCGCGATTGGCTGGGCGATAAGACGATGATTGTCGCCACACACCGTTATCCGGTACTCAATCTGGTGGATAGAATCCTCGTCCTCGACGGTGGGCGCATTCTGCTCGACGGGCCGAAGGACGAGATTTTGGCGCGGTTGAGCCAGGGCAGGGCCACTCCCGAACAGCAGGCGGCCCTTGCAGCCAAAGCGCAGCCGCGTGTCGTTCAGGGAACGGTAAAAAAAGAGAAGAGCGATGTCCCGGAGGGTAGCGAAGCGTGAAGCGCGCTCCCAAATAACCGGATGGAGTCTGTCTCCGATCTATGAAGAGGCGTCAGTGCCGGCGGTTGCTTCGAAGAGGCGAGCCGCCGGAGGACGCCGGGCCGAATGCAGTCGGAAAAGGCGTGCCCGGACGGGAATCCGGCTCGCTGGGGGAAGGGCTTGAAGATGAACGATTTCATGTTTTACAGGATTGATAAACGCGCGCAGTCGCGCGCTGCGCGCTGGCTGCTGTGGCTGACCATATCGTCTGTCCTTGGTTTTATTGCTTGGTCCTATTTCGCCAACCTCGACGAAGTTGCCGTCGGTCAGGGCAAGGTCGTGCCGTCGTCGAAGGAGCAGATCATTCAGAGCCTCGAATCGGGAACGCTTGATGAGATGATGGTGAAAGAAGGCATGACCGTTGAAAAAGGACAGATTCTTGCCACCCTGCATCCGATTGCGGCGCAGTCGTCGGTCGGTGAAGCATCGGCGCGTCTTTCCAGCCTGCAGGCGAAGGCCGCGCGCCTGACAGCGGAGATGAGCGATAGCGAGGATGTCAAGTTTCCGGATGCCCTTCTGACCGACAAGGATGTGGTCGACCGCGAGCGTGAATTGTTCAACACCAATCGCAAGGCGTTCAAGGACAATATCAAGAATCTCGAACAGCAGCATTCGCTGTCGAAAAAGGAATTGGATCTGGCTATCCCGCTTCTGAAGACCGGGGCGGCAACTGAAGTGGAAGTGCTGCGCCTCAGGCAGAAGCTGGCAGAACTGGATACGAGGTTGCAAGCGACGCGCAGTGAGTACGGTGTCAGCCTGCGGAACGAGTTTACCAAGACGATGGCGGAGATCGAGCCGCTTCAGGAAATTCTGAAGGCCAAGGCAGATCAGTTGCAGCGAACGACGATCGTCGCTCCGTTGCGTGGTATCGTCAAGGATATTCGGGTCAATACCAAGGGTGGCGTCATCTCCTCCGGTGGCACGTTGATGGTGATCGTGCCTCTCGATGATCAGTTGCTGATCGAAACCAAGATCAACCCGCGCGATATCGCTTTCATCAAGCCGGACCAGGAAGCGAATGTGAAGATCACCGCCTACGATCAGGCGATTTACGGCAGCCTCAAGGCAAAGGTTCAGCGTATCTCGCCTGACAGCCTTGTCGATGAGGTGGACCGGCGTAGTGAATATTATCGGGTTTATGTCATTACCGATAATGCCTATCTCGAAACCAAGGACGGCAAGCGCCATCCGATTTCCCCCGGCATGATTGCCACTTCGGAGATCAAGACAGGCAACAGAACGGTGATGCAATACCTCATCAAGCCGCTGAACCGCGCTTCTGAAGCCTTGCGCGAACGTTGAGCCTGATATTTCAAGATTGTTCCGTCCTGATAGTTTGCGAACCCGGTCGAGAGACCGGGTTCGGCTGTTTTGGGGAAACCAGATCGGTTGATGGGATGGACGAAAATGATGACTTTCTGTGTCTGTTTTTATTTAATAATCATGCATAGATATTATTTAACTATAGAAAGTATATTTTAGTGTTGAATATAGAGTATTTTGATGTTTTTTTAAATAAAAATATAACAATATATATTATATATTTAATTATTCTGAATTTATAATATAATTTGACATTGGTCAAAACTCGTATTTTGTTAGACTTTTGTCAAATATGTCAATTTATGTTGATAGTTACTTTATTTTGGATTGCCTTGGCGCAAAGAGAGCAGGTGTGGTCGCTATTACCTCAACAGAGTGTGACGACGTGAAAAGCATCATATGCCAGCATGAGGCGGGTTTATGAGTATCGCGCGTCGTCGTTTTTGAAGCGATATTACCGATCCTTAGAGTTGTTCCGGCCTCATGTCCCATGGAAGGGCTGTCAGCAAAAGACGGATCGCTTGAGGGGGGGGCGCATGAGCGACCGCTTTACCAAAGCAGCCGCCAGAAATATTTTCTATGGTGGCTCGGCTTTCTTCTTTCTGTTGTTCGTCGGGCTTACAGCCCATTCGGTCAGCTATGCTGTCAACACAAGCACCGACACGAAAACGCTGACCGAGAGCGTCGGTCGCGGCAAGCGCGTGTGGGAGCAGTATGCCTGCGTCAATTGTCATACGATTCTCGGCGAAGGGGCTTATTTCGCGCCGGAAATAGGGAACGTCTGGATTCGGTATGGCGGCGTTGAAAATCCGAAGCAGGCCCGGGAACAACTGATCAACTGGATGGAAACCCGTCCGGGCGACGCGCCGGGGCGGCGGAAGATGCCGCAATTCAATCTGAACAAGGAACAGCTGAACGATCTCGTCGATTTCCTTGAATGGACGAGCCGGATGAATACCCAGAACTGGCCGCCGAACAACGCGCGCACCAATCAGGGCTGAGGAGAGACAGATATGAAATATTCCTCGCAAAAAGTGGCGTATTGGTATTTCGCCGTCGCTTCGCTACTCTTCGTTGTGCAAGTCGCGGTCGGTCTGGTGCTTGGCGTCATTTATGTCACCGGCGACTGGCTGCATGAACTCGTTCCGTTCAGCTATTTGCGGATGACGCACACTAATGCGCTGATTGTCTGGCTGCTGCTCGGCTTTTTCGGTGCGGCGTATTATCTCGTTCCCGAAGAAGCGGAGCGTGAACTTGAAAGCCCGAAGCTGGCCTATCTGCAACTGGTGCTGCTTACGGTCGGTGCCCTCGTTGCTGTCGGCGGTTACCTGTTCCGGTATGCGCCGGGTGGACGCGAGTTCCTGGAGCAACCGCTGTGGATCAAGCTCGCCATCGTCGTTTGCGCGCTGATCTTTCTCTATAATGTATCGATAACGGTGCTGAAGGGCCGCAAGACCGCGATTACCAGCGTTCTTCTGCTCGGCCTGTGGGGTACCGCCATCTTTTTCCTGTTCAGCCTCTACAACCCGGAAAATCTCGCTCTGGACAAGATGTTCTGGTGGTGGGTCGTGCATCTCTGGGTCGAGGGTGTGTGGGAACTGATTATGGCGTCGATCCTCGCCTTCCTGATGATCAAGATTACCGGCGTCGACCGTGAGGTCATCGAAAAGTGGCTCTATTCCATCGTCGGTCTGGCGCTGTTCTCCGGCGTTCTCGGCACCGGCCACCATTATTATTGGATCGGCACCCCCGGTTACTGGCAGCCCATCGGCGGTATATTCTCGTCGCTTGAAGTCGCGCCGTTCTTCGCCATGGTGGTGTTCGCCTTCACGATGGCCTGGCGCGGTCGCCGTGACCATCCGAACAAGGCGGCGCTGTTGTGGGCGCTCGGCTGCACCGTGTGCGCGTTCTTCGGGGCTGGTGTGTGGGGCTTCATGCATACGCTGCCGTCGATCAACTATCTGACGCATGGCACGCAGATCACGGCTGCTCATGGTCACCTTGCCTTCTATGGTGCGTACGTAATGCTGAACCTGGCGATCATGACCTACGCCATGCCGTATCTACGCAACACGCAGCCCTATAATCAGCTCATCAGCATGTGGAGCTTCTGGATCATGACCTCTGCCGTGTGGTTCATGACCTTTGCCCTGACCTTTGCCGGTGCGGTGCAGGTGCAGATGCAGCGGGTGATGGGTGAGAGCTACATGGTGGTGCAGGACTACCTGACGCTTTTCTACGAAATGCGTCTGGGTGCCGGCGTCTTCGTCCTCATCGGCGCTCTGATGTTCGTCTATGCGCTTTGGGGACCTGCTCGTGTGCAGAAGCCGGCGCGGATGGATGTGGCGCTGCAACCGGGGAAATAATCCAACCTGGATGACCAACCTCGACTGACGGCTGGCGGGTTTACTGGTCCGCCAGCCTTCGTTTCTCTTGATAGATGAAAGATGCCGTTTCCGGCAGCAGATGGGCAGGACGGCAGGCAATCGGTCCGCCTTACGGAGCATGAAGACATGAACGCGACGAACGAAGCGCAGATTCCCTTTTACGAGCCGACTGGCCAGGAATGCGAACTGTTCGAACATGCCTATCGCAATCGTCTTCCCTTGCTGCTGAAAGGACCGACCGGTTGCGGCAAGACGCGGTTTGTCGCCCATATGGCGGCTCGTCTCGGGCGGCCCTTGCATACAGTCTCCTGTCATGACGACCTCACGGCGGCGGATCTGACGGGGCGTTATCTGCTTAAGGGCGGCGATACTGTCTGGGCTGACGGGCCGCTGACCCGCGCCGTGCGCGAGGGGGCGATCTGTTACCTCGATGAAGTCGTGGAAGCGCGGAAGGACGTCACGGTCGTGATGCATCCGCTGACCGATGATCGGCGCATTCTGCCACTGGAGCGCACCGGCGAGTTGCTGCAGGCGCCGCCGGAATTCATGCTGGTCGTTTCATTCAATCCCGGATACCAGAACGTTCTGAAAGCCCTGAAGCCGAGCACCCGTCAGCGCTTCATGGCGATGGAGTTCAGCTTTCCGCCGGCGGCGGCGGAAGCGGCCATTGTTTCCCGTGAAAGCGGATTGTCGGTGGATCGTTGTAAGCCGTTGGTGCGGCTTGCCGGAGCGCTGCGCGATCTGAAGGGGCAGGATCTGGAAGAGGGCGCATCCACCCGGCTCGTGGTTTATGCGGCGACGCTGATCCGCAGTGGCGTTGCACCCAAGGATGCAATCCGCGCCGCTCTGATCGAACCCCTGTCCGACGATACGGATGTCAAGGATGGCCTGTTGCGGGTCGCAGACATCGCGCTCGGATAATGTAAAAGCCTGGGTAATGTAAAATATGTTCGAGCCAGAGGAAACCGTAGGTCTGTATTGGCATCGTCTGGTGGGGCGCGCCTTCAGCTATCGTTTCCATACGGAAGCAGCTATGCCGTTCGAGGCGATGAAAACCCGCCTCGGCATCCTGTTCCGGGCGCTCGGCGGCGATGCTGCGATCCGTCTATCGGCAGGCTCCGCCAGCGTATCCGATCATCGTCTGCGATTTTACCAGCGCGTCGGTCTCGGCAGGGAGAAGATTGATCGCGCCATTCTCGATAGCGAGGTTATGCGTCTGCCGGAACGCATCGGCATTTTTCCCGACCGGGAAGATAATGCGTTGCTTTATGAATGGCTGATTGCGTGGTTCGCTCATGCCGAAGCGCCGGAGCATGTGCCGGATGATCCGTTGCAGGCCGATCTCACATTCGTTCGCGCTGCGCATCGCGCAACGCTTGCCACTCTGGCGCAGTGGCCCGGTCTGGAGGCCGTTCACCGGCAATTATGCGCCGCTCTTGGCCGGGCGCGACCGCAACGAAAGAAATTGCCGCCTGTCGAGGCGGCATTCGAGGCGGCGTTGTCGAGACTACTCGGCATTGAGGGCACAGGGGCCAATTTACCGCCTC
>JAVBRX010000011.1:0-13139 GCA_031547465.1 Microvirga sp. | reverse complement strand
GCGGGCGAGGGCGTCGGAGAGGAAGGCCATCGAGGCGGGCGGTCTCTATGTGCTGGGCACCGAGCGTCATGAATCTCGGCGCATCGACAATCAGATGCGTGGCCGTTCGGGCCGTCAGGGCGACCCTGGCAAATCCAAGTTCTATCTGTCGCTCGAAGATGACCTGATGCGCATCTTCGGGTCCGAGCGCATGGATGCCATGCTGCAACGCTTCGGCTTGCCGCAGGGCGAGGCCATCGTTCATCCTTGGATCAATAAGGCCATCGAGCGGGCGCAGGCCAAGGTCGAAGCGCGCAACTTCGATATCCGCAAGAACATTCTCAAATACGACAACGTCATGAATGATCAGCGCAAGGTCGTGTTCGAACAGCGCAAGGAGTTCATGGGCGAGGAGAGCGTGCGCGACATCATCGATGAGATGCGCGCTGGCGTCATCGACGATGTCGTCGGCAAATACATGCCCGCTCAGGCTTATGCCGAGCAGTGGAACATGCCGGAGTTGCAGCAGGACGTCGAAAAGTTTCTGAACCTCGAATTGCCGCTTGTCGAATGGGCGAAGGAGGAAGGGTTCGCTGACGAACAGATGCGCGAACGTCTCCAGGAACTGGCGGATAAATCCTATGCCGAACGGATCGAGAAGAACTCGCCCGAGATTATGAACTATGTCGAGAAGCAGGTTCTGCTGCAAACACTCGATCATCTCTGGCGCGAGCATCTGGTGACGCTCGATCACTTGCGGCAGGTGATCGGCTGGCGTGGCTATGCGCAACGCGATCCTCTGAACGAATACAAATCCGAAGCCTTTGAATTGTTCAACGAGTTGATCGCCCGGCTGCGTGAACATGTGACGGGGCAGTTGATGAGGGTCGAGATCGTGTATGACAGACCGGAACCGGCGGAATTGCCGCCGATGGTCGGCCAGCATATCGATCCGTTGACTGGTGAGCCGGAATTCGTCGGTCTGCCGAGCGCCGATATGATGGGATTCCCTTCGGCGGATAGCGGCGAACGCGATCCGAACAACCCCGCAACCTGGGGGCGCGTGGGCCGCAACGAATCGTGTCCGTGCGGCTCCGGCAAGAAATATAAACACTGCCACGGTCAGTTGCGGTCGTGACGGGGCGGATCCCGTCCGATATCGCTCCCGGTTAAACTCTTGCCAAACGCCCCGACCGGGGCGTTCGTCGTTTGAGCGATGACACTTGCCTGCTCCGTGACGATTTTCATTACCATCCAGAGGAACATAGGTTCCATGAAAACGTATCTTGCTCCGCTGAACTGGCGACTTCTTCAGCGCAGAATGTCTTAAGGACCGATATCCAGCTTGTCCTGCAAGGTCGCATCCCATGGCGGCACGGGGGAGATTTCGGCAACCAGAAAATCGATGAACGAGCGGATGATCGGATTCTTGTACCGGTTCTGGAAATACATAGCGTAGAGCATATGTCCGCTGGCGGAGCGGAATGAGGGAAAGAGGATCTTCAGGCCGCCGTTGAGAATATGACAACTCGCTACATAGGTCGGCAGACAGGCGATGCCCTTGTGATCGAGGGCCGCCGCCAGCAGGGCCAGGCTGCTGTTGCATTCGAGGGCGCCGTGAACCTTCACCTCCTGTAGGTTGCCATCGTGCCAGTATGTCCAGGCACCATGGGAAGTCATGGCTGGATAGACGAGGCAGCGATAGCCGGGTTGCGTCAGAAGATCTTCAGGTGTTTCGGGTATGCCATGATTGCCCAGATAGGTCGGGCTGGCACAATAGACCCAGTGGATCGGCGCAAGTTTGCGGGCTGAATAGGCCCAATTCGTCGTTTCGGTGATGCGAAGGGCGATATCGAATTTTTCCTCGTTCAGATTAGCATGCCGATCGTCAAGAGTAACGTGCACGTTTACGTTCGGATACTCTTCCATGTAGCGGCCGACGAAGCGCATCAATCGCGTGCAGCCGAAAGCAATTGAACAGGTGAGTCTGAGAGTTCCCTCAGGATGACTTTTGAAGCTGTTGGTTTCATCGAGAGCTGCCTCAACATCGGTCAGAATCGTACTCACACGCTCGAAAAACGCTTTGCCTTGTTCGGTTAATTGAACGCTTCGAGTCGTACGTTTGACGAGCAGAATACCCATCCTCTGTTCCAGGAGTGCCAGACTTTTGCTGACGGCGGAAGGGGTTATGTTGAGCTCTTTGGCGGCTTTCGAGAGATTATTGGTTTCAGCAATCTTGGCAAAAACCATCAATTGCGGAAGTGATGCAAAGCTCTTCATTGTGATAAAACCTCACAGGTGTTGTGAAAACTCCCCATTTCCAAAGAAAATAGTTTGTCCTTACGGTGAGTAAGGTACAGAGAAATACATATACTGAACGTTTATGCAAGAAGGGAGTGCTATCATGACTTGTGATTTTGATGCCATAATTGACCGCACATGCTCTGATTCAGTAAAATGGGCGTTTCCTAAACAAAATCTTACGGTAGATGAATGCGCCGCTAATCCTTTGCCGATGTGGGTTGCAGACATGGATTTCAGGTCACCGCAACCGGTGATCGATGCTCTGAGAGCAACTGTCGAACGTGGGGTGTTCGGCTATCCGAGCCCGACCCAAGGATATATAGAGGCTGTTTGTGAATGGCAGAGCAGACGGTTCGGATGGACCGCCGATCCGGAATGGATGTTGCAGACCCCTGGTGTCGTCACGGCATTGAACGTCGCAATTCAGGCTTTCAGTCGGCCTGGAGATACGGTGCTGGTGCAGACACCAGTCTATGGCCATTTCCATCAGGACCCGGTGTTCAACGGACGGCGCGCCATCTCTGCTCCGTTGCGTATTGATGGCGATGAATATCGGTTCGATGCGCAAATCTTCGAGGCGGCGATCCGTCCCGATACCAAGCTTTTCATTCTGTGCAACCCGCATAACCCGATGGGCATCGTCTGGTCGGAAGAGGATTTACGGACGATGGGCGAGATCTGCGCCCGTAAGAATGTCATTGTCGTTGCGGATGAAATCCATCAGGATCTGGTGTTCGCTCCGGGCGTAAAACACATGACCTTCGCCAAGCTTGGAAAAACGTTTGCCGATAATTGCATTGTTTGCACGGCGCCAAGCAAGACGTTCAATATTGCAGGGTTGCAATGCTCCAACATCTTCATTCCCAACCCGCGGCTGCGTGAAGAGTTCAGCCGCCAACTGCTCCGGAACGGCCTGCACTTCGTCAATACTCTAGGCATGGTCGCCTGTGAGGCCGCATATCGCTATGGCGAACCGTGGCTTGAGGCGCTGCTCGCCTATATCCGGGGTAATCAGGAGCACTTTGCCGCCGAGATCCACAAGAGCGATCTAAAACTCAAGGTTTTCAAAGCGCAATCGCTGTATCTTGCTTGGATCGATTGCCGTGCTCTCGGCATGAAGGCCCCGGATCTTGAGAAGTTCATGCTGACAAAGGCCCGCGTCTGGTTTGACAAAGGGCCAAAGTTCGGATGCGCGGGGCATGGGTTCATGCGCATCAATCTCGGATGTCCGCGGCTCATCGTCGATGAGGCGATCTCACGACTGAAGGCGGCGATACACTGATCTTGCGCCCTATGGGTCGGCCTAAGGGCTGAGCGTCCTGACCAATCAAAACGACAGACGGAAACCGGCGCTTCCTCGGCAAGGAAATGTATGTGGCTTTCTTGTTTCGAACCGTGACAGAAAAGAGGGGTTTGTCATGCCTCAAGCAGATGTTTCACGAAATACCGATAATCTCAAAAAAGAACTCACCCTGCCGATGGTTTTCTGCGTGGCGCTGAAACAAGTTATCGGCGGAGGGGTCATTGCTCTCACCGGTGTTGCCATCGGTCTGACGGGGGCAGGCGTTCCCATCGCGTTTATCCTTGCGTCGATCACCTCGATCATGGCGGCCATTCCCTTCGCTATTCTCAGCTCGGCGATGCCGGTCACAGGCGGGATGTATACGTGGCCCGCCCGATTGATGGCGCCTTGGATAGGTTTCATCACGCTATGGTTCTTCTTCCTGACGAACGTTGCTCTTTCACTTTATGCAATTACGGCTTCGGATTACATCCGGGTCTTCTATCCCGATATTCCGCAAGGACCGCTGGCTTTCGCCATTCTGACCATCTTCTATCTGATCAACCTTTCGGGAGCGAAGACGACCGCGAAAGTCGGCATGGTTCTGACCTTTATCATGGCCTCCGCCATTCTGCTGTTTATCGGCACCGGGCTGCCCGAGGTCAATTACGCACATTTCGAGAATATGATGCCGAACGGCATCATGGCCTTGATGAGCGCAACGGGTATTTTGCTCTTCACCACAGGCGGAGCCAACATGGTGGCGGAACTCGGTGGCGAAATGAAGAATCCGGGGCGTGATATTCCCATTTCGATCATCGCCGCGACGGCTACTGCTGCTATCGTCTATGTACTCGCGTCGATCGTCGCCGCCGGTGTTCTGCCCATTGCCGAAGTGGCCGACAAGCCGCTGACTCTCGTTGCGGAGCGCATCATGAGCCGCGGCTCGTTCCTGTATTTCTCCATCGGCGCGGGGATTATCAGTGTTTTCGGCATTATCAACGCACAAATGCTGTGGGGGAGCAAGAGTCTGCTCGTGGCGTGCGATGACTGCTGGCTGCCCCCGGGAATCGGCGCGGTGAACAAACGCTTCGGCACACCGCACTTTCTTTTGACCGGGCTTTATCTCGTCGGCATTTTCCCGATCATAACCGGGTTGTCTGTGAAGGAAATTGCCATGGCATCGACGATCACGGGAATTGCCGCGCAGATCGTCGTGATCATCTGCTCGTACATCCTGTTCAGGAAATACCGCAGTATTTACATGTCCGCGCCGTTCAAGATCAAGGAAGGCTGGCTGGTCGCCGCTGTGATTATCGGCGTGTTGCTCAATGGTGTTCTGGTCCTCAATCTTGTGAGCGGTCTGAGCATATGGACCAATACCGTCATGGCGATTTGGCTCGTCATCGGGGCGGTGATCGCTCTGGCGCGGCGCAATCATGCCGTCTCTTGGAAGGTCGAGATGACAGACAAGACGGTTGCGAAGGTATCGTAAAGCGCAACATAAGATAAATATCGGGCGCGTTTCCAGCCTATGGAGCGTACCCGAATTTATGCTGATCGAAAGCTCCGGCTAATTCCGGGGGAGCCCTTTCTCAATCATTTGGATTTAAAGATATTTCGTTAATTGCTTCAATTCGTCCAGAGATGTCCTGTCCCCCTCCGGAGCGGTGGCATGGTTGAGGCAATGCTCGATATGATCGTGGATGAGCTGGCGCTTGGCATTGGCGATGGCATTCTCCACCGCGTGCAGTTGCTGCGCAATATCGAGACAGGGTCGCCCGATTTCGACCATGGCCAAAGTGGAACGCAGATGCCCTTCCGCTCGTTTCAGACGTTTCACGATTTCGGGATGTGAGGCTGGGGTCATGGAGACGATCCTGGGGGAGAATTGTGGCCTTCCGTGCTTCTAGAAGGTTTTACAGGCAAAATGAAACCAAAAACAAAAGACATGCCGTGAGTGGCGAGGGGCCTTGTTTCCGACGTGTTTGTCGATCAGGTTTGCTACGGGTAGCATGGATGAATGGGCGGTATTATCCAAGTGTATCAATGAAATGACGTGACGATGGCTTGAGGCGGAGGGGCTATCGTCGGTTTGAGTGCGCTCGATGGCAGGAAGCGATACGGGTCATAACGCACAAACGAGCCTGCCTGGCGAAGTGGCGATTGAGCCGGTCGCTCTGGAAGCGCTCGATTCGTGCAGGTTCAAAGCTGTTCTGGCGATCCGCGACTGGCTGACGGAGTGCGGCCCGCATCTGGTGATGAACGATCTCCTGTCGGGGTTGGCGGAGCGGCTGAACAGGGCCGGGGTACCGGTCGACCGGATTTCGGCGGCTTCCGAATCGCTGCATTCGGAATATGCCGGGATGCGCTGGACCTGGACCCGTGGCAGTACGGCGGAACCAAGCATTCTTCCGCATGGCGAGATGCGCACCGCCATCTACAATTCCAGCCCGTTCGCTTACGCCAGCCGTACGGGACGCTGGTTCCTGCTCGATCTGCGGCAGACCCCGAGTGATCTGTTTCCGGTTCTGCCCGACCTGAAGGCTGACGGATATGTGCATTATCTGCTCGTTCCTTTCGTCTGGGGGGGAGCATGGCGGGAGATGGACGGCTTCACGGATGTGAGGGAAAGCGGTGTTTCGTTCGCGACCCATGCGGATGCGGGGTTCGACGCCGCCGCCGTGGCACTGCTTCGCGCTGTCATGCCGACATTCTTCATGGCCAAAAGCCTGCATTCCCTCGGCCAGCGGCTCGATGACGTCCTGCGCACCTATGTGGGCGACGAGCCGCACCGGCAGATTCTCTCCGGCATGATCCAGCGCGGCCAGGTGACGCGCATCCGCTCGGCGCTTCTGGTGACAGACATGCGCGGTTATACGCGCCTGTCGCTCACCCTGAGCCCGGAACAGGCAGTCGATCTTCTCAACGGTTTCTTCGAATGCCTCGTGCCGTTCATCGAATCGGAAGGTGGTGAGGTACTCAAATACCTTGGCGATGGGTTGCTGGCGATTTTTCGCGATTGCGGGGACGATTCCGGTTCGGCAGTCCATGCGGCGCTGACGGCGGCGCGGTACGGATTACGCAGTCTGGGGAAGGCGAATGCCCGCAACCGGTTTTCATCGCCTGTAGCGGCAGGCGCAGCTCTGCATCATGGCGAGGCAGCTTATGGCAATGTCGGCTCCGGCCAACGGCTGGATTTCACAGTGATCGGTCCGGATGTGAACCTCGCCAGCCGCATCGCCCGCCTGAACCGTCCGCTCGGCGAGCCGCTGCTGATGTCGAAGGCGTTTAACGATCATCTCTGGGGCGAGACGACCCATCTCGGTCGCTTCGCCATTGACGGGTTCGATCAGAAGGTGGATCTTTTCCGCCCCGGAGGGTGAGGAGCGGAAATACCAGGCCTAGCCCGACGATGAGCGTTGCCGTTCGCGCCGCTTCCCGCTATGGAATGGTCCGCATCGGCTTGCGCCGGGCCTGTAGCTCAATGGTTAGAGCCGGCCGCTCATAACGGTCTGGTTGGGGGTTCGAGTCCCTCCGGGCCCACCATCTTTTCCCGTATCAGCCCTTATTCTGTTCCGATGGCGTCTTCTGGCCGATGAGGAAACCGATTCGCAGTGCCGGTTCCTGCCTGGCGGGGACGGCGACTAGCAGGATATTCAACTGGGAAATGTGCTGAAGCAGTTCGACCGGGCTGTCGTCGGTGTTGCGCCCGGAAAAGATGATCATGTCCGGTCCCCAGTAGCCGACATCCTCGATGCTGATGATGTCGTTGGCCGAATAGCTGAGGATTCTTGCGCCGATCTCGCTTTTGTCGTCCAGCCTGCGCTCGAAGTTGCGGATGTAGTCAACGATGCGTCGGTACATCCATTCCGCCGGGTTTATGCCCTCGGGCGGATGGGGTGTCGAGGCAGGGTTGAGGCGGCTCTCGAAAGCGGCGGCTTGCGCATAAGGGTCGGTCGGGAATGCCGCCATGTCGAATCATCTCCTCTCGAATCATCCGCTACCGGATCGTCTTTTTTGCCGATGTCCGGCAAAAAAGAACCCCGGCACGAGGCCGGGGGGACAATGCCGTGTTTGCGGAAGGAGCGTCTTGCGCTGGATCAAGGGGTGAACTTGTAGCGGATGCCGATGCGCATCTGATGTTCGCCGGAATCGAGAATACGTGTGTAATTGTTCAACGATTTGGTTTGCCCCTGATCCGGATTGGCGACGCCGCCGGTCAATGTCGCGCGGGGATCCGTGGCCATGGTTCCGCCAGACCGGGTGGTTCCAGTGTTCAGATACCGGTATCCTACATCGACGTCGAAATGATCGCTTAGACGGATGGCGGCACCGGCCATCAAGGCCCAGGCGAAGTTATAGGAATCGTAATCAGCCTGTCTGTTGTTGGCACCGTCCATGTGTACGGTCAGGCCCTGGACTTTAGCCAGTTCAATGGCGATGTCCGGGTCGAGGAAGCTGTCGGTAACCCTGGTCCAGGAGACGCCGACGCCCGCTCCCAGATATGGGGTGATATTTGACCATGTGCCGATGTCGTAATAGCCGTTCGCCATTACGGTTGCCGATTGTATCTTTGTTTCGAAAACCGTCGGTACCGACGAAGAAGTGCTGGAAGCGCGTGAACCGAAGCCGGTGATCTGGTACGGCAGGGTATAATCGGCTGTCAGATCCACACGGATACCGTTCGAGAAGGCATAACCGAAGCCGAGGCCGCCGAAGCCCGAGACATCGGTCTTGACGTCTTCATATTTGATGGCGGAAATTGGCGTATCGGTTTTGAGTGTCGGCTCGAACGGAACGGAAATTCCGGCATCGCCGCGTAGATACCAGCCGCCAGCCCAAACGTCCGTCTCTTCCGGTTGGGGATTGCTGACCGGGTAAGGCTCCTGCGACGTGCGATAGGGCCTGTCGGCGGCAAAGCCGGAGGCGGACAGGAAAACCAGAGCGCCCATTATGGCCGCGGAACGAAGATATTCGGCTTTTCTCATGACGGCTTCCCTCCCGCAGAGCGGGTGCAGATTTCCTTATCGTCACCGTTCGTAAACTAGCGTGGTTAACAACTGCTTAACCATAATGGATCGCAAGTAGCGCGGCGGCGGAGGGTTGTGTGTATATATGGATAAATATATAGTTATGTGCAGTAATTATAATTAGCAACGGTATATTATATATGTTATATTTTAATATAAAACTATATGAATAAAATTCATAACTAATTTTTAGGAAATATAACACGAGGCGCTGTGGCATAATTATTTAAATATAACTATATTTAACTTTATAATCTAAAAATATATATAATAATTACTTTCACAAATAATGGTCTGTGTGTCGATTGTCGTCTAGGTCGGCAATGAAATCCTGTCAAATGACATGGAGCGGCTTTCAGTGATGCTGAAACCAAATAGCCAATATGTTACGTAAGTTATGTGATTCGAATCAGTTGCCCGTATGTATCGGGTGGATGATCTTGTTCGGCGCTTTTGCTGAAAGAACTTCAGTCGGGTCGCATCGCAAGGCAATGAGTAATGCCTTTGCAAACTATGCAAGTCAGATGAACAGTAACGGCGCAATGCTTGTTGTTGGATTCGTTGCAGACGCCATCGCGTTGCAAGTGCCTTGCAGGCAAGGGCAAGGTTACCAAGTCGGCAGCGCGTATACTAAGGCGTGGAATCATTTTGTCATGCCATCGGATGGCAAGGGTTGGTTTGGCAAGGGTTGGTTTGGAAAGAGCTGGTTTTGTCATTTGTGACTGAAAGATCGGCAATCAGCATTCAATCCTTAACAGGTTGTTTACCATATTCGATCGAAACAGGAGGGGAGTAGTTTTTGCACGGTGATTCGCAGCGGGATTGCGACCGGATGACGGTGCGAGAGATCGGGACCTATGGGAGGTCATGTATGACGCGCAACGCAGCTTATTCGGTTGATACCACCGATCGTTCGCCGCTAGACGGCAACGAGAGGGGGCCGCGTTTTTCGTCGGCAGGTTCGCTCGAATCCCATTTTGAAGCCTTGTCGCGCCGGGAAGCATCCGTTCACCCACTCCGTGCACATTCTTCCCCGTCTTTGCGCGGCACCGTTGCCGATGCCGACAGTCCCGTTCGTGACCTGATCCAACGACTGAAAGCTGAATTGTCCCAGCCATCGAAGCATGGTTCTTCTTCTGGATCATCTGCTCGCATGTCTCCTGCCCCTGTTCCCGTGCCGCGCTTTTCAGAGCCGACGACTGACTCCCCGCACCGTGCCCGGGAAGAATCGGTTACTCCATTTACACAAAGCAGTTTTGAGCAGGCATCGTCAGGCTATTCCGGGCGGCAGGCGCCAGAACCGGTAGAACAGTTCCGGAAAGACGAGCGGGAGAACTTTTTCCGGCAGAACCGAAACAGCAATACCGATTTGAGCCTTGATGAGTGTCAGGGGGCTGTCCGCGATGCCATGAGGTCGGTTCGCCGCGCCGAATCAAACGCTTCCCATCAGGAACAGCGCCTGCATAGCCTGACGAAGGATCTGCAACGGCTGGTGCAGTTTTTCGAGGATGAACCGGGCAGTGACAATCGTTCTGAAGCTCATCCGCAACACAATCAGCCCCAGCAGCCTTTCCCTGCTTTCGGACCGCAACGCCATATGTCCGGCGAGGTCGCCGCTCCTTTCCTCACTCAAGAACCGCAGGTGATACGCACGCAGATCCTGCCGGAAATGCCGGCTGCTGCTTTTCCGGTTCTGCCGCAGGCTGATAGGGCTGATCCACGCATACGCACCGGGCGGCCCGCTGTGGACAAAAATGCCTCCTGGTCCCGTTCCACAGTGCCACCGCCACCGCAACTGCAAAATGTCGCTCCGACGGGTCCGCGTAACGATATGGCCTATCCGTCTTATTCGATGGATGTCGCGGCTGATCCGGCCATGCGGGCGCGTCCGCCAAGAGTCCAGAGCGCAAAACGCCCGAACGTGACAGCCCGGAAGTCTTCCTTCACCAAGGTTCTGCTGGCATTGGCCGGGATTGGCATTTTGACGGCGGGGATCGGTGTAGCAAACATGGGGGGGGTCGCCGGAGTACCATTCCCGGGTTCCGCCAAATCGGATCAGGTGCTGGCAAGCCAGAAAACTCCTGTTTCTCCAAGCATTGTCACTGCGGCATCCGTTACCCCGAATGCGGACCGGCTTCCCGCCAAAGCCGGGAAGCCGGTTACAGCCGAGGATGAAATCGCTAAGACTCCAGCGGATAGTTTCACGATTTCCCGGGCGGTGGTGGCGAAGATTGCCGGGGTCGGCGCTGTTGGCGATCTGCCGGATGTTGCCGGACATCAGAGCCTGCGGCGCGATGCATTGGCCGGAGAGCCGATGGCGGTTTTCGAGCTGGCTGAGCGGCTCGAATCCGGGCAAGGCGTCGTAAGGGATGCAATCCTGTCGGCCAAGCTGTTTCAGAAGGCCGCTGATCAGGGCTATCCGCCGGCACAACTGCGCGTTGGCTTGCAGTATGAAAAGGGTATCGGCGTTCCGCGCGATCCGGTCATCGCCCGCGAATGGTATCGCCGTGCTGCAGAGGCCGGGAATGTCAGGGCGATGCACAATCTCGGCATGACCTTCGCACAAGGGGTCGGCGGTCCGGTCGATTACAGCGCCGCAGTTCTCTGGTTTCGCCGGGCAGCAAAGTTCGGTTACAGGGATAGCCAGTACAATTTTGCCGTACTCGCAGCGCGGGGCCTCGGCATGAAGCCAAGTCTGGTTCAGGCTTACACCAATTTCGCTGCCGCCGCCGCCCAGGGCGATAAGGATGCCGCCAGCAAGCGCGATGAAATTGCCCTGCGTCTGAAGGCGGAAGATCTTACATCGGCCAAGAAGGCAGCGGAACAATGGCAGGCGCAAAAGCCGGATCCGGTTGCCAATGAAGTGCCGCACACCTCGGATTCATAAGGTGTGAACATTTCCCAGAATGCGGTTTAACGGTTGGCATCGCGCGCAAGACGCGATGCCGATTGCGTTTCATGCCTGAAGCATCGCAACAGTCTGGAGGGAGTGTCCGTAGTCCAAACTGCTGTATTTTTAAGTGATTATTAAGCATAACAGGGTAAACGACTGCTGAACGATCCGGTTTTACAAAGAGTTCGGCTTATGGTTCCTGTTTTTTCTGCTTCCGCGCCCGTTACGGGCAGACGCACTCTGTCGATTTCAGGGCGCTTGCTGATCATCGGCCTGGCGGCGGCATTGGTGACGGCGTGCGGCACCGGTTCCACCCGTGGGCGGGGCGGTTTGGCCAGCCGGGCGGGTTGGGAGAAATCCTCGATCGAACGCCTGGCGCAATCCTATAAGGCGCGCCCTGGTGACAGGACGACGGCGCTTGCCTATGGCTCTGCGCTGAACCGGGCCGGATATGGCGATCAGGCGATAAACGTGCTGGAGACCGCGACGATGCGCTATCCGGGCGATCCCGAGCTCCTGATGGCCTATGGCACGGCGCTGGCTGACAATGGACAGCTTCAACAGGCCAATGTCGCATTGTCGCGGGCGCAGGATCCGGCTCGTCCCGACTGGCGCATCCTTTCCTTGCAGGGTTCGATTGCCGATCGGATGAAGAACCCGGTTCTTGCCCGTCAATATTATGAAGCTGCATTGCGGATTGTCCCCGGCGAACCAAGCGTTCTGAGCAATCTCGGCATGTCCTATGCACAGAACCGACAATTACCGGAGGCGGCGCGATACCTGCGGCTGGCGGCGGCAAGTCCGAATGCCTCCGAAGAGGTCCGCAACAATTATGCCGCGGTTCTCAATCTGATGGATCGGGGCGCTCCGGTAAACCGTGAGACGGCGGAGAGAAGCACCCCGCGCACGACCATGGCCCGCCCGACGATTCTGAAGGTTCCGGCAACGGTCAGCAGGGCGGTGCAGTCGGAAACGACAGCCCATCAGTCTAACAGAATAGAGCCTCAGGAAAAACCGCTTACGGCGCGACCCGACCATCCGGACAGGCTTGTTTCCCCGGATATGACGCCATCGCAACCCGTCGTGACCCGGCCTGCCAGACCGCAGGAACGGGTAAATCCTGTCGGCGAGAAGCCGCAACAGAAAACGGCTCCCTCAAAATCCATCGTTGCCATCAGCGCGCAGGATCTTGCTGCTGCGAATGCCGACGATGCGGCAACGGCGGAGCAGATGATGCAGGCCCGCAAAATCGACAAACAGCCATGGGAGTAATGCAGTTTACGGTCAGGGTGGCTGTGGCGCCACTTTTCGCTGAATGTTTATGAAAGGCCCGCTTTGCGGGTCTTTCATGCTTTGGGCGTCAATATCGGCGGTTAGAGCAATGTGCGGTTGAGTGGATACCGGTTAAACGCGAAGAACATTGCGAAATCAAAGCACTTAGAGCGTTTTGCGATTCCGTGTGAACGCAAAACGCTCTAGTGAAATACAACAGGGGGAGAGGATATGGCGACCGGACCAGTCCGTTGGACAATAGCAGACATTCCCCCGCTGCATGGTAAGCGCGCCCTCGTTACCGGCGGAACGAGCGGAATTGGCCTTGAGACGGCGAAGGCGCTGGCCGGAGCAGGGGCCTCGGTGACAATCACCG
>JAVBRX010000084.1:0-40744 GCA_031547465.1 Microvirga sp. | reverse complement strand
CCCCGATTGAATTGGCGAATGTGGAAGTTTTCTCAACTTGACCCTTGGGGCCAACACAACAGATCGTAAGTTCGACACCTTTTGTCTGCGCAATGCGCCGAGCGGTGTTGCGGCAAATCAGTCCACCCCCATTATCTACTCGGCTAAGGTCTACCCTCGAAAAGTAGACAACCTTTTTGCTCGAAGATGGAGTGCTTATAACGGATCGAGGCTGGGCAATCTGCTCATAAGGCTGTGTGAGACAAAGCAGATCGACCCACCAATGTCCCGACAAATCTAATAGTGGCGCAATCTCCTCGAACGAGGAAACTCTGGTAGGCTGCAATCCGCGCTCATCATGAATGATGTATATGAATGAATACAGCTTTGATAGCTGTTCATAAAATTCACTTGGTTTTGCTCCATAGTAAAAAGCCAAGCTATTCCTGTTAAACTCGACAATAAGTTTAGGACGAAAGCGCTCGAATGTGGCTAATCCACCCTCCAATACAGCAGGTTCGCTGCCTTCAACATCCATCTTCACGAAGTCTATGTGACTGAGGGCATTCTGGGCAACCCAATGGTCAAGCGTATCGACATCTATGGATTCCTTCGTTGTTACAATATTGGGCCCCCAAGCCTTCTCCACAACGGCATCTACATCCCCATCGGGGCTTACAAATGAACAACCCTCCCACCCGGGAATGCTTGTAAGCTCCTTCATTTTTCGCTCACGGCCAAGGGCAACTTGAACGCATTTTGCATTTTCGAGTTTATTGGCCGTAATATTCTCGCGCAGATAACGGGCATTGAGAGATGATGGCTCAAAAGAAAATACTTTGCCTTGTGAAGCTAAATCCGCCAGAATCATAGTGTGGGCACCTAAATTAGCGCCGATGTCCAAGCATATGTCGGTGGGTCGAACCAGTGAGGCCATGACATCCATCACCTCTGGTTCCCAAGCCCCATCTTCAGTCATAATTCGATTGAAAACGCTGTCGTCTTGGGGGGATCCGACAACGTTAAATACCCTGTTGCTATATGAAGCTCGCAATAGTGCCTTTTGCCTAATAACGTTAGATTGCAAAAGCTCTCTCCGTAGGTCGTGATGATGAGATATGAGAATATCAACAGGGGCGGATGATACTATAATTCTTTCACTGCTTTCAGCACTTCCGCCGCATGTCCCGGCACTTTCACCTTCGGCCAGATCTGGACGATGCGCCCGTCCGGGCCGATGAGGAACGTGGTGCGCTCTACGCCCATGTATTTGCGCCCGTACACGCTCTTTTCGGTCCAAACACCGTAGGCGTCGAGCATTTCCTTGCTTTCGTCAGAAACGAGAGTGAAATCGAGATCGTATTTGCCACAAAAACGGTCGTGGCTTTTCTGGCTATCGGGCGAAACGCCGACGATGTCCGCGCCTGCCGCCAAGAACTCCTCTTTGAGCGACTGGAAGGATTGCGCTTCGAGTGTGCAGCCGGAGGTGTTATCTTTCGGGTAGGCGTAGAGTACGAGCTTGCGGCCCTTGAAACCCTCCAGACTGACGGTGTGTCCGCTCTGATCGGGCAAGGCGAAGGGTGGCGCGTTATCCCCAACCTTTAAAAGCATGTTTGCCTTCCTTTCGACGGAATGAAGGTGTTTCGGTAAATGAGACGGTCCGGCATTCCTGACAGCGCCAATGACGCAGGGTAAGACGGTTCAACGGGCCGATTCGACGCGGCAGGTCGAAGGAAATGCCCGATCATGAGATTAATCGTAGTGCTTATCTAGGGCAAACCGGTACGGGATGAGAGAGTTGAGAATCAGACCGGCGCGCAGAGGGGTGATCCGGCGGCGACAGGTACGACGGTCACGCTGGCCTAATATTGTTCTCCTGTGTCTGGGCGGGGTTGTCGGTCTCATCCTTCTGGCGATGGGGGGGCTTTATCTGCGCCTCAGCCTCGGGCCGGTTGCCATCGGCAAGGTGCCGGATGTTATCGCGCAATCCTTGGCCAGGCAGGTGGGGCCAGGTTGGAGTGTCGTGACTGGCGAAGCCTCCCTTCAGCTTCATGACGGATCTCCGGCCTTGAGGGTTGACGATCTTGAAATCCGCAATCCGGCGGGGGCGGTCGTGGCGCGTGCGCCACGGGCTGCGATCAGCATCGCCTTGTCGCGGCTTTTCATGGGACAACTCGCGCCTCGTGCCATTGAGATCGATTCCCCGCAATTCCGGTTGTCTCTCAACAAGAACGGTTCTCTCAGCCTTCTTCCGGCTGATACGCCTTCTTCAGAGGCTCCTGGAGCAATCCGCAATGCGCAGCCGCATCCAGATGCCCCCACTGCCGAAACAGCTTCCCGTCCGGACAAAAAATCGGCAAATGGCCCGTCGCCAGTGTCGGTGGTGGCGGAGCAGATTTTCAACCAGACGGCTGGAACGGAAGGTATCCTTGGTACGCTCGAATATGCCAAGCTGATGCATGCGCGATTGACCCTGGTCGATGGTACGCAATTTGTGCGGGCGCGTTTTGAGGATGTGGATGCGCTGTTTGCACGAACGGAATCGAACGGGCGGACATTCCATGCGGCCTTTTCCGGTTTGCGGGGGCAATGGCGGCTTTCCGGTACGATCGAACCTGACGACGATGCGGATGGCTATTCCAGCACGATCCAGATCGAAGAGGCTCCGGTACAGGATGTTCTGCTACTGACCGGTATGTCGGCGGCGCCATTCTCGACCACGATGAGTGTTTCCGGAAAAGTGGATGTCGCCATCGATTCCGGGCATCTGCAAAGGATAGACGGCAAGCTGAGCAGCCATGGCGGTATCGTGCAGATCCATGACAAGGATACCGGTCCGTTCGATGTCGATAATGCTGAACTGTCGATTTCCTGGAATGAATCCCGACGGACGCTTCTGGTGGAGAATGCCTCGTTCGTGGGCGGGCAGACGAAACTCCAGCTTCAGGGCGAATTACAAACCGAGCTGCCCGATGCGGCCTGGCGGATCGATCTGCGTGGCAGTCACGGAATGCTGTCGGGAGAAGGCCCGCAGGATGAGCCCGTTGTTCTGGAGACCATTGATATCGCCGCAACCTATCGCCAGGCATTCGAACTGGAGAGGTTTTCCCTGCGCGGCCCGAAAATCGATTTCAATCTAACCGGAAGTTACGGAAAACCGGATGATTCGCGAGCGTTTTTGCTCATTGGGCAAGGGCGCGAAAGTTCCGCGCGTGCGCTGTTGCGTATCTGGCCGGAAGCTGTTGCGCCGAAAGTGCGCGTGTTTCTCGCCGATCATGTGCGTGACGGACTGGTCAAGGATCTGTCCCTGAAAATGAATTATTCCGGCAACGATATCGACGGTGCCATTTCCGGTGCGGGTACCGATCCGCAGTCTATGCTGCTGTCCTTTTCCATAGTCGACGGGCGCATGGCTATTGGCGAGGGGTTGCCGGAACTGGGAGATATTGCCGTGACCGGGCTTATCGACGGAGCATCGGTTGCTGTGGAGGCTCCTACAGCGAAAATTGATCTCGGAAGCGGGCGGGTTCTGCACCTCGGCGAGGGTAAGGTCGCTCTCGCCAGTTATTGGGACAAGTCGGATTCGGTTGCGATAGACTTCAAGACCTGGGGAAAAGCAGCTGCGCTCGGTGCTTTCCTCAGGAGCCCCGCCATTGAGAATATGGCCGGGGCTGAATTCGAACCGGACCAACTTGGTGGAGTACTGGATCTGAATACTCATCTGACTATTCCGATCAAGGAGCCTCCAACGATCGACAAGATGCCGATCCGAATCGAGGGAAAGATAACCGGATTTTCGCTCAACGATGTCTGGAAAGAGCAGGATCTCGAAAAGGCCGATCTGGCCTTGGCCTACGTCAATGGTGATCTGACGATTAAAGGCACTGGTCTGTTTGCCGGGGCTCCGGCATCAGTCGATATCCGTAAAATGAAAACCGGGGGAGAGGCCTCCGTAAGCGTGATCCTCGATGATACGGCACGGCGAACGCTTGGTCTGCCCAGCGGTTCGATGATGAAGGGGCCGGTTGCGGTAAAGGTTTTACTACCCTTGCCAGGAGGGCGGAAAGACAGCCGTGTTGAAATCGATCTGGTGAAAGTGGTCATCGATCAGGTTCTGCCGGGTTGGTCCAAGGCGGCAGGAAGGCCAGGATCCATAGCTTTCGATCTGGTTGCTGGAGATGATACGACGATATTGAGGGATCTGATCGTCGATGCCGGGCCGGTCCAGATTCGTGGCACGGCGGAGGTTTCCGATGACGGCATGCTCGTTCGCGCCAGTTTGCCGACACTGAAGATTTCTCAGGGCGACGATATGCAGGCGCAGATCGAACGTGTGGGAGAGGCGACGAAGATCGTGCTGCGCGGCAATAACGCAGATGGGCGCGGACTCATTAAGTTCCTGTCCAAGGACGATGTGAAAGGCGGTGCTCAGGGCGGGCGAACGGCGGCGACGGGCAATGCCTCCGGAACCAATTACGAGATCGATGCTGCATTGAATATCGTCACCGGATTTTCCGGGGAGGCCCTGACCGGAGGAACCTATAAGACCTCGATCCGTGATGGCGTGATAAGGCATGTGAATGCCAGCGCCAGGCTTGGTCCGGCGACGCTTTCGGCAAACTCGATGCAGCAGGAGGGGGCGACAGTCATCACTCTCAAGTCCGGTGATGCAGGGCGGCTCCTGCGGTTCATCGACCTCTACTCCCACGTATCCGGCGGTGAGTTGATCATGAACACGTTCGTTCGGGGGGATGGGGCGCAGAGCGGGTATCTGGTTGTCTCCAACTTCATCGTGCAGAATGAACCTGGGTTGAAGCGCATCGTTCCGACGCAGTCGCAGACGGTGTGGGAGCAGGACAGCAAGGGCATATCCCGTCCGAAGCAGATCGATATCAATCAGGTTGTATTCAACAAGGCCCGGGCTGAATTCAGAAAAACGGCAGGGCGGCTGGAATTCCAGGACGTGGCAATCTGGGGGGCGGAGCTTGGGTTCACGCTGAGCGGATCTATCGATTACCAGAAGGATAGGACCGATATCGTCGGCACCTATGTTCCGGCTTACGGGTTGAACAATGCCATCGCCAATTTTCCAATTTTCGGGCCGCTTCTCGGCGGCGGAAAGGATGAGGGACTGTTCGCGGTCAATTTCCGTATGTCCGGCCCGGTGTCCTCCCCGACCCTGAACGTCAGCCCCTTATCCGCCGTTGCGCCCGGCTTCCTGCGGAAGGTGTTCGGAGAGATCGAGAATAGCGGCAGGGGAAACCGCGGGTTCAGATCGGATCAGCCATCGGACCGCCCATTATCGCTTCAGCCGCCCCAGTACGATCGATAATTCGTAAACGTATCCGGCTTGTTGATCGCAACGTTTCGGATCATGTGCGACAAACATGATAAAAGGGCGCGGTTTCCGCGCCCTTTTATCCGATCGGATTGTTATATTCTGTAGCTTATCGTCTGTTCAGAGCGTTTCCCGATCCAACAGGGCGGAAAACGCTCCAGGGGGAGTTGTCAGGCTTTCATTTTCGGTTCAACGAACACTGTAAGGGCCGGGGCTTCGCCGGCATATTTCTCGACCTGGGCGATGACGGTATGGCCGCAATTGCCTTGCGCGAGTTTCGATGTGCCGATGTCGGGCGTCAGCACGTTCGGATCGCCGAACTTGCAGATACTGCCCGGTTTTGCCGGATCAGCCGGATCGTACCAGTTGCCTTCCTCGCACACTACGCAGTTGGCCCGCACCTTGTCGGTGACGACCGCACCGGCGAGGATCTGTCCACGATCATTGAATAGCCGGACAATATCGCCGTCCTTGATGCCGCGGGCTTCGGCGTCCTTCGGGTTGATCAGCAGCGGGGCGCGTTCCTTCACAGCATATTCCTTGCGTAGGATCGTGCCACACAACTGCGAATGCAGGCGATAGCGCGGGTGCTTGGTGACGACGTGCAACGGATAGGTTTTGGCCGTTGCGCCGCCGAGCCATTCCAACGGCTCCATCCAGGTCGGATGGGGCGGGCAATCATCATAGGCCATCTTCTCGATATTCTTCGAGTAGATTTCTATTTTGCCCGAGGGGGTGCCGAGGGCGCTGAATACCGGATCGGCGCGGAAGTCGCCATAGCGTACAAATTTCTTGCCTTCCTCGGTGGCCGGGAAATCAAGATAACCTGACTTCCAGAACTCGTCGAAAGACGGCATCGTCACCTTCTTTTCCTTGCCGAGCTTCGCAGCATCGTCATAGAAGGTCTTCACCCAGTCGAGATCTGTGTTTTTGCCTTCCGTGAACTCCTTTTCCTTGCCGGCGGCCTTGGCGAGCAGACGGAAGATGTCGTAGTCGGATTTAGCTTCGAACATCGGCGGAACGATCTTCTTCATGGCGACGATGCCGCGCAGAGAGTAATCGCCGAGCTGTTCGATGTCGTCGCGTTCATACGACGTGGTGACGGGTAGCACGATGTCGGCCATCCGCGCCGTCGGCGTCCACTGGAAGTCGTGGACGATGAAGGTGTCGAGTTTCTGCCACGCCTTGACCATTCGGTTGCGGTCCTGATGGTGGGCGAACGGGTTACCGCCGACCCAGTAGGACAGTTTCACGTCTGGATAGGTGATCTTCTTGCCATTGAAGTCGATGGTCTTGCCGGGGTTTTCCAGCATGTCGACGACGCGGGCGAGTGGGATCGACGCCGAACCGGCTTCCGACAGCCACGGTTGCGCGCCGGCTTTCGAGCCGTCGGTGATGCCGGAGAGGGCCGGGCAGGCGGTCTCGGGCGTGCCGCCGCTCGAATAATGGTAGGACAGGCCGAACCCGCCGCCGGGCAGGCCGATCTGACCGAGCATGCAGGCCAGCGTCACCAGCATCCAGTGCGCCTGTTCGCCATGATGCTGACGCTGGATCGACCAGCCGCTTGCCAGCATGGTACGGTTCTTGGCGAAGGAGCGAGCCAGTTCCTTGATGAGATCGGCAGGGACTTCGGAAATGGCCGAGGCCCATTCGGCTGTCTTCGGCGTTTTGTCTTTCTCGCCCAGGAGGTAGGGTAGGAACTGGTCGAAGCCGGTGCAGTAATCCTTGAGGAATTTTTCGTCGTGCAGCTTCTCGGTGTAGAGGGTATGCGCCATGCCGAGCATGACGGCACTGTCGGTCTGCGGACGGATCGGCACCCATTGCGCGTTGAAATAATCAACGGTTTCCGTGCGCACCGGATCAATGACGATGACTTTCTTGCCGGTATCCTTGTAAGCCTTCATCCCTTCATAGGCACCATGCTCGGGGATGAGCCAGCCGATCTGGTTGGTGTTGAACGGGTCAGCGCCCCAGAAGACCAGAGTATTGGTGTCGGAAACGACGACCGGCCAGGCGGTTTGCTGTTCGTATACTTCCAGCTTGCCGACGACATGCGGCATGATGATCTGCGATGCGCCGGTCGAGTAGTCGCCGGAATGGGAGACGAAGCCCTTACCGAGCTGGTTCAGGTAGCGTTGCAGCAGGCTGCGGCAGTTGTGCAGCTTGCCGGGGCTTTTCCAGCCGTAGGAGCCGGCGAAAACCGCCTGTCCGCCATGAGTGGTCAGAACCCGGTCGATCTCCTTCGCCACGATATCGATTGCCTGATCCCAGGACACACGGACAAACTCCTCCGCGCCGCGCTTCGTGCGGTCGCTCTTGTAGCCGTCCTTCAGGTACCCGGCGCGAACCATCGGGTATTTGATGCGGGTTGGCGAATACATCACGTCGATGACGCCGGGAAGGCAACGACTCGGGTAGGGATCCTTTTCATGCGCGGCGATCTTGACGATGCGGGTTCCATCCGTCGTGGCCTTGAAAACGCCCCAGTGCGAAGCGGACAGGATGTCGGAGGCTGCGGCGGTTTGCGCAAATGCGCCCTTGGCGAGAACGCCGTTACCGAGCGCCGCCAGCAATCCAGCTGCAACCGAGCCTTCGAGTACCTGACGTCTCGATAGGTTTCTGTCTTCCGATCTTGCCATATCTTTTCTCCTCAGAGGCTGTTCAAGGCGAACGCTGTTTTGCTTCGCCCCGGCGATGTCCGAACACTAATTCCCGGCTGTTAATGGGGTTTCTGAGTTTCAAGCCGTTTTGTGAACCGGATGTAAAAAGCCTGCGACGAGGTGATGCGGTGGGGGTACTAGTCTATCAGATATCGGTCGATGTAAGCTGGATGACAACGTTCATCGGAATGCGCGGTTGCGTCGAAGATGGATAAAAATATACAGAAAATCCAACAGCTTGATTATTCGAGGCTGAGTGATGATTGATGGACTTGTCGTAAGTGGGATGAAGACGCCACTTGAAGAAACGGGGGAGCATGGCACCCGGCGACAGAAAGGGGGAGTCGTGCGCGCGAAGACGCCGGTGCGCGCTTACAAGGAGTTGATTGCCTCGCAAGAAGACTGGCTGGTGCGGCGAGTACTGCAATATGCCAAACGATATGGATATACCCGTTACAGTTCGACGCTGCTTGAAGCTTGGCGGCAATCGGTGGTGGGGTTGTCTGCCGTTCTGATCCAAGCTGCGGGCGATGCGGTAAATCATTCCGGACTCAATGCCGATGCCGATTACACCAGCGATCCAGTGACGGCGTACGGCATCGAGGAAGCACGCAAACATCGCAGTCGGGGCGTTGCCCTGCACCAATTTTTATCGCTTCTGAAATATTATCGTCAGTCATACTTGGATCTTATATTTAAAAAATTTTATAAAAATAGTAATTTTAAATTATATTATAATTTTACCATAATGGTTTTTGATAAAATTGAACTTGGATGTAGCGCTGAATGGACAAATAGTAATTTTTTTTCAGAGATTTTTGATCTTCAACAACGTAATAAGGCGGTTACGGAACAAAAACTTATTTACCTTACGATTTTTGAAAGTCTCAAAGACCCCGTTATTTTTGCCGATACGAACGGTCATATCAGAAACATGAATCGAAGTGCCTGCCTGTATTTTACGCATTATGATACCCCCGGAGCGATCTATTACGGGCAAAAGGAGATTGATGAGGTTCAGCAACTGTTCGAGCCGTTTCTCGATATCGTCGCCAACGAGGCCGATTTTCCAAACTGCCTGCTGCCGACGCGCACCGGTCAACGTCGGTTTCATATCAAGGCGCGACGGATGATCGATACCAGTGAGAGGATGGCCGGGGTGGTGCTGATCTGCACCGACATCACGGATTACCAGCAAGCGCTGCACGATGCGGCACGAGCAGACAGGGCCAAGTCGGCTTTTCTCGCTACGATGAGCCATGAATTACGCACCCCTGCTGCCGGAATTCTGGGCGCCTCCGATCTCCTCGGCCATACCGGGCTGACACCTGGCCAGCGCCGGTATCTTGATCTGATTGACGCTTCGGCCTCGACGCTGCTTGGTGTGCTGAACGAAGTGCTCGATTATTCGAAATTCGAGGAGGCTGGGGTCGTGGCCAGCATGGCCGATTTCGACCTCTGCACCGTCATAGACGAGGTCGTCAAGATCATGCGCTATCAGGCGTTGCGCAAAGGGGTGGTGTTGAATGTCGGGTTGCCGGCCTCGATACCGCGCCGGTTGCGCGGCGATGCAGACAAGGTGCGGCATGTACTGATGAATCTGATCGGCAATGCCGTCAAATTTACCGAACACGGCGAGATCGACCTGACGGTGCGGCGTATCCGCAAACAGCAGAGCGCTCCCATTACGCTGGAGTTTTCAATTGTCGATACCGGCATCGGCATTTCTCCCGATCTGGATGGACGGTTGTTCGAGCCTTTTTCTCAAGGGGATGAAACGATCTCGCGCCGGTTTGGCGGCACGGGTCTGGGCTTGGCGATTTGCAAGCGGATCGTTGATGCGCTCGGCGGTGAGATAGGCGCACGACGGAGAGAGAAAAGCGGCAGTCAGTTCTGGTTCCGGTTGCCGTTCGGTGCCGCGAAGACTGGCAATCCTGTCAGACAGGTTCAGGCGGAAATGCCGGTGAAACCGCGCTCGGTACTGATGGTCGAGGACAATGAGGTCAATCAGATCGTCGGTGTCGGGTTGTTGGAACATCTCGGCCATAACGTCAGGCTGGCGGGAGATGGGCAGGATGCGCTGACGATGATGCGTGAGGCTGATTTCGATGTGGTTCTGCTCGACCTCCACCTGCCGGGGATGGACGGTTATTCGATTGCCCGCGCCATCCGTATGCTAGACGATCCGCACAAGGCGCGCACACCGCTCATCGCCCTGACTGCCGACGGCAACGCCAAGGCAAAGACCGAAAGCTTTGCGGCTGGAATGGATGGTTTTCTAATGAAGCCGTTACGGGCCGAGGAACTGAACAGGATATTGGGTAATCTTGGCGATTGCGCCAATTTTCCGCAATCGGGCACTTTATCAACTGCCTCCGGTTCATCAAGAAAACTTCTGGAACCAGGTATTCTCAATGATCACGTTCTAGAACTCGGCGAAGATATGGCTGCCATGATCGTGGCGGCGTTTCGCACCTCTGCAGGTGAGTTCGAGATGGAATTTAGACAGGCGTTGCAAGCCGGAGACATTGCTAGGATCGTTTTCAACGTTCATCGGCTCAAGGGAGCGGCAGGCAATGTCGGTCTTGTCGAACTGACCAGATTGTCGAACGATTTGGAGCGCGATGTACCGAAAATGCCGGCGGATGTTCTGGAAAAGCGGGCCGATCAGCTCGTACATTGTCTGCGGGAGTCCCTGACGGCCATCGACCAACATTGCCAGGGGTTGAAACTGGCCTGAAGCCGGCTGTGGTTATCCCTGCGACAAGCGGCTCATGCTTCTCCGGCGAATGTGTAGCCGACTCCGTGCTCCGTAAGGATGAATTGCGGGTTGGTGGGGTCCGGTTCGATCTTTTTGCGCAGGCGTCCGACCAGAACGTCGATAGTGCGGTCGAACGGCGACCAGTCGCGGCGGCTGACATGGTCGAGCAGAGCATCCCGCGACATGATCCGCCCCGGATTATCGACCAGGGCGGCCAGCAGGTCGAATTCCGCCCGCGTTAGCTTGACGGGATTGTCGCCGGGCGACACGAGGCGGCGTTTTGCCATATCTAGAGACCAGCCGCCGAAACGCTTGATCGTTGATGCATCCTGGCGTTTTTCGTGTGCATCCAGCCGACGTAGGAGCGTCTTTACTCGTGCAAGCAGTTCACGTGCATTGAACGGCTTGGTGATGTAATCGTCCGCGCCCATTTCCAGGCCGACGATCCGATCGATATCCTCCCCCTTGCCGGATACCAGGATGATGCCGATATCCGACGATGCTCTAACGTTGCGCATCAGGGTGAGGCCGTCATGATCCGGGAGCATGATATCGAGGAGGATGATATCCACCGCCGCAGGCGCTGCAAGCGCTTTGCGCATCGCTTCGCCGTTTTCGGTTTCTGTGACAGTAAACCCTTCTCGGCGCAGATAAGCCGCCAGCGTGATGCGGGTGGTGGCGTCGTCTTCGACGATCAGGATATGGCGAGACAGGGGTGCGTTCACGTTGAAAATATGGCTTGAAAGTTTTGGTGCGTTACGGTTTGGAGTTTATCCGGCGATGCCCGTCATTAACATCTTTTTTCATTCTGTTTAAGTCTTGCTGATACGCCATTTACGTTCGTCCCTGAGACTTTCTGTCATACCGTGACTTTACGGCCATTGCGATGCAGCTTCTGGGAGGTTTAGTTGTTCAGACGGATTTGGGGATTATTCTGGAGACCGAGCACCCGTTGGGGCGGTGGCGTTCTTGCGCTTTTCGGCGCCATTGCCGGGCTGGCGCTATGGGGCGGGTTTCATACGTTTCTCGAATACACGAACCGCATTGAATTCTGCGTTTCCTGTCACGAGATGAACGATACCGTTTATCAGGAATATCAGAAGACCGTCCATTTCCAGAATATGTCCGGCGTACAGGCGACCTGCGCGGATTGCCATGTGCCGAAATCACTGGGGCCGAAACTCGTCGCCAAGGTCAAGGCGAGCAAGGATGTCTGGGGACACATGACCGGGATTATCGACACCAAGGAGAAGTTTGAGGATTACCGTCTGACGATGGCATCGAGTGTCTGGGCGTATATGGAAGCGACAGATTCCCGTGAATGTCGTTCCTGCCATTCCTTCACAGCGATGGCTGTGGACAAGCAGAATGCAGATGCCCAGAAGATGCATCCCACCGCCCTCAAGGAGGGGGAAACCTGTATTTCCTGCCATAAAGGCATTGCCCATACGCTGCCCGATCTGAGCGGCGGCTACAAGAAAAGATTCAAGGAACTGCAGCAGTTAGCCGTGAAAGAAGGCGCTAAAGGCAATCTGCTTTATCCGATTAAGGAAATCCTGATCTATCAGGACAAGGATCTGGCGCAGAGCGGTGGCAGGGTTCTGCCAGCCACGTCGCTCACTGTGCTGGAGCGGTCTGGCGATGCCATCAAGGTCAGGATCGATGGCTGGCAGCAGGAAAATGTCAGGCCGGCAATCTATGCCCTGCGCGGAAAGCGCATCTTCCAAGCCGGACTGCAAGGCGATATGGTCGATAGGGTTAAAGTGTCAGATCCGGAGGTCGATCCCGATACCGGTATCCAGTGGAGCAGGGCGAGCCTCGAAGGTTGGGTCAAGAAGGAAGACCTGATTTCCGATCTCGCGCCGATCTGGGAATATGGTTCTGAAATGTATACGGCAAACTGCAATACCTGCCACAAGGCACCGGCGCCGGATCATAATCTCGCCAATCAGTGGGGTGGCATCGTCGATGCGATGAAACGGTTCATCACCATCGACCAGGAACAGAATCGCTTTCTGGTGAAATACCTGCAATTGCACGCCAGCGATACTGTCGGACATGCCAGCAATCAGGAGGGGAAGGCGCGCTGACGCTTTCTTGCGGACGATATGACGACAATGGCCCACCAGGACACCGAGGATACGCTCGAACGGGGGTTCGGACGTGCCGCGCTCGAAAGGGTGATGCTGTATCGCTGGCTCGGACGCCTGTTCCAGCGGGAATGCGATGAGGGAACCTTGAACTGGCATCGCTCGGAACAGGGGCAGGAGTTTCTCAATACGCTGGCCGCATACAAGCCGTTCAGGGTCGGAGCGAAGAAAGTCATTTCTGCGCTTCGCTCCAAACGGAAGATCGAAGACGAGGTTGTCCGTTTTGCCGGAAGTTTTTCAACCCTGTTTCATGGGGTCGATCCGTCCCATGCGGCGCCGCCTTATGAATCCCACTATACGGAGGAAACCGGGCGGCTGTTCGGCGAAGCGACGGTGCGGATGCAGGAGATCCTTTCGCGTTATGGCCTGACCCTCGTCGGTTTCTCGGAACCGGCGGATCATATTTCCGTGCATCTGCAACTGATGGCGCATTTCTCGGAGCTTATGGCCGGACACGATATGGGCAGCCTCGCCGCCGCCGAACTGATCGCCGCGCAGGCAGACTTCCTCGACAATCACCTGAGCGGTTGGGTGCAGGATTTTGCCAAGGATTGCATCCTGTTCGACCGGACCGGGCTTTATGCGGGCGCTGCGGAAATATTGCTGGCGTTCCTCGAAGACGAGAAAACCCGGCTGAGCATCAGCTATCGCGTCAGGGAAGAAGACGTGGAAGAGGTTTACTGAAAGAAATAAGGCGGAAAGAGCGATCTTTCCGCCTGTTGCATTTTTTGCTCCGCCTGGAAACTCGATCAAGCTGTCGGGCGCAGCAGTACATGTTTTTTGCGTCCGAATGACAGCTTGATGACGCCTTCGGGTGTCAGGTCGCTCAAGCGTAGCATCGCCCGTTCGTCACTAACCGGCTCATCGTTGAGACGCAAACCGCCGCCTTTGATCTGGCGGCGGGCTTCGCCCATCGAACTGACGAGATTGGCGTAATCCGGCCCGAACGCGGTGAGGATACCAAGGCCGTTTTCAAGGAGCGAGCGGGCGATCTCGACCGTTGGTAGAGTTTCCGCCAGCGCCCCTTCCTCGAAGGTTACGCGCGCCGTTTCCGCTGCCTGTTCGGCGGCATCGCGCCCGTGCATCAGGGCGGTCGCTTCGGTGGCGAGTATCTTCTTCGCCTCGTTGATTTCCGCTCCTTGCAGGGCGGCGATTCGCTTGATTTCCGACATCGACAGCAGGGTGAAGAGCTTGAGGAAGCGCGTAACGTCGCGATCCTCGGTGTTACGCCAGTATTGCCAGTAATCGTAGGGCTTGAGCATATCGCCGTTGAGCCAGACCGCGCCAGCCGCCGTCTTGCCCATCTTCGCGCCGGAGGCGGTGGTCATGAGCGGGCAGGTGAGGGCGTAAAGCTGCGGCGCTCCCAACCTGCGTCCGAGATCGATGCCGTTGACGATGTTGCCCCATTGATCGGAGCCGCCCATCTGCATTCGGCAACCGTAACGGCGGTTCAACTCGACGAAATCGTAAGCCTGGAGGATCATGTAGTTGAATTCGAGAAACGACAGTTCGTTTTCGCGCTCCAGCCGCAGGCGTACGCTGTCGAAGGTGAGCATCCTGTTGACGGAAAAATGCCGACCGATGTCGCGCAGCATCTCGATGTAATTGAGTTTGGTGAGCCATTCGGCGTTATCCGCCATCGCCGCGCTTTTCGGCCCTTGCCCAAAATCGATAAGGCGGGAGAACGTCTGTTTGATACTGTTTTTGTTGGTCTCGATATCTTCGACTGACAGCATCTTGCGGCTTTCGTCGCGGCCTGACGGATCGCCGATCCGCGTGGTGCCGCCGCCCATCAGGGCGATGGGCCGCCCGGCACCGGTGGCCTGCAGCCAGTGCAGCATCATGATCGACAACAGGTGGCCGATATGCAGCGACGGGGCCGTGCAGTCATACCCGACATAGGTCGTCAGCTCGCCTTCGCAGGCCAAGGCGTCGACCCCTTCGAAATCCGAGCATTGGTGAATGAAGCCGCGCTCGGTGAGGATATTGAGGAATTCCGATTTATGCGTCGTCATATCGGGTTCTTTCTGCAAACGTCTTGAGGTTCCATACGGAGTCAGAGCGAAGGATTCGACGGTGTTCCATCGCCGCCTTTGCCGAGGCGTTTGTCGAGATAACCATCGACCGTACTTACCAGCTTGTCGACACAGCCGTCGAAGAAATGGTTGGCGCCGTCCACGACTGCATGTTCGATCATCACCCCTTTCTGCGTCTTGACCTTCTCGATCACGCCGATCACATCTTTCAGGGGGGCGACGCGATCTTCCGAGCCATGCACGAACAGGCCGGAGGACGGGCAGGGAGCGAGAAACGAGAAATCGTAGCGATTGGCCATGGCGGCAATCGAGATGAAACCCTCGATTTCCGGGCGGCGCATCAACAACTGCATGCCGATCCAGGCTCCGAACGATACGCCGGTAATCCAGCAGGCGCGCGCCTCCGGGTTGATGGCCTGTGCCCAGTCGAGGGCGGCGGCTGCGTCTGATAATTCGCCCTGGCCATGGTCAAAGTTGCCCTGGCTGCGTCCTACACCGCGAAAATTGAAGCGCAGGACGGAGAAGCCTCGGTTCACGAAGTTATAATACAGATTATAGACAATCTGATTGTTCATCGTTCCGCCGAATTGTGGGTGCGGATGCAGCAGAATGGCAATCGGCGCCCCTTTACGTTTTGCCGGCTGATATCGTCCTTCCAGACGCCCGGCAGGGCCGTTGAAGATTACCTCAGGCATGAATACAACCTCGTTATTCTTGCTCGGATTTCGAGCCAAACCGGTTTTAATGCATGGATGCGCTTGACATGGCACCACGAAATTCATTACACCGACCCTAGAATATATATTTAGAATTATTCTAAAGTAGGCTGGAGTGGCGGCCTAAACAGTCTAAGCTTGCAAGGCGTCATCCAGCATCGAGCGGCCAATGTGCTTTAGCACGGTAACAGGGGGCGATTGCAAGAACTTCATGACGTAGGGCGCTCCGCAGGGTGTGACAGCCAGCGCAACGGCGTCGGGGAGACAGATTCCATGGCTGCTGCGAGGCGCGCATATCTCGATCATAACGCGACATCGCCGTTACGCCCGCAGGCGAAGGCGGCAATGCTCGACGCTATGGATCTGACGGGAAATGCCTCCTCTGTTCATGCGGAAGGGCGAGCGGCGCGGTCTCTGGTGGAGAAGGCGCGGGAAAGCGTTGCCTCATTCATCGGCGGTGCGGCCAAGAACGTGATTTTTACCAGTGGCGGCACGGAAGCAAACAATCTCGTGCTGACCCCGTCGCTGCGTAAAGGAACGATGCCATGCCCGATTGTTCTGTTGGCAGGAGCGGCGGAACACCTGTCGATCCTCGACGGACATCGGTTCGCGAAGGAATCGGTTGAGCGCATACCGTTACTGGAAAGCGGCACTGTGGATCTCGCATGGCTCGAACGGCGGCTTTCCGGGGAATCCGGTCCGGCGCTTGTGTCGGTGCAATGGGCGAATAATGAAACCGGCATCGTGCAGCCGGTGGAGGAGATTGCCCGGCTGGTGCATTCCAGGGGCGGGTTGTTTCATGCCGATGCCGTGCAGGCATTTGGAAAGGTGCCGGTCCATGTAGATGGTCCGGGGCCGGATATCGTGACGCTTTCTGCGCATAAGTTCGGCGGTCCGAAAGGGGTAGGTGCCGTTGTGCTTGCATCGTCGGCGATCGACATCGGCGAGCGGTTGCTCAAGGGCGGCGGGCAGGAACGCGGGTTTCGCGCCGGGACGGAGAATGTCGCGGCTATCGCCGGTTTCGGAGCTGCCGTCGAGACGGTTCAAGATAGCTTTGTCGAAGAGATGGCGCGAATGCAGAACTTACGGGATGCATGTGAAGCTGCCGTCAGGCGTATTGCGCCGGGTGTTGTGATTTTTGGAAACGCTGCAATGCGTTTGCCGAATACCTTCACCTTTGCCGTGCCGGGCTGGCGGGCGGAAACGACATTGATCGCCTTTGATCTGGCGGGGTTGGCGGTTTCGTCCGGTTCAGCCTGTTCGTCAGGAAAAATCAAACGGTCACATGTTCTCACGGCCATGGGCGTCGCCGACAACCTGGCCGGGGCGGCGATCCGGATTAGTTTGGGGTGGAATACGTCGCCGGAGGATGTCGCGGCTTTTGCCAAGGCGTGTGAAACGGCGTCCGCTACCCTACATTAGGATGAAGGCTTGTGTTTCCGAGAGCTGATAGCTTCGGATGCCGAGCCGTCATCACCAACAATCGGGCGGTCCTTGAAACCGTGCTGAAGCGGGAGAGTACGAATGGCTGCTGTGCAGGAAACAGTCGCACAGGTCAAATTGATCGATGTTGATCAGTATAAATACGGGTTTACGACCGACGTCGAGATGGAGAAGGCTCCTAAGGGCCTGTCCGAGGAAATCGTGCGGTATATTTCCGCGCGCAAGAACGAGCCGGAATGGATGCTCGAATGGCGGCTTGATGCCTATCTTCGTTGGTTGACGATGCAGGAACCGAACTGGGCGCGCCTGAGTTTCGATAAGATCGATTACGACGACATGTATTATTATGCGGCTCCGAAGAAGAATCCGGCGCCAAAATCCCTTGATGAAGTCGATCCGGAAATCCTGCGCACCTATGAAAAGTTAGGGATTCCGTTGCGCGAGCGGGAAATTCTCGCCGGGGTCGAGCCGCAGAACCGCGTGGCGGTGGATGCGGTGTTCGATAGCGTGTCGGTGGCGACCACCTTCAAAGAAGAACTCGCCAAGGCCGGCGTGATCTTCATGCCGATCTCCGAGGCGATCCGCGAGCATCCCGAACTGGTCCGTAAGTATCTCGGTTCGGTGGTGCCTGTCTCCGACAATTTCTTCGCCACCCTCAATTCCGCCGTGTTCTCGGATGGTTCGTTCGTCTACGTGCCGCCGGGCGTGCGCTGCCCGATGGAGCTTTCGACGTATTTTCGCATCAACGAGCGGGATACAGGGCAGTTCGAGCGCACCCTCATCATCGCCGACAAAGGGGCTTATGTCTCCTATCTCGAAGGCTGTACCGCGCCGAAGCGCGACGAAAACCAGCTTCACGCGGCGGTGGTGGAACTCGTGGCGCTCGAAGACGCGGAAATCAAGTATTCCACGGTGCAGAACTGGTATCCGGGCGATGCCGAGGGCAAGGGCGGGATCTATAATTTCGTCACCAAGCGCGGCGATTGCCGGGGCGCTCGCTCCAAGATCTCCTGGACGCAGGTCGAGACCGGTTCGGCAATCACCTGGAAATATCCGTCCTGTATCCTGCGCGGGGAGGAATCCCGTGGCGAGTTCTATTCGATTGCCATTTCCAACGGGCGGCAACAGGTCGATTCCGGCACCAAGATGCTGCATCTCGGCAAGAACACCACCAGCAAGATCATTTCCAAAGGCATCTCCGCCGGGCAGTCGCAGAACACCTATCGCGGTCTGGTCTCGGCGCATCGCAAGGCATCGGGCGCGCGCAACTTCACCAATTGCGATTCGCTCCTGATCGGCGATCGCTGCGGCGCGCACACGGTGCCGTATATTGAGAGCAAGAATGCTTCTGCCGTGTTCGAGCACGAGGCGACGACCTCGAAGATTTCGGAAGACCAACTGTTTTACTGCCTGCAACGGGGCCTGAACGAGGAAGAAGCGGTGGCGCTGATCGTCAATGGCTTCGTCAAGGACGTGTTGCAACAATTGCCGATGGAATTTGCGGTCGAGGCACAGAAGCTGATCTCGATCTCGCTCGAAGGTTCCGTCGGCTGACGAGTTACATCTGAACCTGAACCGCCCGTGACGCGCAGGAGCGCTCCGGGTCTTGAAACCGATAGTTTTTAAGAGACCGATATGCTTGAAATCAGAAATCTCGTCGTGCAGATTGAGGATAACCGCATCCTCAACGGCCTGAACCTCAAGATCGCCAAGGGCGAAGTCGCCGCCATCATGGGGCCGAACGGTTCTGGGAAATCGACCCTGTCCTACGTGATCGCCGGCAAGGAGGATTATGAGGTTCTCGATGGTGAAGTCCTGCTGAACGGCGTCAATATCCTGGAGATGGAGCCGGACGAGCGTGCCGCTGCGGGCGTGTTCCTTGCTTTTCAGTATCCGCTGGAAATCCCTGGCGTCGCCACCATGACGTTCCTGAAAGCGGCGATGAACGCGCAGCGTAAGGCGCGTGGGCAGGATGAGCTTTCGACTCCGGATTTCATGCGCGCCGTCAACGCCGCTTCCGAGAAACTTGGCGTGCCGAAGGAAATGCTGCGGCGTCCGCTCAATGTCGGGTTCTCCGGTGGCGAGAAGAAGCGCATGGAAATCCTGCAAATGACGCTTCTGGAGCCGAGCTTCTGTATTCTGGACGAGACAGATTCCGGCCTCGACATCGACGCCCTGCGCATCGTCGCCGAAGGCGTCAACGCAGCGCGCTCGCCCGAGCGTTCGTTTCTGGTCATCACCCATTACCAGCGGCTCTTGAACTACATCGTGCCGGATACGGTGCATGTTATGTCGCAGGGGCGGATCGTGCGGTCTGGCGGCAAAGAACTGGCGTTCGAACTGGAAGAGAGCGGCTACGCCGAATATCAGTCGGTTGCGAACGGGTGAGGTGAGGCATGGCTGATGTCACAATGATAAAGACGCCTGCCGAGGAAAGCCTTAGCCGCGCCTTTGATGAATTGAAGTCGACCCTTCCGGGAGCTGCGCCCGCCCGTGCCGAGGCGTTCCGGGCGTTCTGGGACAAGGGGTTGCCGCACCGCCGGGTGGAGGAATTCAAGTACACGGATCTGCGGGCGACGCTGCGCGAGGTCGCGCCGTTCGCTAGGCCGTTACCGCTGGCGGTGGCGAAGGAGATGAATGGTGCGGCTCAGGCCCTGGCGCAGATCAATGCGGAGCGGCTGACATTCGTCAATGGGTTCTTTATGAGAGAATTCAGTAATTTCAATACATTACCCGGTGTTATTGAGGTGATGCCTTTATCCGATGCCCTGCGTGACGGTGTGACGGCGTTGCAGGAGATGGGGCGCGTCAAGGGGCTTTCCGGTAATCCGGTCTATGCGCTCAATTCCGCTTTCATGAGCGATGGCGCGGTGATCCGTGTCAAAGCTGGAGCGAATCCGGGCAAGCCCGTGCATCTGAAGTTTGTTACCGGTGGCGAAGCGGTTGCAACCGCGACACGTTGCCTTGTGATCGTCGAAGAAGGGGCATCTTTGACCCTGATCGAGACCCATGAGGGTATCGGCTCCGCCGCACACCAGACGAACGATACGGTCGAGATCGTTGCCGGGAACAAGGCGACGGTATCGCATGTGCGGCTGAACGCTGAAACCGATGCGACGCTGGCGTTGTCGACGCTTGGGGTACGGATGGCGTCGCATGTCTCGTTCACGAGCGTCAATGTCGTGACCGGGGCGAAGACAAGCCGCCACCAGATCTTCTGCGCCTATGACGGCGACCATTCGAATGCCCGCTTCAACGGTGCGACCATGCTGCGGGGCAGCCAGCATGCCGATACCACCTTGCAGGTGGACCACGCACAGCCGCACGGCATTAGCCGGGAACTATTCAAGACGGTGGTCGATGACGACGCCACCGGCGTGTTTCAGGGCAAGATCATCGTCGAACCGCATGCGCAGAAAACTGACGGGCAGATGATGTCGGCGAGCCTGCTTCTTTCTGAGGGCGCGGCGATGAACAACAAGCCGGAACTGGAGATCTTCGCCGACGACGTGCTGTGCGCCCATGGCGCGACCTGCGGCCAACTGGATGAGGAACTGTTGTTCTATCTGATGGCGCGCGGACTGCCGCGTAAGGATGCTGAGGCGTTGATCGTTCAGGCGTTCCTGGGCGAAGCCGTGGAGGCGGTCGAGCACGAGGATGTGCGGGATGCGCTGTTCGAGATGATCGCCGGTTGGCTGTCGCTTCGCCGGTAATACCGACCGGATTCACTTCAGCACAAAATGCTCTAGAGCAATGTGCGTTTAAGTGGATACCGGTTAAACGCGAAGAACATTGCTAAATCAAAGTACTTAGAGCGTTTTGCGATTCCGTGTGAACGCAAAACGCTCTAGGAGCAGGAGCGCGATATTGATAAACGGCAAATCCGGGCGTGAGCTGGCCCCAAGGTGAGGACGAGATGAGGGATATTCCGGCATATGGGGTCTATGACGTGGAAGCGATCCGCGCCGATTTCCCGATTCTGTCGGCAACAGTTTATGGCAAGCCGCTGGTTTATCTCGATAATGCCGCCTCGGCCCAGAAGCCGAAAGCGGTGATCGACGCCATGGTGAAAACCATGGAAACCGGCTATGCCAATGTGCATCGCGGCCTGCATTATATGGCCAATGCGGCGACAGAGGCGTTCGAGGAGGCGCGTGAAAGCGTGCGTGTGTTCCTGAACGCTGGCTCAATTGATGAAATTGTCTTCACCAAATCGGCGACGGAAGCCTATAATCTCGTCGCCGAAGCCTTTGGGCGCATGAATATCGGCGAGGGCGACGAGATCATCCTATCGATCATGGAGCATCATTCCAATATCGTGCCGTGGCATTTCCTGCGCGAGCGGAAAGGTGCGGTCATCAAGTGGGCTCCCGTAGACGATGAGGGCAATTTCCTGCTTGATGAGTACGAGAAGCTGTTTTCAAAGCGCACGAAATTTGTTGCTATGACGCAGATGTCGAATGTCCTCGGCACGGTGACGCCGGCGAAGGAGATCGTTCGTATCGCCCATGCCCATGGCGTGCCGGTACTGATTGATGGCGCTCAGGGCGCGGTGCATATGCCGGTCGATGTGCGCGACCTTGATGCCGATTTCTATGTGCTGACTGGGCATAAGGTTTACGGGCCGACCGGGATCGGCATTCTTTACGGCAAGCGGGAATGGCTCGAAAAGCTGCCGCCATATCAGGGTGGTGGTGAGATGATCCGCGAAGTGTCGCAGGATCGCATCACCTATGGCGATCCGCCGCATCGTTTTGAGGCGGGAACGCCGGCGATCATCGAGGCGATTGGTCTCGGGGCGGCACTGCGCTACATGATGGCGCTTGGGCGTGAGCGCATCCAGGCGCATGAAGCAGCTTTGAGCGCCTATGCGCATGAGCGGCTGGGCGCAATGAATTCGTTGCGCATTTTCGGACGTGCCAAAGGCAAGGGGGCCATTGTCGCCTTTGAGATGAAAGGTGCGCATCCGCACGATGTCGCGACCCTGATCGACCGTCAGGGCGTGGCGGTGCGGGCGGGAACGCATTGCGCCATGCCGCTTCTGGAGCGATTTGGCGTTTCCGCTACATGCCGGGCATCGTTTGGATTATACAATACGTTTGCCGAAATCGACCGGCTGGCCGAAGCCTTGATGAAGGCTGAAACCATGTTTGCTTGAGGAATAACCCGTGACCCATGAAGCGATGACCGAAGAACCGAATTCGCCCGCCATTTCGGGCAGCAGCACCCTGCCGCCGGAGGAGATCGACCGCCTGACGGACGATATCGTTGCGGCTTTGAAAACCGTGTTCGATCCGGAAATCCCGTCCGATATCTATGAGCTTGGCCTGATCTACCGTATCGAAATCAACGACGACCGTTCCGTCGCCATTGACATGACGCTGACCGCGCCAGGTTGCCCTGTGGCGGGTGAAATGCCGGGCTGGGTGGAAACGGCGGTCGCTACCGTTCCGGGTGTGCTGGGGGTGACGGTGAACATGGTGTTCGATCCGCCATGGGACCAGAGTCGTATGTCAGAAATGGCGCGTATTGCCCTCGACATGTGGTGAATGGATTTTTCTTTTTCGCTCGGAAGGCTTATATTTCGTATCTGAGAATCCAGCCGCCGGGCCTTGAACCCGGTTGAGGGGAGAAACGGATGTCCGTGACGAAAAAGAATGCAATGACGTTGACCGATACCGCCGCTGAACGGGTAAAGGCTTTGCTTTCCAAGGCCGGGTCGGATGTGATCGGGCTGCGGGTCGGTGTGAAGAGCAGCGGCTGCGCCGGAATGGCCTACACCATGGATTACGCCAGGGAGATCGGTCCGCTGGACGAGGTGGTCGAGGACAAGGGTGTGAAGGTCATTATCGACGGCAAGTCTGTGATGTTCATGCTCGGCTGTGAAATGGATTTTGCGACGGACAAGATGTCTTCGCAATTCACCTTCCATAATCCAAATCAGACATCCTCCTGTGGTTGCGGGGAATCGGTGGCGCTCACGCCGGTTCGACGTGAGCCTGTCGGCTGAATACAAGCGACGCAATGCGGAAAGTTTTGCCCGCATATCCGCATTTCTTGGGGGCTGACGATGGACCGGGATGATCTGGTTGACCTGTTTCAGGAACTGGGAGCCGTGCAGGTGCGCCGGATGTTCGGCGGCTATGGGGTTTATAGCGGAGGGGTGATCTTCTCGCTGGTGTTCGACGGCGAGATTTACCTGCGTGGCGACGAGGAAACCGAGCCGCTTTATTCTGCCGCCGGTTCGCGGATACTCACCTATACGGTAAAGGATGGTTCAACGCATTCGCTACGCTACTGGACCATGCCGGACGAGGGACTGGACAATCCGTCTGAAGCAGCGCGCTGGGCGCGTATCGCCATCGGCGTGGCAATCCGGCTGGCGGCGAAGAAGGTCAGGAAGGCGAGAAAAGCTGCTTCCAAGGGTAGCGCATCGCAACCTGAAGGCTCTGCCTGAATCGCAATTTTTTCGGCAATGACAACGGCTTGTCATGCAGCGGATTCACCATTCCGGGTGGGCGCAGAAGGACGTTTTTTCGTCAACCTTATCTTTTCCTTTCTTCACATCGCAAAGGAAGTATGAATATCCCCGGTCTGAAGTTCATTCTGAGAACGTGTGCTCGGATTTTGAATCTAAAAAACAATATAACATGTTGTTTTATATGTATTTTTTATTTTTGAATAAAATAAGATTTTTTAAACCACAAGCGGTGAACAACAGTTAACCGCAAGATGCTGGCGCAGTTTGCCGTTAACGTTTTCGGCTGCATCGATGTGTAATATCTTCCCGATACGACAAAACCGGCAAGCCAGAAAAAGCCGAAGAGGTCAGACGTATGATCCGTGAGAAGCTGCATTCTTTCATCGACCGCGCCATCGACAATAAGAAGATTACGGTCGAGGATATTGCTCGGCTGAAAGAAGAGGTTCTTCGCGGCGGGCTTTCGTCGCGGCAGGAAGCGGATGCCCTGATTGCGCTCGACCGTATCGTTGCGACGCATGAAAGCTGGAGTGACGCAATCGTTCCACTGATCGTCGATTATGTCGTCTGGAAATCCAATCCGTCCGGAGTCGTTCCAGCAGAGATATGTCATTGGCTCATCAATTCGCTTGAAGTTGGAGCCATGACCGACACAGTGGCGCGGATTGCCACTGCTGTGGTGCGGGAGGCGGAAACGGTCGATGTCGCGATGGTCAATTTCGTGCTGAACCGGATACGCGGCAACGCTGCCCTGCAATGCGGTCCTGCCGCTGCATAAAACCTTCCATATCGTGATGAAGAAGAACCGCTCTTTTGAGCGGGATTGCAACGCTCAATGAAGTCTTTGCGCAATCGTATAAAAAAGAGCTTTGTCTTGAGCGCGCACTGCAATAATACCGAACAGGAGTAACATTGGTGTGTCCCGTACAAGGGTGTCCGCATCAGGCGGGCATAGGGGAGTACGGGCATCCGTTTCGGGCTGCATAATGACAGTCGAACGGTTGTTGGACGCGGCAAGAACATCCGGACGACCGGAGCCGTTTGCTAGAGGGGGGGTCGAACGCCATGTTCGATAAAATTCTGATCGCCAACCGCGGCGAAATCGCCTGCCGCATCATCAAGACCGCCAAGCGCATGGGCATCAAGACCGTCGCTGTCTATTCGGATGCCGACCGGGAAGCCCTGCACGTGGATATGGCTGACGAGGCCATCAACATCGGTCCGGCTCCGGCAGCCGAGTCCTATCTCGTCATAGACAAGATCATTGATGCCTGCCGCAGGACGGGTGCGCAGGCGGTGCATCCGGGTTATGGCTTTTTGTCAGAACGCGAGGCGTTTGCCAAGGCGCTGAAGGAGGCGGGCATCGTCTTCATCGGCCCGAATGTCGATGCCATTGCTGCCATGGGCGACAAGATTTCGTCGAAGAAGATGGCTGCGGCTGCGGGTGTCTCGACGGTGCCGGGGCATCTGGGTGTGATCGAAACCTCGAAGGAGGCGGTAAAAATCGCCGATGGCATTGGCTATCCGGTGATGATCAAGGCTTCCGCCGGCGGCGGTGGCAAGGGGATGCGCATCGCCCATTCGGCGGATGAGGTTGTCGAAGGGTTCGAACGCGCGCGCTCTGAGGCCGCGTCTTCGTTCGGTGATGACCGGGTGTTCATCGAGAAATTCATCGTTGAACCTCGCCATATCGAAATCCAGGTGCTTGGCGACAAACATGGCAACGTGATCTATCTCGGTGAGCGCGAATGCTCGATCCAGCGTCGCAACCAGAAGGTGATCGAGGAAGCGCCTAGCCCGCTGCTCGATAGTGAAACCCGGAAGAAAATGGGCGAGCAGGCCGTGGCCTTGGCCAAGGCGGTGAAATACGATTCGGCGGGAACCGTCGAGTTCGTCGCCGGGCAGGATAAATCCTTTTATTTTCTTGAAATGAATACCCGTCTTCAGGTCGAGCATCCGGTGACGGAGATGATCACCGGCATTGATCTGGTCGAAGAAATGATCCGCGTCGCGGCGGGTGAGGAATTGCGTTATGCGCAGAAGGATGTCCGGCTGTTCGGCTGGGCGGTGGAAAGCCGCATCTATGCCGAGGATCCGGTGCGTGGGTTCCTTCCATCCACTGGCCGTCTCGTGACCTATCGCCCGCCAGGCGAGGGATTTTATGAGGAAAATGTTACTGTACGCAACGATACCGGTGTGGTCGAAGGTGGCGAGATATCGATCTATTACGATCCGATGATCGCCAAGCTGGTGACGCATGCGCCGACCCGCGAACTGGCGATCGAAGCGCAATCGGTGGCGCTGGACAGTTTTGCCATTGAGGGCATTCGCCACAACATTCCGTTCCTGTCGGTGCTGATGCGGCATCCGCGCTGGCGCAGTGCCCGGCTGTCGACCGGGTTCATCGCCGAGGAGTTTCCGGACGGGTTCTCGGTGCCGAAGCCTAAGGGCGCGCTGGCGAAGCGGTTGGTTGCCATCGGAGCGTTCATCCATCACCTGTTCACCGAGCGCAAGCGCAGCATCAATGGGCAGATGCGCCCGCCGTCGCCGACCTTCAACTTCGAGCATGACCGTTACGTTCTGCTCGATGGCGAGACCTATGAGGTCAAGATTGAAAGCGGCCAGCGGGACAAGACGGTGATCGGTGTCAACGGACGCAACGTGTCGCTGTTGTCGACCTGGCGTCCGGGCGATCCGGTGTGGTTCGGTGTCGTTGACGGAGAGCGTATTTCCGCGCTGGTGACGCCGATTCTGAATGGCGTACACGTATCGCATGGCGGCGTTTCCGCCGATATTCGCGTCTATACGAAGCGCGAAGCGGAACTCGTAGCACTCATGCCGGAGAAAAAAGAGGCAGAGACGGGCAAACAACTGATCTGCCCGATGCCGGGGCTGATCAAGACCATCTATGTCAAGCCGGGACAAGAGGTGAAGATCGGTGAACCCCTGTGTATCGTTGAGGCCATGAAGATGGAGAATGTCCTGCGTTCCGAACGTGATACCACGGTCACGACGATTATCGCCAAGGAAGGCCAGAGCTTCCCCGTGGACGAGATCATCATGGAATTTGCCTGAAAACGAACTGGGCAATTTTACAAGTAAGCCTATAATCAGGGCGGTGGGTCAAAAAATGATCTGCTGCCCTTTTGTGTTTCAACTGACCGGACGGTTTCGGAATAGAGAGACGATGCCATTTGCGAATAATTCGCTTGGTTTTAAAAACTGTTTCAAGAACAAAGAGGTATGTCATGACGGCTCGAGCGCATGTCATCATTCGCGGTGAGGTTCAGGGGGTCGGGTTCCGGAACTGGATACACCGTCTGGCAGAAGGCATGATGATGTCCGGTTTTGTGCGCAATCGGCGCGATGGAACGGTGGAGGCGGTGTTTATCGGGCAGGCGGACGATGTGGAGGCTATTATCGATCTGTGCAGAGAGGGATCGCCGGGGGCGAGCGTATCGGAAGTCGACCGTCTGCCGGATGGTCTGGCGATTGAGGGATGGCTTGCCGACGAAACGGTACCGTTCGAGATCACCAATACTGTTTAGAGATGTTGCATAAGCATGAAAGGAGGGGGCATATAGGAGCCACGCCTGTAGGCAGGGGTAATCACTAACGGTGAAACACTTGCTTTTTGACCTTGGTTTTTTATGAGGTCTCGGGCAAACAAGACCGTGTTCCAAGCATGAAGCATTTTGGGCTTGTATCGCTTGGGATGGCGCATCCTTGGAGCAGTCGTGGCTGATTTTTCAATACTCGATTACTGGGCGCTGGGCTTCTTCATTGTTTCCTGGCTGGCCTATCATCTGGCCTTGGAATTCACCGGAAAATCGCGCCGCAGCCTCAATTCGCAAATGTACGGATACCGGCACAAATGGCTGGAACAGGCGGCAGCGCGTGAAAACCGCATCGTTGATACGACGATCATGGCCTCCCTTCAGAATGGTACGGCTTTTTTCGCGTCGACTTCGTTGTTTGCCATCGGTGGCGCGCTGGCTTTGTTCAAAGTGACCGACGATATCCTTCCTATGATCGGGCAAATGCCGCTTGGCGCGGCGATGACACGCTTTGCTTTGGAAGCGAAAGCGATGGGGCTGACGGTGATCCTCATCTACAGCTTCTTCAAGTTTTCCTGGGCGTATCGCCTGTTCAACTTCTCGGCAATTCTGCTTGGCTCCATTCCGCAGCCGCATGAGGACAAAGCCATTCTGGACCCTGCCGTCAGACGGGCAGGGCGTATGTGCGTCGCTGCCGGCAAGAATTTCAGCCGGGGACAAAGAGCTTTCTTTTTTGCGCTTGCCTATCTCGGCTGGTTTATCGGCGCCAAAGTGTTCCTCCTGTCAACGGTAGCAGTGCTGATCGTCATGACGCGACGGCAGTTTGATTCGGAAGCGCTTCGGGCCTTGCGGGACGATGGATAGGCATAGCCTTTGTGCAGCCTTCATGATGCAAAGGGGCATGCTTAGGAATAATGTTTCTTTCTCCCAGTTTTTGCTTGTGACAGTGGAAATATCCAGTTGTCATCTGGCAAGAAAAGCATGAAAAAGCCTTGATTGACAACCGATTGGGTTTGTGCGCATGGCATCGTTGGCACAAGCCTCTCCCGGAAGAGATCTCAAGTAATGGCGTCGTCGGATCAAAGACTCCGATCATACCCGGAAAGTGTGCAGATAAAAGTGTTTCAGAAATCAAAGCCGGGGGCGATTTATGCTTGGGAGGCAGCCTGCCTGAGTTTTTCGCTGTTGCCGCTGGCCATGGTGTTTGCCAACAGGTCCAGCCCTCTGGTGCTGTCGGTATCGACATTTTGCGTTGCCATCGCCTTGACGCTTGAGGGAGGTTGGCAAGTTTTCGGGAAGAAAACCTTGCGGGTTTTATCGGATCCGCTTGGGTTGCTCGTATTGGCGATTATTCTTTGGGGACTTCTATCTGTTTCCTGGAGCGATGCGCCGTCAATATCTCTTGAGACAATCTCAGAAATAAGTTTAGCGATTTTTTTGGTTACGTTTTTAGCCATAAATTTACCAGATCAACTCAGATTGCGACATCTTCAGATCGTTATTTTTTCTGTTTTATTTGGATGCGTAATAATTGTATTCAACTATACGACGGGCTTCTCTTATTGGCATTTATTTAATAAAAAACTTCAAGGCTATATATTTAATAGAACCATTATTACCCTTGTTTTGCTCTCAATTCCGGTTCTTGCGGGGTGGAAAGCTTTTTCCGGCAAAGAAACGACATCACAAAAGCATATGGCGATCATGGTATTTGGAAGCCTGTTTTTATTGTTTGCCGTTATTCTTTTTGCCGATAGTGGCGGGGCCGTTCTCGGAGTTGTGGTTGGCTGCCTTGCCTATGGTGCATTCCGATTTTTTCCACGGATTACCGCTGGTTTCTCCGGCATCGGTCTGGTTTTGTTCTTGCTGGCTGCGCCTTTAACCGGGCCGGTCATGGAACGTGTCATGCCGGAAACTGTATTACAGATGCTATCTTCGGCCCATGCCAGAGAAAGGATCGAGATCTGGCACATTTTTGGGCAGGCTACTCTGGAGCGTCCGGTCATGGGGGCCGGGATCGGTGCCAGCCCGGTGGCTGCTTTCTCTGAAACCGCCAAGAAACTGTCATTGAATCAAAAACAGTTAGAGGCGTTGAACATGGGGCATCCGCACGATCTGGCCCTGCAGATCTGGTATGAACTCGGGTTCGTCGGTGCGGTCCTGCTGTTGCTGATCATTCTTCTCTGTCTACTATATCTCGTCCGTTCCAGTATGCCGGCAAAGGCTATGAAATTTGCCTTTTTCGCAATGGTTGCGGCAATTTCCGTCATGACGCATGGAGCATGGCAGACCTGGTGGAGTACGGTTATCGGTGCCGGGTTGATCTGGTTTCTGGCGATCAATCACCGGGATGCCTCCCATGCTGGATCAGGTCCGTAATTCATTCTCTGGCGCTGGCAGCAAAGCGTCGGTTTTTCCCGTCAACCAGTAACCGATCAACCCGGCCCATTCCTTCGCCCCGGTGTCAAGACGACGCAGGCCTTCCGAGTTGTAGGCAAAGGGGCGGCTCCTGTCCTTCCAGCCGCTGGTTCGGAAATCAACTGGGTAAGCGACGACAGTAAAACCTGCCTTACGGAATGTACCAATGGCGCGGGGCATGTGCGAAGCGGAAGTCACGAGGAGCCAGCGCTCATCCGGTTTCGGCTGGATGAGCCTGCGGGTAAAGGCTGCGTTCTCTTCTGTTGTGCGCGAGTTCGCCTCAATAACGATCCTATCCGGAGCAAGGCCGAGAGAGGGTGCGAAGTGAACGATTGCTTCCGCTTCAGAGACATGATCGCGGAACAGCGTTCCTCCACCGCCGCTGAAGACGAGCTTTGCCTGCGGATACCGGCGGGCAAGATCGCCAAGCGCAAGAATGCGCTCTCCGGCTTCATTGAGAACGATCTGGTTGCGGGCAAAGGAATCTTCCGGCATCAGCGATCCGCCGAGAACGATAACTCCCGTAATCGGGCGGCTATCGTCGACGTAAGTCGGAAACCGGTTTTCCAGAGGCAGCAGAACGATGTTAGCCAGCGGCGACAGGCCGCAGGCAAACAGGACGATAAGGCTGCCGAGGGAGAGGATTGCCCCAGTCTTACGCCACCGTGAGAGGCACAGCAGCAGAATGCCGGTACAGGTCAATGTCGGAAGGACATTCGAGGGAACGGTCAGGAACCAGAACACTTTTGAAAGATAGTAGAACATCCGCAGGCTTTCGTATTAAATCCGCCCATGCCGAACGATTAGAACCGGATTCTTAACGAGGAGTAAGTGCGCAGTTCGAAAAACGCTTGCTGGGTCAGCTCCTCCGGTTTGAGTCGGGCAATACTATTGTTGCAATGCGCCTGATGTTGAAATAATAACCTTCTTCGAGTTCTTCCTTTAGAATGATCGCATAAAGCGCCTGATTTGAAGAATGGAATCGGCGTGGCATCGGTATCGGGGATATGCAGCGGGAGAGGAAACCGTTTCCGGTCTTTCACTCAATGCGGCAACACACTTTTAAGAGGAAACGTATGAAATCCTTGCTCTTGAAATCATCCGCTGTGGCGCTCCTGTTAAGCGGCGTCGCTTTTTCCGGCTCGGCCTTTGCGCAGGAGACGATCAAAATCGCCTTCGCCGGTCCGGTTACGGGACCCGTCAGTCAGTACGGCACGATGGTGAAGGATGGGGTTCTCACCGCCATTGAGCAGATCAACGCCGCTGGCGGCGTGAATGGCAAGAAGCTCGAACTCGTGACCGAGGACGATGCGTGCGAACCCAAGCAGGCCGTTTTGGTGGCGAACCGCATCGTATCGAGCGGTATCAAGTTTGTGGTCGGACATGTCTGCTCCGGCGCGACGATTGCTGCTGCCGACATCTACGATAGGGAAGGGATTGTCATGGTAACACCGTCGGCAACGTCGCCGTTGCTGACGGATGCCGTTGCGCGTTCGAGCATTTTCCGCACCATTGGGCGCGATGACCAGCAGGCTCCGGCGGCGGTTGAGTACATCGTCAACAAGGTGAAGCCGAAGAAGGTTGCGGTTCTGCACGACAAGCAATCCTACGGCCAGGGTATTGCTACTGCGGTCAAGGCGGGCCTTGAAGCGCAGAAGGTTCCGGTTGTGTTGTTTGAAGGTATCAATGCTGGCGAAAGCGATTATTCGGTGATTGTCACCAAGATGAAGTCGGAAGGTGTCGATTTTATTTATTTTGGTGGCTATCATCCTGAACTTGGTCTGATTGCCCGCCAGTCACGCGAACGTGGCCTCACTGCGGGGATCATGAGCGATGAAGGCGCTGCTAACGAAGACCTTCAGCGCATTGCCGGTGCGGCTGCCGAAGGTATCCTGATGACGCTTCCGCCGGATCTGACCAAGGAACCGGCCAATGCCGAGATCGTCAAGGCGTTCCAGGCGCAGAAGCGTAATCCCGACGGCCCGTTCCAGATGTCGGCTTACACGGCGGTTCTCGCTCTGGCTGAAGGCATGAAGGTCAGCAAGGGCGAGGATTCCGATGCCGTTGCCAAGGCAATGCACGAAATCAAGTTTTCCAGTCCGCTGGGGCAGGTCAGCTTCGACAAGAAGGGCGATCTGAGCAACTTCAAGTTCGTGATCAGCCGTCAGAACAAGGACGGGACGCGCAGCGCCGCCGAGTGAGGATGAAGGTGCCCGGCGCTGTTTGATATGGTGGCGGCAAGTCCATGCTCTTCCGACGACCTGCATTTCTCGAATTTCAGGAAATGGGTCGAGAGATAATCGGGTATGCTGCGATCTGATATGGTTGCAGCATACTTTTGTGTATTTAGTTTCGCTATAAATCGGTTCCCATGCCTTCAATTGCAACATTTTTTCAGTTTCTGATCGATGGAATAAGTTTAGGGGCGATTTATGCGCTCATCGCTATCGGTTATACGATGGTGTACGGCATCATCGGCATGATTAACTTCGCCCATGGTGAAATCTACATGATCGGTGGTTATATCGGTCTGGTGGTCATTACGGCGATTGGGGTGCAGAGCAATATCCCGGTGCCTCTGCTTCTGGCGGCTGCGGTCATTGTATCTGTGGCAGTGACTGCGGGATATGGTTATGCCGTCGAGCGGTTTGCATATCGCCCCCTGCGTGGCGGGCCGCGCCTTGTGCCGCTCATATCCGCCATCGGCATGTCGATCATGTTGCAGAACTACGTGGCAATCGGCCAGAGTCCGGACACCATATCCTTTCCGATGCTCGTTCCCGGCAACGTGGAGCTTCCCGTGGGGAATGGCGGGACGGTGATGTTCGCTTATTCGAAGCTGTTGATCCTGGCCTCAACAATCGCCTTGATGGTGGCGCTGACCCTGTTCATCAAGAATTCGCGCATGGGGCGGGCGTGTCGTGCCTGCGCACAGGATTTGCAGATGGCGAACCTGCTGGGGATCGACACTAACCGGGTGATTTCCTTTACTTTCGTGCTTGGGGCTATCCTTGCTGCGGTTGGCGGTGTTCTGATCGGTGTCTCGACAGGTAGCATCAGTTTCTATGTTGGTTTTCTGGCCGGGTTGAAAGCGTTCACTGCTGCCGTTCTTGGCGGCATCGGCAGTATTCCCGGTGCGATGCTGGGCGGTGTGCTGCTCGGTATCACTGAAATATTTGTCGCTGGGTATGTCGGCTCCGATTATCGTGACATCGTTACCCTGAGCCTTCTGGTCGTAATCCTGCTCGTGCTGCCTAATGGATTACTCGGCAAAACGCAGTTGGAAAAAGTATGATGGTTGGGAGACTGAAGGAAGCGACGATTGCTGCCTGTCTGGCGGCTGTGCTGATCCTGCCGATTTTTGGACTGAAGATCGCGCGAACCGGCAGCATTTCGCAGATCGAGCCGCATTACGGCTATGTGATGGCGGCCTTCGGTATAGTATTTATAATGAGCCTGACGCGGCCCTTGTGGGAAAAACTGTTTGCCAACATGCCGTCGATCAGCATGCCGGTACTCAACCAGACGGCACAGCAGCGGGCAATCTTCATTCTGTTCATTGCTGGAGCCCTGCTGCCGGTCGCGCTTGTGCTCATGCGCTGGGTCTGGCCGAGCTTCGAATATCACAACCTGATGAGTATGCTGTCGTTCGCACTTATCTATGTGATCCTCGGCCTCGGATTGAATATCGTCGTTGGTTTCGCAGGGCTTTTGAATCTCGGATATGCCGGTTTTTATGCCATCGGTGGATATACGTTCGGATACCTGTTCAAGATTTACGGATTCAGTTTCTGGATGAGCTTGCCGTTCGCCATCGTTATGGCGGCGCTTATCGGGTTAGCCCTGAGTTTTCTGTTACTACGTTTGCGTGGCGATTATCTCGCCATCGTAACCCTGGCGGTTTCGCTGATCATCGTCAGCATCTTCAAGCTGGATACAAATCTAACTATCGGCAATCTGCGGCTTTTCGGCGGTCCCGACGGAGTTTTGAACCTGCCGAAACCGACCGTATTCGGATACGAGATTCTGCGCCGCGCCCCGGAAGGGCAGACCACATTCCACAATCTCCTTGGGTTGACATACGAGAGCCGTCACATGGAGATAAATCTCTATCTGATTGCCCTTGCTCTGGCAGCGATAACGGTGTTCGTCTCCAACCGTTTGTTGCGGATGCCGCTTGGGCGCGCTTGGGAGGCGTTACGGGAGGATGAAATCGCCTGCCGCTCGCTCGGCCTGAACCCGGCGCCGATCAAGATCTGGGCCTTCACCATCGGGGCAGGCATCGCCGGCATGGCGGGGGCATTCTTTGGAGCGAGGCAGGGCTTGGTCAATCCAGAATCCTTCCAGTTCATCGAATCGATCATGATCTTGGCGGCGGTGGTGCTCGGCGGCATGGGGTCCAATCTCGGCGTCATCATTGCCGCAATCCTGATCGTCGTATTGCAGGAGTTTGGTCGCGGATTGGGAGAGTACCGGATGCTGATTTTCGGCTTGGTGCTGGTGTTGATGATGATCTGGCGACCTCAGGGCCTGCTGCCCGTGAAGCGCCAGCCCGTGGAATTGCCGTCATGACCGTTCCGCTTCTCAACATTTCCAATCTGTCGATGAGTTTCGGCGGGCTTCTGGCTGTCGATAACGTCAGTTTCGAAGTTCAGACCGGGGAAATCTACGCGATTATAGGCCCGAACGGCGCTGGTAAAACAACCGTGTTCAACTGCGTATGCGGCTTTTACAAGCCGACACGAGGCACCGTAGCCTTCTTGCGTGAGGATATCACCGGCAAGCCGAGCTATCAGGCGGCGCGGCGCGGGTTGGGGCGCACTTTCCAGAATATGCGCCTGTTCAAGGGGCTGACAGCGGTTGAAAATGTGCTGATCGCCCAACACCAGCAGATCAATACGCGGTTTCTCTCCGGCCTGTTCGTGACGCCGGGATATCGGCGCTCCGAGAAAGAGGCACTGGAGCGGGCGGCCTTCTGGCTCGAATTCGTCGGCCTGCGCAATGTCGCCAACCAGGAGGCGGGAACGCTGGCCTACGGCCATCAGCGCCGCCTGGAAATTGCCCGCTGCATGATTACCGAGCCGCGTCTGTTGTTGCTCGATGAACCAGCGGCGGGGTTGAATCCGCAGGAAAAGCAGGATTTGCAGGTGCTGATAAATGTCCTGCGCCGCGACCATGGTGTTTCCGTGCTGCTGATCGAGCATGATATGCGGCTGGTGATGGGGGTTGCCGAACGCATTCTGGTGATGGAATACGGCAAGCCGATAGCCAACGGGACACCAGCGGAAATTCGCAAGGATGAGCGGGTCATCAAAGCCTACCTCGGAGAGGAATGAGATGCTGCGGCTGGAAGGCGTCCATACCCATTATGGTGCGATCGAGGCGCTGCACGGGGTCTCAATCGAGGTAAAAAAGGGTGAGATCGTTACCCTGATTGGTGCCAACGGGGCAGGCAAGAGTACTTTGCTCATGACGGTGTGCGGTACACCGCGCGCATCGAACGGACGAGTATTCTTTGAGGAAACCGACATCACCCGAACGCCGACCAACGAAATCATGCAGATGGGGTTGGCGATTTCTCCCGAGGGCCGCCGGGTATTTTCCGAACTGACAGTTGAGGAAAACCTGAAAATGGGTGCGTTTTTCGCCGCCGGTGAGGAAATCACCGAACGGCTGGAGCATGTCTATTCGTTATTTCCGAGGCTGGAGGAGCGGAGAGGACAGCGCGGCGGTACGATGTCGGGCGGCGAGCAACAGATGCTTGCTATTGGAAGAGCGCTGATGTCGCGTCCGCGTTTGCTTTTGCTCGACGAGCCGACCCTTGGCCTCGCTCCGCTGATTATCAATCAGATATTCTCGATCATTCGCAAAATCCGCGATGAGGGAGTGACGGTGTTTCTGGTCGAGCAGAATGCCCAGAAGTCGCTGCACATCGCCGATCGGGGTTACGTTCTGGAAAACGGCCATGTCGTTCTGGCCGACACGGGCGCGAATCTGCTCGCCAACGACGATGTGCGGAAAGCCTATCTCGGAGGCTGATTCTATGAAGCGGTTTGAGAGCCTTACGAGTTTGCCAATAAAAAAGGAGCCGGAAGGGCTCCTTTTCTTTTGTCTTTTTTGTTCCCCTCGGAGATTATCCGATCAGCCACGTTGGGCCGGATTAGTATAATCGCGCTTTTTCGCGCCGGTGTAAAGCTGGCGCGGGCGACCGATCTTCTGATGCGGATCCTCGATCATTTCCTTCCACTGCGCGATCCAGCCAACGGAGCGGGCCAGCGCGAACAGCACAGTGAACATGCTGGTCGGGAAACCGAGCGCCTTCAGGGTAATGCCTGAATAGAAGTCGATATTCGGGTAGAGCTTCTTCTCGATGAAATATTCATCGTGCAGGGCGATTTTTTCCAGTTCGACGGCAACATCGAGCAGCGGATCGTCCCTGATGCCGAGTTCCTTCAGCACTTCATGGGCGGTTTGCTGCATAATCTTGGCGCGCGGGTCATAATTTTTGTAAACCCGGTGGCCGAAGCCCATCAGACGGAACGGATCGTTCTTGTCCTTGGCTTTGGCAACGTATTTATGCACGCGATCCGGGGTGCCGATCTCCTCAAGCATCTTGAGCGCTGCTTCGTTCGCCCCGCCATGCGCCGGCCCCCACAGGCAGGCGATACCCGCAGCGATCCAGGCGAACGGGTTCGCTTCGGACGATCCGGCTAGGCGCACCGTCGAAGTTGAGGCGTTCTGCTCGTGGTCGGCATGGAGAATGAAAATCCGATCGATGGCACGGGCAAGGATTGGGTTGACCTTGTATTCTTCGCACGGCACCGCGAAACACATCTGTAGGAAGTTGGCGGCGTACCCGAGGTCGTTGCGCGGATACATGAACGGCTGGCCGGTTGAATACTTGTAGGCAATGGCGGCTAGCGTCGGCATCTTGGCGATCATGCGCATCGAAGCGATCATGCGTTGCTTAGGATCGTTGATGTCTATGGAATCGTGGTAGAAAGCCGATAGTGCGCCGACGCTGGCGACCATGATCGACATCGGATGCGCATCGCGGCGGAAACCGTTGAAGAAGCGGACCATTTGCTCATGCAGCATCGTGTGCCGCATGATGCGCAGATCAAAATCGGCCTTTTGGGTGGCATTCGGTAGTTCGCCGTGCAGCAGCAGGTAGCAGGTTTCGAGAAAATCCCCATGTTCCGCCAACTGCTCGATCGGGTAACCACGATACAGCAGTACGCCTTCGTCACCGTCGATATAGGTGATGTGCGATTCGCAACTCGCCGTGGAGGTAAAGCCGGGGTCGTAAGTGAATACGCCGCTTTGTGCGTAGAGTTTCGTGATGTCGAGGACGCGCGGGCCGATGGTGCCCTCTTTCACCGGAAGGTCGTATTCCTTGTTTCCGATAATGATTTTGGCGGTATCGTTCATTGCTCTTGGGCCTTTTCCTCTTGGAACCGGGGCTGGCCGGGAAAGACCGCTGAATACCGGAACCGTGTCCGGACTCGGGTTTCTCTCCGCCTCACCGGGTTGATCGCCCGGTTTTCCGCATCCTATGGTTTATTTAACTTTTGCTATCGCAATGCATGATCGCATTCAAGCAAAGCATTGCCCGGTTGCGACAGCCTAGCTTACTAAAACGCGCGCTTGGGGAGAAAAGCCATTCTCCTTTTGGCGAGGTTGATGCCGAATTCGTGTTGCGGGCTTGCTGCAATCCTGTCTGGCCCGCCAGTGTTATCTAGGGTGGCAGAGCAGAAAAAAGACGTCCAGTCAGGCTTGGGGTACAGTTTTTCGTAGCAATGCGGCATCGGCTAGGCGCCCAAGGCATTCTTTCTTGCCGAGTACGATCATGACATCGAACAGACCGGGCGACGTCGAGCGGCCCGTCAGCGCGGCGCGCAACGGCTGTGCGATTTGCCCGAGTTTTGCTCCGAGTTCTTCCGCATGTGTGCGTACCACGCCTTCGACGTTTTTCGTCGACCAGTCGGCAATGGCAGCCAACTTTTTCGCCAGACCTTCGATTCTTGCCCAGCCATCGGTCAGCAGGGCAGCAGCCTTGTCATCCAGGACAAGGGGGCGGGGGGCGTAAAGAAAGTAAGCACTATCAAGAAGTTCGACCAGAGTCTTCGCTCGCTCCTTCAGACCTGGCATGGCGGCGAGGAAACGGCTTCGCAGGTCGGGCGCAAAACTCCCCCCTAATCCACGCTGCGGGCCGAGATCGGGCAGGAGATCCTCAAGCGATTGCAGCAGTGTCGCATCGTCCGTCTGGCGCATGTACTGGCCGTTGAGGTTTTCCAGCTTGACGAAATCGAACCGGGCCGGGGAACGCCCGACCTGTTTAAGGTCAAACGCAGCGATCATTTCATCGGTCGAGAATAACTCTTGGTCGCCATGGCTCCAGCCGAGGCGCACCAGATAATTGCGTAGGGCAGCCGGGAGATAGCCCATCTCGCGATAGGCCTCGACGCCGAGTGCGCCGTGGCGCTTGGAAAGTTTTGCGCCGTCCGGCCCGTGGATCAGCGGAATATGCGCCATCTGCGGCGTGTTCCAGCCCATTGCCTGATAGATCTGTGTCTGTCGGGCGGCGTTAGTCAGATGGTCGTCGCCGCGGATAATGTTCGTCACTCCCATGTCGTGGTCGTCAACGACGACGGCGAGCATGAAGGTTGGGGTGCCGTCGGAGCGCAGCAGTACGAAATCGTCCAGTTCCTTGTTCTGCCAGACGACGCGGCCCTGGACCAGATCCTCGACTACGGTCTCGCCGTCGAGCGGCGCTTTCAGGCGGATGGTCGGCTTCACTCCGGCGGGGGCCTGCGACGGATCGCGGTCGCGCCAGCGGCCATCGTAACGTGCCGGACGGCCTTCGCGTTTTGCCGTCTCGCGCATCTCTTCGAGTTCTTGGGTGGTGGCGTAGCAATAATAAGCCTTGCCCCGGGCCAGCATTTCCTCGGCAACTTCCCTATGCCGCGCTGCGCGAGCAAACTGAAAGACGACATCGCCGTCCCAGTCGAGGCCGAGCCATTTCAGCCCGTCGATGATCTTGTCGATGGCGTCCTGGGTCGAGCGTTCGCGGTCGGTGTCCTCGATGCGCAGCATCATTTTTCCGCCGTGACGGTGGGAAAATAGCCAGTTGAACAAGGCTGTACGCGCGCCGCCAATATGCAGGAAGCCGGTTGGGGATGGGGCAAAACGGGTGACGATCGGAGCGGTCATGGCGGTTTATGGGCTTTCTTTATCGTTCGGCGCGGGCCGATTCCGGCAGATAACGGGAGTCAGTTTGTGCGTCTAGCATGTCTTGCCGGTCTGCGTTAAGCCGGAGGATGAGATCCGCTTCAAGATGGTGATAATAGGCGGCGTCAATGTGGCGATCCGGCGATCAGAACAGTGAGGACGAAACAGCGGGTCTCGGCGCGCGGTTCAGCCGGCTTCTGACTCTGGAAGCGGAGCGAAGAGGGCTGTTTCCCTGGATAGCTGTTGCGTTCGGCTGCGGTATTCTGCTGTTTTTCTCATCTCCTTGGAATGCTCCGCCACTTATGCCGGGCGTGTGCTGCGCCATTGCCGCAATCCTCGCAGTGTCCTGGCGGCAATTGTGGGGGCTGCGGCTGGCTCTCATCGGCATTGCGGCGGTCTTTGCCGGGGCGACAGCGGCCTCATGGCGTGTTCGTGCGGTGGAAACGCCGATCATCGGGCGGGTGACGATTGCCGGAATGACTGGACTGGTGGAAAGCGTCGATATGACGGTCTCCGGCGGGCGCATCGTTGTCGTGTCGCCGGTCGTTGACGGGTTGAGACCGGAGGTAACGCCGCAACGGATAAGGTTGCGCGTCAGGGCGACAGAGGGTATCCGCCCGGGCCGGGCTGTTTCCGGCAAGGTGCGACTGATGCCGCTGCCACAGCCGGTCATGCCTGGAGGTTATGACTTCGCCCGCGATGCGTATTTCAAGGGGATCGGCGCAGTCGGCACGGTTTTGGGGCCGTTGCGCGTTGAGGAGCTCGTAGACGGGGAAGGAATACGGTTCATCAGTGTCGCTTGGGTCGATGATGCTCGCAATGTCCTGACGCAAAGGATAGCCGACACGATTGGCGGCGAGGCGGGGGCGGTGAGCGCGGCCCTCGTCACCGGGAAGCGGGGCTTTATTGGCGAAGGCACCAACGATGTGCTGCGGGCAGCGGGGATTTATCATATCGTGTCGATTTCCGGCCTGCATATGGTGTTGGCGGCAGGGTTGTTTTTCTGGTGGGCTCGGGCGTTACTTGCCCTGAGTCCGATCTTGGCGTTGCGCTGGCCGGTCAAGAAGATCGCCGCCGTGCTGGCGATGCTTGGAGCGACCGCCTACTGTATCTTTTCCGGCGCGGAAGTAGCGGCGGTGCGTTCACTCATCATGACGCTCATCATGCTCGGGGCCATTCTGGCCGACAGGCCCGCTTTGAGCATCCGCAACCTTTCCCTGGCGGCTATCGTCGTTCTGCTACGCGAGCCTGAGGCTTTGTTAGGGCCGAGCTTTCAGATGTCGTTTTCGGCGGTTCTGGCCCTGCTTGTTTTCAGCAGCCGGTTGATGGCGTTAGTGTTTCGGTCGGGAAATGGAAGTGTGTGGGCGAACAGCCGGATTGTTCGCGGTGGCGCTGCGCTGATGCGGGCGGCGATGGCGTTATGTATCTCCACCTTGGTTGCCTCGTTGGCAACCGCCCCCTTCGCCGCCTATCATTTTCAGACCTCGCAGATTTATGGCCTGATCGGCAACGCGCTTGCCCTGCCGCTTGTCTCGCTCGTCGTCATGCCATGCGCCATGCTTGGCGTGATCGCTTATCCGCTTGGACTTGATCAGATGGCGTGGACGGTTATGGGCTGGGCGATATCATATGTACTGACCGTTTCTGCCTGGGTGGGCGGATTGCCGAACGCAGTGCTGACGTTTCCGGCTTTCAAGACGGGGGCGCTGTTGTTGATGACGCTGGCGCTTCTCTGGGCGAGCCTGTTTCATTCGCGGTTACGGTGGGGGGCGGCTATCCCGGCTATGTTGGGGTTTGGCATAGCGGCAATGCCGGACAGGTTCGATATCGCCGTTGATCGCGAGGGGCGGGCGGCGGCAGTACGAAATGAGGATGGAACTTTGTCGTTCACGGGCAGCATCAACCGCTTTCTTGCTGAGCAATGGCTACGTGCCGATGGCGATGCACGATTTCTAGCACGGGAGAAAAATTCCA
>JAVBRX010000015.1:0-9752 GCA_031547465.1 Microvirga sp. | reverse complement strand
GGCGATGTTCTGCATCTTCTGCCTGTGCGGCTGGGGATTTGTCGAACTGGCGGGGATGGTCAATGGCGGTGCCGTCGGGATCGATCGTGATCTGCTGCTGGCACTGCGTAACCCTACTGATACCAGCCTGCCCCTCGGCCCTGCTTGGTTGCAGGAAATGATGCGGGACTTCACCGCGCTTGGCGGCACGGCGGTGTTGACGCTCATTACCCTGTTCACGGTGATCTTCCTGTTTCTGGCAGGCCGCCGCCGCGATGTCTTATTCCTGATCGTTGCCGTCGTCGTCGGTCTGCAACTGTCGACATGGCTCAAATACGGATTCGATCGCCCTCGTCCGGATCTCGTGCCGCATGGCTCTTATGTCTACACCGCCAGTTTTCCGAGCGGCCATTCGATGCTGTCGGCAACCGTCTATCTCTCCTGCGGCTTCCTGTTCGCCCGGCTTCACCCTTTGCGGCGAATGCGTGTCTTCGCGGTATTCACCGCCATCTCCTTGACGCTGCTGGTCGGTATCAGCCGGGTTTATCTCGGCGTGCATTGGCCGAGCGACGTCCTTGCCGGATGGTGCATCGGCGCCGGATGGACTGCGCTCTGCATCTACCTCGCCTTGCACTGGAGGCCGAGGCGGGAGAGGGACGCCGATCCGGCTTCTACCGGATGATCGCTCCGGCAAGCACCGCCGGCAAGCACCGTCCGAAAGCGTTTCACAAAATTTTCCAGATACGCGACCCGTGCAGACAAACTGTACGAAGCGTTCTCTTTAACGCCTGAAATCGGCGGCACAAGCAAAGCAATACTTCGCAGGGAGGGGGCGGATGTCGTGGGAACGTGTTCAAGGGTGGCAAACCAGATATTAGATTACCGTACTGGCGATAAAAGAGCTTGAATGCTCGATTATTTTTCGCTTGTCGTCAGCACGCCGATGGCGAATACGCCGAAAATCGTCGCGAACATATAATCGAGTGCGCGCATCATGAACGGGTTGCGCTTCACCCGTCCGACCACCTTATCAGCGAACGTGATCAGTAGCGCCATCAACGGCACGGAAATGACGATGAAAGCGGTGCCGAGGAACATCAGCTTGCCGGTAGCATACGGGTCGTCCGATCGCACGAATTGCGGCAGGAAGGTCAGGAAGAACAGCACGATCTTCGGATTGGTGAGGTTGATGCCGATGCCGGTGAGAAAGTTCTGCAAATCCGAAGGCTTCGCCGCATTCGTCAGATTGATGTTCAGGGCCGAACCATGGCGGATCGCCTGAATTGCCAGCCATAACAGATAGATCGCTCCGGCGATCTTCAGCGTCAGAAAGGCGATGCTGGAGGTCTTGAGTAGAATGGCGACCCCCAGCGCCACCAGCATCGTGTGCACGAAGCAACCGAAAAAGATGCCGCTCATGGCGAAGAACGCTGCCCGTCGCCCTGCGACAAGGGTTTTCGACAGGCAGAGGCTCATGTCCGGGCCGGGAATCACGAACAGGGCGACCACGGCGACGGAATATTGCAGCAGGATGGGCAGATCGGGAACATAGGTCATCGTTGAAATCTGCCCTTCTCCGGTTTAGTGCCGGAAGTGCCGGAAGCCGGTGAACACCATCGCCAACCCGGCCTGGTCGGCGGCAGCGATTACTTCTTCGTCGCGCATCGAGCCGCCCGGTTGGATCACGGCGGTTGCACCCGCCTCTGCCGCTGCCAGCAGGCCGTCGGCGAATGGGAAGAAAGCGTCGGATGCCACCACCGAGCCGACAGCGAGGCTCTCCTTCAGCCCGGCGGCCTTGGCCGCTTCCGCCGCCTTCCAGGCGGCGATGCGTGAGGAATCGACCCGACTCATCTGCCCGGCACCGATGCCGACGGTTGCCAGATTCTTGACGTAAACGATGGCGTTCGATTTCACATGTTTGGCGATACGGAAAGCGAATTTAAGGTCGGCAAGCTCTTTCGTCGAGGGGGCGCGCTTCGTCACCACCTTGAGATCCATATCGTCGACCACCGCGTTGTCGCTCGATTGCGCCAGGAAACCGCCCGCCACCGTGCGCATGGTCAGGCCGGGAACGCGCGGGTCTGGCAGACCGCCGGTGACGAGCAGGCGCAGGTTCTTCTTTGCCGCAATGATGGCAATGGCCTCCGGCGATGCATCCGGGGCGATGATGACTTCGGTGAAGATCTTGACGATTTCGGTTGCGGCCTCGGCATCGAGCGGGCGATTGAGGGCGACGATGCCGCCGAACGCCGATACCGGATCGCAGCGTAGCGCCTTCTCGTAGGCTTTAGCCAGGCTCGCACCCTCGGCGACGCCGCACGGGTTGGCGTGTTTGATGATCGCCACGGCGGCGGTGCGCTTGGGGTCGAACTCGGCCACGCACTCGAACGCCGCATCGGTATCGTTGATGTTGTTGTAGGAAAGCTGTTTGCCCTGCAATTGTCGCGCCGTGGAAACGCCGGGGCGGATCACGGCGGTGCGATAGAACGCTGCCGTCTGGTGCGGGTTCTCGCCGTAACGCATTGGCTCGACCAGTTCGCCGCCAACAGCGCGGAACGCAGGGGTCGGCTCGTTGAGTTGACCGGCAAACCAGTTGGAAATCGCCGAATCGTAGGCGGCAGTGCGGGCATAGGCTTTCTGCGCCAGTTTCCGCCGCAAGGAACCGTCGAGCGAACCCTTATGCGCGTCGAGGGCCGCAAGCACCACGCCGTAATCGCCGACATCGACGACGACTGCGACATCGTCATGGTTCTTTGCCGCTGCCCGAATCATCGCCGGGCCACCGATGTCGATGTTCTCGATGCAATCTTCAAACGGCTTGCCAGCCTTCACCGTGTTCTCGAACGGGTAGAGATTGACCACCAGCAGGTCGATCGGCTGGATGCCATGGGCGAGCATCGCCGCCTGATGTTCCGGGTTGTCGCGGATGGCCAGCAGCCCGCCATGCACCATCGGATGTAGGGTCTTGACGCGCCCGTCCATCATTTCCGGAAACTGCGTCAGGTCGCTGACATCCTGCACCTTCAGCCCGGCCTCAAGCAGCGCCTTGCTGGTACCACCGGTGGAGACGAGGGCAATGCCGCGTTCACTCAACGCTTTGGCGAACTCGATCAGCCCGATTTTGTCGGACACGGAGAGCAGCGCGCGGGTGACGCGTTTCAACTCGTTGGACATCTGTAAGGCGCTCCTCGGCAGCAGGCAGACAAGACGACACGGGGGTTCATCCGGCCTTTACCATGAAAGGTTTTGAAACGGGAGAGATAATCCCGAGAAGTGAAACGGCAAAGCAATCTGCCATCGACAAAAATTCATCCTTCGCCAAGGATTTTCCATCGTGCGGCGTCTCATCTCTGGACGGGATGCATAACGCGGAGCAAAAGCGGGGTGCAGCCTGTCAGTAACCAGCCGGGGCCTGATCCTTGCTCATGATGCCCGATCCCGATGCCGATCTCGTTCGCCGCGCCTGCGGCGGCGACAGGGAAGCGTTTGCCGCGCTTCTGGAGCGACATTACGACCGGCTGCACCGGATCGTCTGGCGCATCACCGGTTCGCGCGAGGATGCGGAGGATATCGTGCAGGAAATCTGCTGCGCACTTGCTACCAAGATCGACGGGTTTCGCGGCGAGGCGAAAGTATCGACCTGGCTTTCCGGTATCGCCGTCAACGCCGCGCGCGATCACTTGCGCCGCATCAAGGCACGGCAGAAGGCGACGGACGGTTTCGCCATGGCAACCGAACTATATCCTCAACCGGACGGACGCGATCTCTACCGCGCTCAATGGCTGAAAAGCATTCTCGCGACCCTCGATGAGGCTTTACGCGAAACGGTGATTCTGGTTTCCGGCGCGGGTTTAAGCCACAAGGAGGCGGCTTTGGCGCTCGGTGTTGCCGAAAGCACGGTGTCGTGGCGGATGCACGAAGTGCGTAAGCTCTTGCGGCGGGAAAACGTGCATGATGCCGGAATGGAGGCGTTCAATGGCGATTGATGGCAAGACCCCGCGCCCCGAAGATACGATTCCCCTGCCAGACGCGCCGGAGGCATCGGCGACCGCCCGCAGCCGCGCCCTGGCCGCAGCAATGCGCGCTTTCGATGAAAAACAGGCGCGAACCGATCCGGCCCCAATGGGCGAACAACCCGAGGAGGAGAAAAAAAATATCCCGTCCCGCCAAGGTTCAGGGAACGAGCGGCGTCTCATACGGCGAGAGGGGGGCAGACCTGACCCCGCCCGTCCGCATAGGAGACCGCTCATGCATTTCAAATCCCTGGCTGCCACCGCTTTCGTCGCCGTTCTGGCGCTCAGCGGCACGGTGTTCTGGTTGCACAACCGGGAAGCCGTGTCGCCGGATTCCTCCCCGCCTCCGGTCGAGGCTGTAATACCCGGCCCGGAAGTGCGGAAAGACGAAACGCCGTCAATGCCGAAGATGGCGGAGAACGACGAGTCCCGTTTCTCATCTCCGGTTATTGTCCAGACATTACCTCCACCCGTCGCGGCTCCCGCCTCGCCATTACAATCGGAACCCCTGCCACAGCCGATGGCCGGAAATGACAATCGCGGCTCCGCGTCTCCGATTGTTGTCCAGACATCGCCCCCACCCGCCGCTGCTCCCGCCCTCGGAGTTGATTCGATGCAGATGCAGACTAACGGTGAAGGCTCGCTTGCCCTTCGGGATAGCGGGAATTCTCGGCTAATCATAAGTCGGATGGGGGAAAAGCTCCGGGAACCGGCACAGGAAGACGCCCATGAACTTCGGCGGAGCAGGGGGAATGGGCAACAGGGTGAATATAGTGGCCCTGTCCCTCAGGCGGGGGACAGGAGCGAAGCGGAAGCGGGTTCGAAGAACCTGAGCGAGAAACCTTTACCGCCTATCAGGTTCGATTATCGGAATGCAGCAGAACCGGAAGCCTCCGACAAGGCGAAAAACTTCCGCATGTCAGGTGGATTCAAATATTCCAATGACGACCAATCGCCCGTCAGCGCCTCGGAGCCGCCAAGAAATGTTGCTGCCACCCCCGCCCCGAATCAGGACAGCTTCACCGCCCGGCCCGAAAATCCGTTCAAGACGGTGAAGAGCGAGCCGGTTTCGACCTTTTCCCTCGATGTCGATACCGCCTCTTATGCCTTCATGCGCGCGGCGCTGGCACAGAACCGGCTACCGCCGCCGGGTTCGGTGCGTCCGGAAGAGTTCGTCAACTATTTCCCTTACGATTATCCGAAGCCCGCAAATGCGAAGGAACCGTTCGCGGCCACCGTCTCGGTGTTTCCAAGCCCGTGGAGCGATGGCCGCAAGATCATGCATGTCGGCATCGAAGGGTATGCGGTCAAGGCAACTGAGCGCCCGCGCGCCAATCTGGTGTTCCTGATCGATACTTCCGGCTCGATGGACGAGAAAAACAAGCTGCCGCTGGTCAAGCAATCGTTGGCGATGCTGATCGATGCACTCGATCCGAAGGATAGTGTCGCCATCGTCACCTATGCTGGGCAGGCGGGCATCGCCTTGCAACCGACGCCGGTGGCGGAAAAGGCCAAAATCCTCAGGGCCGTCAAACGGCTCGGCGCGGGCGGCTCCACCGCCGGGGCGGAAGGGCTGCGCACGGCTTACGATCTGGCAAAACGCCATTTCGACAAGAACGGCATCAACCGCATTGTTCTCGCCACCGATGGCGATTTCAACGTCGGCATGATCGGCCTCGATGAATTGAAGAACTACATCGCCCGCGAGCGCAAGAGCGGCGTCTTCCTCTCTGTCCTCGGCTTCGGCATGGGCAATTACAAGGACGACCGGATGCAGGTTCTGGCGCAGAACGGCAACGGCATCGCCGCCTATATCGACACCCTCTCCGAGGCGCGTAAAGTGCTGATCCACGAGGCGACCTCCTCCATTGTGCCGATTGCCAAGGATGTGAAAGTCCAGGTCGAGTTCAACCCAACGGTGGTGCTCGAATACCGGCTGATCGGCTATGAAAAGCGTCTGTTGCGCCGCGAGGATTTCAACAACGATGCGATTGATGCCGGGGAAGTCGGCTCCGGCCACAGCGTTACCGCCCTATACGAGTTCATCCCCGTCGGCAGCGCGCCGAGCAGCGACGAGTTGCGTTATGTGGTCAAACCCGCCCATGAGCCTGCGCTGGAAGCCGTGAAGCCGGAGGAGTATGCCTTCGTCAAGCTGCGCTACAAGTTGCCCGATTCGGATGTGAGCACGCTCATCTCCACCGCCGTTCCGGTCGGCAACGCCTATGCCACGTTCGACGCCGCGCCGCAGGAAGCGCGCTTCGCCACCGCCGTGGCGATGTTCGGCGAAATCCTGCGCCAGGGCCGTGCCGCCGGACAGATCAGTCTCGACGAGGTGCTGCGCATCGCCCAGAACGCCCGTGGTGACGATCCGTTCGGGTATCGCGCCGAGTTCGTGCAACTTGTCCGCGCCGCCAAGACGGCAAAGGAATAGAGGTGCTCTCACACGACAAGCCGGATGACCTGACCGGTTATCCGGCCAGTGGCACCGTTCAATTTGGATCGCAGGGATTTTCTGGTAAAACTCCGTAATGCATACGGTTGAAGAACATCCGCATTCGTTCCGATCATCCGAGTGACCATTTATCCGAGTGGCCATTTTCGGATCCTATCCATACGGCGGCGTTCTCGACGATCCGTGTAATCCGGGACAGCCTCTCCATCTTGCTCGTCAGCCACGATTCTGACGGCAATTGGCAGTTTTTATGTGGCACGACCACGAGACCGATGATGCCCGGACCGTCTGCCTCAGCTGTGTCTTTGAAATGGACAGAAGCGTCGGAGAGTTGGCAGATTTGTCGGTTGGTTGGAAAGCTTGGCGGGAAACCGCTGATGTGCCCTGGAACAGGGCAGTGGATGAACCGGAGTCGACTTAAGAAAACGGAACTAACGCTTGCCCGCTGGCAGTTGCCGCGTTACCAGACGGGCAATTCGCGCATCGGATTGCGCCGTTTCTCCCATCGAAAAGTACATTCGTCATGTCAAAGGCCGACAAGCTCAAAGCCCGTCTTCCCCGTGGTCTCGCCGACCGCAGCCCGGTCGATCTCGCTGCTTCCGGGCGGATGCTCGCCGCCATCCGCGAGACCTATGAGCTTTACGGGTTCGAGGCGGTGGAGACGCCGTTCATTGAGTATACCGATGCGCTCGGCAAGTTCCTGCCTGATCTCGACCGGCCTAACGAAGGCGTGTTCTCATTCCAGGACGACGATGGCCAATGGTTGTCGCTGCGCTACGATCTCACCGCTCCGCTCGCCCGGCATGTGGCGGAGAATTTCGAGACGCTGCCGAAGCCGTATCGCAGCTATCGCGCCGGATGGGTGTTCCGCAACGAGAAGCCGGGGCCGGGGCGGTTCCGGCAGTTCATGCAATGCGACGCCGATACGGTGGGCGCGGCCTCGCCGGCGGCGGATGCGGAGATCTGCATGATGGCGTCGGATACGCTGGAGCGGGTCGGCATCGCGCGCGGCGATTACGTCATCAAGGTCAACAACCGCAAGGTGCTCGACGGGGTGCTGGAAGCCATCGGCCTTGACGGTGAGGCGCATGCGGGCAAACGGCTGACGGTTCTGCGCGCCATCGACAAGCTCGACCGCCTCGGGCCTGAGGGCGTCCGCGCCCTGCTCGGCAAGGGCCGTCTCGACGAGAGCGGCGATTACACCAAGGGGGCCGAACTCGACTCTGCTGCCATCGATCGCGTTCTCGCCTTCACAGCAGCACGGGGCGCGAGCGAAGCCGCGACATTGGAAAATCTCCGCGCTGTCGTCGTCGGGTCGGCGCGCGGCGGCGAAGGAGTAGCGGAACTCGCCGAGATCGCTGCTCTGGCGGCAGCGGGCGGCTATGGCGACGGTCGCATCGTCATCGACCCGTCCGTGGTGCGCGGCCTCGAATATTACACCGGCCCGGTCTACGAGGCCGAACTGACCTTCACGGTCGCGGACGAGAATGGCCAGCCGGTGCGTTTCGGTTCGGTAGCGGGCGGCGGGCGCTATGACGGCCTCGTCGGGCGCTTCCGCAACGAACCGGTTCCGGCAACTGGGTTCTCCATCGGCGTATCGCGTCTGTCCGCCGCATTGCGCGCCATCGGCAGCCCGCTGGTGCGGGGAGCGGAACAGCCTGGCCCGGTCGTGGTGATGGTGATGGATCGCGATGCCATCCCCGCCTATCAAGCCATGGCGGCAAAGCTGCGCGAGGCCGGAATCCGGGCCGAAATCTATCTCGGCTCATCGGGCATGAAGGCGCAGATGAAATATGCCGACCGTCGCGGCAGCCCGTGCGTTATCATTCAGGGGTCCGATGAACGTGCCAAAGGTGAAGTGCAGATCAAGGATCTGATCGAGGGAGCAAAGGCCGCCGAATCGATTGCCAGCAACGCCGACTGGAAGGCGCTGCGCCCGGCGCAGTTCTCCGTTGCCGAAGGCGATCTGGTGAACGCCGTCAAGGATGTACTGGCCCGCCATTTTTAGAACGTTTCGCTTTACCGGAATCGCCAGGCATTCCCGCTCGATGACCACTGAAGGACTCCCGACGACAAAGCCGGTGAGCCGGAGTGATTCGGCGCGGGCAATGTCTGCTTTCCTCAAGGAAGACATGCAAGGATTGATGAACGACAATTACGTTCATAAAAGTCGACATTCAGGCGAATCCTGCACAACAGCTTGATTCTGGAAGCGTTTTTTCTCTCTTATATTTAGCGATCACAACAAGCTTTGCGGCAAAAAAGCAACAGCCCTCGGCAATAACTCGAAATGCTGGCTGTTTGATTTCGATCAACGGCAATTCGGATGACAGACCAGCCGATATTAACTAAGCATTCACCATGCTGTTAAGTTGTCGCTTCTAGAAGAGCGAGCGGCCTAAGACCCGTGGGAGAGAATTTCATGTCCTTGAAGAGTGCACTGTTTGCAAGCGTCGCCCTTGTCGCCGGAGCCACGTCCGTTTTCGCCGCCGATCTGCCGAGAGGCCCGGTCTATCCGCCGGTGGTCGAAGCCTGGAACCCGTGGATGGTGCGTCTGCGCGGCCTCTATGTGATGCCCGATGAATCCGCCAAGCTGAACATCAACGGCCAGCGCGTTCCCGGCGATCTCGATATCTCCGATTCGTTCGTTCCCGAACTCGACATCACCTATTTCTTCACCAAGAACATCGCCGCCGAATTAATCCTCGGTACCACGCCGCACCGCATCAAGGCGACGGATGAACTGGCCGCGGTCGGCAAGGTGGGGCAAGCCTGGTTGCTGCCCCCGACCCTGACGCTGCAATACCATTTCAACGTGACCGACAATTTCAAGCCGTATGTCGGCGCGGGCGTCAACTACACGTTCTTCTACAATGAAGACGCCAAAGGCGATTTCACAAAGTTCGACCTGAAGAACAAGGCCGGTTTTGCCCTGCAGGCCGGTGCCGATTTCATGATCGACAAGCACTGGGGCTTCAACATCGACGTCAAGAAGATCTTCCTCAAGACCGATGCCAAGGCGGTTCTGGGCAACAACCTTGCCGTCGTCACCGGCAAGGTGAAGATCGACCCGTGGCTGATCGGTGCTGGTGTGACCTACAAGTTCTGATCGTCCTGAACGAACAATCCCGTTCAATGCAAGCCCCCGATTTCCGGGGGCTTGTTTTTTTTGCCCGCCTCCCAGTGCAGAACAAAAAGCCAACGTTTTCAATCTGCAAACGGGACATAAAGCCGGAGAAGACAAAAACCGCGCAAACTATTTTTCCCCTTGACCGAAGATCGAACTTTCGGCACAAGAGTTGGCGGGA
>JAVBRX010000128.1:0-9905 GCA_031547465.1 Microvirga sp. | reverse complement strand
AATAGAAGATATTCGTATGCACCTGCGGCAGCGCGGTTCGCAAGCGTGAACATCCCGCCGGATATGCCATCGACTTGTATGACCTGGATACCGTTGCCATCGGTCTGCGCCCCGCCGCCACTGATATTCGTGACGGACAGGTTCGTCGCACCGGACGTATCGCCATGCACGATAAGTCGATCGGTGAGCGATGATGAATTGCCCAAAACGGTGTTGAGGGACAATGTGCCCCCATTTCCGGTGTAATTGCCGGTCACGGTGAGAATGGTTCCCGGAGCACCGCCGACATGAACCAAACCCGCGTTATCCAGACTGAGGAGCGTCTGGTTGAATCCACCAAGATTCAACGTTGCGCCACTGGCGACGAAATGGCTGGAGTTGGGGCTAAAGGTATTTGCGGCTCCAGCCAGCAATGTCGCACCACTATCGACAAGCGTCGAACCAGAATAGGTGTTCGCACCGCTCAATGTCTCGGTGCCGCCCGCCAGAACAAGCCCCCCTGTCCCCTGGATGACACCGGAAAAAAGATCGTTTGCAACTGTCAGCGTCAGGGTTCGCGCCCCGAGATCGACCCTGCCGCTGCCTGCTAGACTGCGGATGGAGGCCCCAGCGACAACGCCGGAAATATCGAATGTTGCATTGGCGACGACCTTTTCCGCATTCGATAGCTGCCCCGCTCCCGAAAGCGCCAGAGTACCGCCATCAATCGTCACGATCCCCGAGACGGAATGGTCTGCCGTCAATGTCTGTATTCCTGCCCCGAGCTTCCTAATATCGCCTGCACCGCTGATAACTCCGGCATAGGTCGCATTATCAGAGCGATTGAAAACAAGATGTCCTTCATCAACGATATTACCGGTAACCGAACCGCCCGCGCCACCATTACCCAACTGCAAGGTGGCCCCGCTGGCGATGGTCGTTCCGCCTCCCACCCCACCATGAGTCAATGAATTGGTCAAAACGAGGGTGCCACTTTGCACATCAAGTGTGTTGGCTGTCATTCCGATAGTGGCGATGGTTCCGCCCAGGGTCCAGGTTTGCCCATTGCCCACGCTGGCGACGATAGATGCCAACCCACTCATATTACTGTTGACGGAGCCATTCTCCAGCAAGGTGACGGTATTGCCGGAACCCGTGCTGACGATGTCACCGGTCAGAGATGTCCCGCTCTTAAGCGTGACGGCATTGTTGGTGCCCGACAACCGGATGGCAAGCCCCGCAGTGCCGCGGATGGTCCCCGAATTAACCAGTTGATTGCCATTGCCTGCAAAGAAAACGCCGGTTCTGCCTTCGATAATGCCGGTGTTCGCGATATTCGCCTTGGCTGCCGCATCAGCAAATACACCAGCGGCAGCGCCAGCAGCCGTATTGGCGCTGATCCGCCCATTGTTGATGAGTGTCAGATTCCCCGCATTGATGATATGAACCGCATTGTCGGTGCCCGATGTCTGGATGACGCCCGTATTGGTGAATGTTCCTGCGGCATTGCCCCGAACCCATAGCGCCAACCCCGTCGTAACGGTAATCTCTCCGGCATTGCTTCCAGTGAAGGAACCACTATTAAAAATTACCCCATGGGTGCCGCTGACCTTACCGGTTGAACTTTGCGTGAAAGTTCCGCCCGTACCAAAATAAACGCCGGTAACACCAGCGGTAACGGCACCGTGATTGATCACCATTGATCCTGCAATACTGGAGGATACATTAATACCGTCACCGGTCGCTCTGATGGTTCCGCCAACCTCATTCGTGAATGTTCCCACGGCATTGCCGCGAATCACCACGCCGGCCCCCCCTGTAGCATTGATCAATCCGGCATTACTTCCCATGGCGGAAACGCCATTGAAAATCACCCCGTTAGCGCCAATAAGCGTACCGGTTGAACTTTGCGTGAATGTTCCGCCCGCATTGAAATATACGACAGTAACGGGGCCGGTAAGACTCGTGCTAATGTCTCCGTGATTGATCACCTCCGTCCCAGCGACAACCGAATGAATACCGTCATTGACGGCTGTAATGGTTCCTTCGATATGGTTGGTAAAACGTCCACTGTTGTTTAATACGACGCCCCGTAAGGTTGCCGTCAATATCCCATAGTTATTGACCACCAACCCGTTTGCTGACTGGGAATTCAGATTCAGCGCTACACTACCAGAGACACGGCCACGGACCGTAAGCGTCCAATTCCTGGTTGCATCACTACTAATGCCATTAGTCGAAGACGTGATCGCATTAGCCGACGGCAATTCAAAATCAGTCGCCGTCGGGCTAAGATTCTGCAACCGCACTTCGGTTGAAGAGCCCGAAATAATGATTTGTGCTTGGGTTGGGGACAGGTTCCAACTGAGCATTATCCCAGCAAATAACCCCCATACCTTGTATGGGAAAAATCGCGGAGCACCTCCCTCAACCATTGTATTGGCTAATATCCCGATCAGCACCTCTTCAACCCCAGAAAGGGACAAATTGCCCCGCAATTTAACAACAGTCAAATGTAAAAACCTCTCCATCGCTCGTCAAGCATTTTTGACAATAAAGCCATTATCACGCACATAGCATCAAGCCTGACTCCAGTTATCAGGGGATGAAATTCCAGGGGCAGGGCAGCCCCAACGGTTCAGGCAAAATCACTCTACTGTCGCTCCTCACCGAGCAAATGCAGCCGTGGAGCGGAACGGCCCGGATCATGACCGGGTTCGCCATTCTCGATCCTTCATACTCGATCCGGGAGAATTTCCTGCGCCTTAACCCGGGAGCGAACGAGAACACCTGTTGGGCATCACTGGCCCGCTTCATGTTCCGCGCCGAGCAACCATCTCGACATCGTTTCGATAGAAGCAGTCGAAGCGGGTTTGCGCGCCTATGACGGCGCACTCCTCGTCGTCAGCCACGACGAAACCTTTTTGAATGCCATCAACATTTCGTGCAGGATAACGCTGCCGTGTCCGGAGCGAAACTAACCGGCAAGACCGGCAAAGCTGTCGGCAAAAGTATCGACCTGTTGCCAGTCGGTATAAACGATTTCCTTGCGCGTATCGGTTTCCCCACCAGTGATCCACATGATCAGCCGGATCGCCATGCGGTCATACCAGCGATACCGGGGGTAGAGCAAAGCCCCGGCGGCGGCGGTAGCCAAGGCCGGCTTCCATGGCGTTTTCGCGAGAAACTTGCGCAGATAGGCATTGCTTTGCGGCGACCTTTTTTCCGGCTTTCGGGCTGTCAGGCATACGCCAAGAAAGGCCGATGGTTTGCAATTCAAAACATCTGCGTGTTTTTCAGCATAGCGCCAGACATCATCATGAAAATGACCGTACCGTATCGCCGCGCCGATCAGAACCGCCCGGTATTCCGAAAGATCCTGCGGAGGGTTCGCGCGGATATTTCGTAAATCGACGGCTATGATTCCTTTGAGGCGATCACGGATATACGTCATGATCTTGAGCGTTTGCCCATCGTTACTGCTGTAAAGCAAAAGAAGTTTGCCTGCCGCGACCATCGTTTCCCCCTGCCGCCGATTATCGCAATGGATTCCGGAATGGAATACGACATTTCCACCCGCTTGCGCCAGCCTTTGATCGCCTCAGACCAGGGCAACGCCTTTCACCTGTGCGAACGCTTCGCTACCGACCATCAACTGAAGCGCATCTTTTGAGCGCCGGGTTACTCGGGCGAGGAGCCGCTCACCCGCGCCATCCGCGCCGAGCCGGAGAACGAAGACAACCTCATGTGCGTCGATCGGAACCTCGTCGACGATCCGCGCCTGCAACACATTGAGGATCGTGCTGTGCGACGGTCGTTCCCGCGCCAGGCTGACATCGCCGGCGCGGATTCGCAACCGGCGGCTTTCGCCATGGTGCACCACAGGCGCGGGAAACGTGAAACGCGCCCCGGCAACCGCCAGCGTCGCCAGACCATAAGCGGAATCGTATTCCTCGACCACGGCATCAAGACTCACAGCCGCATCGCGCCCCCGGATCAGCGGTAATGATGGGTCGCATTGCAGATCGTGCAACGCACCACAGGCAACCACCCTACCTGCCTCCATCAGCACCAACCGATCAGCCAGATGCTCCAGTTCACCCATATCGTGGCTGACATAAAGCACCGGTAGCAACAGCCTTTCGTGCAAACGTTCCAAAAACGGCAGAATATCGCCCTTGGTCCTCTGATCGAGGGCGGAGAGCGGTTCATCCATCAGCAACAGTTTCGGCTGCGACAGCAACGCCCGCCCCAGAGCGACCCTCTGACGCTCGCCCCCGGACAGTTTATCAGGCACCCGGTCGAGAAACGCTCCCAACCCGAACAGATCGACCACCTCATCGAAGGCGACACCCCCCGGACCTGTTCCGGCTTTCGGCGCGCCGAACAGAAGGTTACTGCGAACGCTGAGATGCTGGAACAGACTGGCTTCCTGAAAAACGTAGCCGATGGAACGGCGATGCGTGGGGATAAAATCGCTCTCATCCTGCCACACCTCACCATCCACCCGGCAATACCCTTCAAGGCGCTGTAAACCGGCGACACATCGTAAAACACTCGTCTTGCCGCAGCCGGACGGGCCGAACAGGGCCGTGACGCCTTTCGCAGGCACACTGAAGGCAGTATCGCAGCGAAACTGCCCCAACATGCCGCTGAACGCGACATCGATCATTCCGGCCATCGCCCTCACCCCACCCGTTTGGCCTGCCGTTCCAGCCGCATCATGGCAAGGATCACTATGAGCGCAAACATCACCATCCCTGCCGCCAGAATGTTCGCTTCCCGCCAGCGCGACGTCTCGACATAATCGAAGATCGCCACCGACAGCACGCGCGTCTTGCCAGGGATATTGCCGCCGATCATCAATACTACGCCGAACTCACCGACCGTATGCGCGAAACCAAGTACTGCACCGGTGAGAAAGCCGGGCCGTGCCAGCGGGATCGCCACTTTCCAGAACGTTTTCCATGGAGAAGCCCTTAGCGTTGCCGCGACCTCCAGCGGCCTGTCACCCATCGCTTCGAAAGCGTTGCGGATCGGCTGCACTACGAACGGCAACGAATAGACGACGGAGCCAATCACCAGCCCGAGGAACGAAAAAGCAAGAGTTCGCCCTCCCCAACTGGCTGCCAAAGCCCCCCCCGGTCCGTTCGGCCCGAGGATGACGAGCAGGTAGAACCCAAGCACCGTCGGCGGCAACACCAGCGGCATGGCGACGATGGCGGCGACGAAATCCTTGCAACGCGAGTGAGTTCGCGCCAGCCACCAGGCAAGCGGAGCACCGAGGATAAGCAGGATGACGGTCGTCACCGCAGCGAGTTCGACCGTCAGCCATACGGCCCTCCATGTATCTGCAGGAAGATCCAGCACGATCGCTTACTTGCCCCCGGCGATTTCGTATCCATGCCGCTCGATGATGGCTCGCGCTTCCGGGCCTTTCAGAAAGTCCAGAAATGCCTTGGCGGCAGCGTTGTTCATTCCCGTCTTCAATAAAACGGTATCCTGAAGGATCGGCGTATAAAGGTTTTGCGGCACCACCCAGCGCGAACCTTCCTTGACGTTGATGATCTGCGACAGAGCCACAAACCCGACTTCTGCATTGCCTGTTTCAGTAAACTGGAAAGCTTGGGCGATGCTGCCGCCCAGAACGATCTTGGGCTGTAACGTATCATAAACGTTCAGCGCCTTCATGGTCTCCACAGCCGCCACCCCATAAGGCGCAGCCGCCGGATTGGCGAGGGAGATCTTTTCGAACTTTCCGGCACGCAACGTATCCTCACCCAAGGTCAGCGATGCGTTTTTGCTCCACAATGCCAGCTTGCCGATGGCATAGGTGAAGCGGCTTTCCGGGACGGCAAAGCCTTTTTCCACCGCCATTTTCGGGCGCTCGTCATCGGCAGACAGAAATACCTCGAACGGCGCTCCCTGCTCGATCTGCGCATAGAACGGCCCTGAAGCGCCGAAACTCAGAACCGCTTCGTGTCCGGTCTTTTCCTTGAAAGCCACGGCAATTTCCTTCGCCGGGCCGGTAAAATTCGCGGCGACGGCAACAGAGGTTTGCTCGGCAAAAGCCGAAGGCCCCGACAGGCAAACGACAAGTGCAGGAACAACAAAGGCGAGACGGGACAACGGCATAGCATTTTCCTTCTATTTTCAATCGGTTGCGATGACGACATGCGCGGAGTCGAACACTGCATGGGCCTGTTTTCCGGGTGCCAGCCCTAAGGCTTCGACACTTGCTGCCGTGATCGAGGCGACCAACGTCTTGCCGCCGTCGATCTCAATCACTACCTCCGCGCCGACGCCCGAACATTCGCACCGGCGCACGGTTCCGGACAGGCAATTACGCGCCGATACCGTCGGTCGCTCAGCGCCGGAGGCCACTATCACGAACGGAGCCTTGATGAGCAAAAGCACCTCCCGTCCGACGCACAGCCCGAGATCGACAAGGCTGGCATGGGTCACAAGGGCGTAAATCGTTGCCGATTCGGAAACGGAGACGGCAACCTCCGCCGACAACGCATCCTTGGCGATGGCGGAGATTGTGCCGCGCAACATGTTGCGAGCGCTGGTTTTCATAAGAAACCCCGAGACAAGATTGCGGGCGGCAATGCCGATTTCGGCAAGTTCCGGCTCCAGATCACGCGCCACCCGCGCCATTTCCCCTTCGAGCCGCCGGAACGACTCGATGACCTTGAGACCGGCAGGCGTGAGCCGCGTTCCTCCGCCCGCGCGCCCACCTGCGCGCGTTTCGAGCAAAGGCAGACCTATGAGATTGGTCATGGCATCGAGGGCATCCCAGGCAGCCTTGTAGGTGAGACCCGCCGCCTTCGCCCCAGCACTGATGCTGCCTTCCCGCGCCACAGCCTCCAGAAGGCGCACGCGATCCCGCCCCATCGGCGACAGGTTTTCCCCTTTAAGGGCAACAACGGCTTCGATTGGCACCGGCTATCTCCACGTTATATTGTTTGACTATATAACGTCAGATACAGCGGAGGTAAAGTGAAGTCGCTTGAAAAAATGGCCTTCAACGCAATGCCAAACAGGTGAATGGCTTCGCCCGACTTGGTAGGATTTTCACAGCTTATGAGGACGGGTCCACACTCCGCCCAAATATCCGCTCGAACGAACGCCGCAGCGCCGCATCGGCCTGTCCCATGGTCAGCCCGAGACCGAGATCGGCAAGACTGGTCACGCCGTAAGAGCGGATGCCGCACGGCACTATCCCGGTGAAATGGTCGAGATCCGGGGCGACATTCAAGGCAATGCCGTGGAACGATACCCAGCGCCGTACTCGCACGCCGATGGCGGCAATCTTATCCTCGGCCCCCAAGCCCTTTTCGGGGCGCGGCACCCAGACCCCAACCCGATCCTCCCGGACCTCACCGGTGACTCCGAGTTCCGCCAGAGCATCGATCAGCCACAATTCGAGCGCGGCGACGTAGCGCCGCACATCCGGCACCCGCCGTTTCAGATCGAGCATGACATAAGCCACCCGCTGGCCCGGTCCGTGATAGGTATACTGCCCGCCTCGCCCGGTGCGGTAAACCGGAAATCTGTCAGGAGCGACCAGGTCCTCATCCTTTGCCGAAGTCCCCGCCGTGTAAAGCGGTGGATGCTGCAAAAGCCAGACGCATTCCGGCGCCGCCCCTTCTGCAATAGCTGTAGCCAGAGCCTCCATCCTCGCGACTGCGTCCTCATATTCGATCAGCCCCGGCGATATCGCCCATTCGACCGGGGCGAATTGTTCAACCGGGAAGAAACTGACCACCTGTTTGCTGCGCGGATGGATCATTGTCATTCCATGGCACCGGTCGGAATTGCCGGTTCAGGCAGACATAGCGCATTCCAGCATTGCGTGGGGATATTTTTAACAAGCGAATCCGGTTCACTTACCGGGAGAACCTTCTCTTCCTTATTTTGCAAACATTTTGTGTGAATGAACCAACTTTCTGCAGAAAATGCATACGCTTTTGCACGGAAAGAAGCGAAGCAGGCTTGTCCAGCGCACAGCGATCTGATACAGCCTGCCGCGCCGAAGGAAACTCTCATGTTTCTTGCGACGTGCGGTCGTGGCGGAATTGGTAGACGCGCTAGCTTGAGGTGCTAGTTGGGAGACCAGTGGAGGTTCGAGTCCTCTCGACCGCACCATTCTCTAATCGTATAGAACAAGGCATGACCGCCCCGGGTTTCCGGAGGCGGCTTTATTTTGTGCAAAACCCATACCGACAATCAATCGACATATCCGCCCATCATACAGAGCCTTACCCTACCAATTCGCAAGCCCCACCCCGTTTCCATGCCACCCCCCGCCTCTATCTTCCAACCCGGACCATTCGTTCAGGGAGAAGCAGGCATGACGCGGTTCATCGGCGTGGAGCATGTGCGCAGGATCGTGACGGCAACCGGGCTTACACAGTTCTACCGGCTGCTCGCGGGCTATCTCGAAGCGGATTTCCGCCGCTGGCCCGAGTTCGCCAAGCGCGAGCGGATCGGCGCGTATTCGCCCGGCGGTGTGATCGAACTGATGCCGATTGCCGATGCCGCGCTATACGGCTTCAAATACGTCAACGGCCATCCCGGTAATCCCGGACGCAACCTGCCGACCGTCACCGCCTTCGGCGCGCTGGCGCAGATGGATACCGGCATACCGGTTCTGCTCAGTGAGATGACCCTGGCAACGGCCTTGCGCACCGCCGCGACATCGGCCCTTGCGACCAAATATCTGGCGCGACCGGATTCCAGCACCATGGCATTGATCGGGCTTGGAGCGCAGGCGGAATTTCAGGCGACCGCCTTCAATGCCATCCTTGGCATCCGCCAAGTTCGCGCCTTCGATATCGATATCCGGGCTATCTCGAAGTTCGTCCGCAACCTGTCGGGAACGGATATCGAGATCGTTCCATGCGCCAACGCAGCAGAAGCCGCATCCGGTGCTGACATCCTCACCACCGCCACCGCCGACAAAACCCGCGCCATTCTACTCGGGAGCGACATGGTCGCCCCAGGCGCGCATATCAACGCCATCGGTGGCGATTGCCCCGGCAAATCTGAAATCGACGAAGACCTTCTGCTGCGCTCTAGAATCGTCGTAGAATATGAGTTGCAGACCCGAATTGAAGGGGAAATCCAATACCTCGCCCTTGATCATCCCGTTACCGAACTGTGGGAGATCATCGTCGGAAAAGAACCGGGACGAACCGACGCGGCACAGATCACTCTGTTCGATTCCGTCGGTTTCGCCCTGGAGGATTTTTCGGTTCTGCGCCTGCTGAATGACCTTTCAGCAGAAACCTCAATCGGCGACAAAATCGACCTTATCGCCCATCCTGAAGAGCCGAAGAACCTGTTCCAGCTTTTGCTGAACGATGCCGCATGAACACGCCGCGCCGCCTCGCCCTTCTCTCCGCACCGGTTGAGGAAGGGGCGAGTATTACTGGATGCTCCGCTGGCCCGGATGCCCTATTATCAGAGGGGCTGGCGCAGGCGCTCATGGGAACCGGGAACAATATTGCGGAACAGCGAAGGCTTGCTCCCTGCCCGCTCCAGCCTTTCGCCCTTGCAGGCCGCACCAGAAACGCCGCCATCGTTCGGGCCTGGGCGCAATCCGTGGAACAGGCAGTTCATGCCGCCCTGATAGCCGGGCGATTTCCCGTCATCCTCGGCGGCGATCACAGCGTATCGTTCGGATCGGTTCCGGGAGCGGCGCGGTTCGCACGGGAAACCGGCAAGCCCCTGTTCGTCCTGTGGATCGACGCCCACGGCGATTTTCACACCCCGGACACCTCGCACACCGGCAACATGCACGGCATGCCCGCCGCCTTTCTTTATGGGCTGCCCGGTTTCGACGGGCTTCTACCACCGGATCGGGCAACAATCGCGCCAATCCATCTCATGCTTTACGGCGTGCGCGATCTCGATCTTGA
>JAVBRX010000076.1:0-4047 GCA_031547465.1 Microvirga sp. | reverse complement strand
CGCACGGTATGGATCAATTGCTTATCGAAGCCCTTGTCGATCTTGGCCCGCAGCCGGGACACATGCACGTCGATGACGTTAGTCTGCGGATCGAAATGATAATCCCAGACATTTTCAAGCAGCATCGTCCGTGTGACGACCTGGCCGGTATTCTTCATCAGATATTCCAGCAGCCTGAATTCGCGCGGCTGAAGGGAGATCTCCTGCCCGGCGCGCGTGACCCGGTGCGACAACCGGTCCAGTTCGAGATCATCGATGCGGAAAGTCGTTACCTCGTCGCTCCCGGTCGGCGAACGCCGGCGGGCAAGGATTTCGACCCGAGCCAGCAGCTCCGAGAACGCATATGGTTTTGAAAGATAATCGTCACCTCCGGCCCGCAGACCTTTGACGCGGTCGTCAACCTGCCCGAGAGCGGAGAGGATCAGGACCGGTGTCGCGATCTTCTGCTCGCGCAGGGAACGGATCAGCGACAATCCGTCGAGTTTCGGCAACATGCGGTCAACGATGAGAACGTCATAATCGCCGGCTTCGGCCATGACATATCCCTCAATGCCGTCCCCTGCATGATCCACGATATACCCTGCTTCGCGAAACGCCTTCTGCAGATAGGCCGCAGCCTCCGGATCGTCTTCAATGATCAAAATACGCATGTCACTCGCTGCCCAAAGTGTTCTCAGACGTATAACGGAATGCATACACGAAGCAACTCTCGCCATTCCCGCAGAACGAACGAAAGCCCTGCTCCCCTCCCACGTTCAGAAGCCCCCAATCTGAAACAACAGAAACAGAGCACCATAAATCCCGTCAACCCAAGAAACGCTTACTCTTCAATGACTGCTTTCATACTCGACCGAACCCTGTTCAAGGTGGTTGGTTACCAACTCAATCCATAATCCGTAAACAGATTCGTGAACCTGCCCAAGCGAATTAAACATGCAGGTTTATTGTTCCGGTGTCCAGAGAGATAGCGCAATGCTCCTCAAACGCCTGTATTTTTCCCTTTATCGGAAAGTAGGCGGTCGAGTTCGGCTTTCTCCTCGTCACTCAGGAGGACAGGACCCGGCGCGGCTTTGGGCCGCCGTCTCACGGCCCATAACAGACCGGCGGCACCGATGATGAGCACGCTGAACGGCGCAAGCCAGAGGATTGCCGTATGCCAGCCGAAAACCGGCTTCAGCAATATGAACTCGCCATAGCGATCAACCAGATAGGAGACAGTCTGTTCATCCGTATCGCCAGCTACCAGACGCTTGCGGACGGCGATCCGCAAATCCTTGGCGAGACCAGCATTTGAATCGTCAATTGATTCGCCCTGGCAGACAAGGCAGCGCAATGTGCCGGAAATCGCCCGTGCGCGCTGTTCCAGAGCCGGATCCTTCAGCACCTCATCCGGCTGCACAGCCCTGGCGGACGGCGCAAGGGTAAGCCCGGCCATCATCGCCAGAGCCAGCGCCCCACCCCGCAACATCTCGGCTTTGTTCGCCATCGTTCTTACTCCACCCACCCTGCTCAGCCGTATTACTCAGCCTATTTCATTCGCCCGTTCTATTCGGCCATTGCCGGAACCGACTGTTTCCTGCTGCGCACCGGGGCGCCGATCCGGAAGCGCCGATCCGTCAGCGAGATACACCCGCCTAACGCCATGATCACAGCCCCGATCCAGATCAGCAGAACCAGCGGTTTATGGAACAGATGCAACCCGACGGTCCCATCCTCATTGAACTCGCTCACCGTCGCATAAACCTGCCCCAGGCCAACGGTCATGATCCCGGCTTCGGTCGTCGGCATACCGCGGGAACTGAACAGGCGTTTCATCGTTTCAATCCGGCCAAGATCGCTGCCATTACGGGAAAGATGCAGCACCGCTGCCGTTTCCTGATAATTACTGATCGAACGGGTAACGACCCTCTCCAGCTTCGCCGTATAGGCTCCGGCAGTCAGCGTATCACCCGGCTTCATGATCGCGAGGCTTTCAACACCCCAGGCGGTGGCGGCGATACCGATCACCGACAGGCCGACACCGGCATGGGCGAACACCGTGCCCCAGGTCGAGCGCGGCAGGCCGATGGCGCGCCGTAACATCGCGCCCATGCCCAACCCTTTCCGCCACGTCCGGGTAATAACTTCGTTGAACGCCCCCAACACCACATAAACCCCAAGGCCGACACCGAAGGGAGCGGCAACCGGTCCGCCACGGGTAAACGCCCAGAGTGCCGCGATCAGCAGCAGAACAACAATGATGATCGCCAGCAACCGCTGCATCACGGCTAGAAGATCGCCGCGTTTCCACGCCAGAACCTGCCCGACCGGTAACGCCAGCAGCAACGGCACGATCAGGGGGATGAAGGTCATGTTGAAGAATGGCGCGCCGACGGAAATCTTGTCCTCGGACACCATCTCGATCGCCAACGGATAGAGCGTGCCGATGAATACCGTGGCGCAGGCCGTCGAGAGCAGGAGATTGTTGAGAACGAGGCTGCCTTCGCGCGAAATCGGCGCGAACAGCCCGCCCTGTTTCAGCATCGGCGCCCGCCATGCGTACAGGAGGAAAGAACCGCCGACGAAAAACATCAGGATCAGGAGGATGGCCGTTCCACGCTCCGGATCTACGGCAAAGGAATGAACCGATGTCAGAATGCCCGAGCGCACCAGGAATGTGCCAAGCAGCGACAGCGAGAAGGTAAGAATGGCAAGCAGGATCGTCCAGACCTTCAGGGCCTCGCGCCGCTCCATCACTACGGTGGAGTGCATCAGCGCCGTACCGACCAGCCACGGCATCAGCGAGGCGTTCTCGACCGGATCCCAGAACCACCAACCACCCCAGCCGAGTTCGTAATAGGCCCAGTAAGACCCCATGGCGATGCCGAGGGTGAGAAAAATCCAGGCCGTCAACGTCCATGGCCGCACGGCGCGCGCCCAGACGGCATCGATACGCCCATCAACCAGGGCCGCAGCGGCAAAGGCGAACGTTACCGAGAAGCCGACATAGCCAATGTAGAGCAGCGGCGGATGGATTGCCAAGCCAGGATCTTGCAGGATTGGGTTGAGATCCTGCCCTTCCAGCACGGCAGGAAACTCCCGCAGATACGGATTGGAATAGATCAGCACGAATCCGATAAAGGCAAAGGTAATCAGCCCCTGAAACGCCAGCGACAGGTTACGCAGCCGTTCTGGAACCGATTTCTTCGCCAGGGCAAGAATCGCGCCGAACAGGGCGAGAATGAACACCCACAGCAGGATCGACCCCTCGTGATTACTCCACACGCCAGAAATTTTGTACAGTAACGGCTTTGCCGAATGAGAGTTTTTGATGACGTTGGTGATGGAGAAATCGGAATCGATATAGGCCATCGTCAAGGCGACATAAGCGAACGCCACGAATACGAAGGTCGCAAGCGCCGCCGGAGCTGCCAGCCGCATCAGAACCCTGTCGTTCGCCGCCAGCCCCCACATCGGAATGGCGAACTGGATCAATGACAGCCCGAGCGCCAAGGCAAGAGCGAAATGTCCGGTTTCTATCAGCACGCTCGACGTCCTTCTCTTGCGTTCACTGTACTCATGCGCATCACCATTGCCTGATGCCCGTCACTGCTTGACGTTTTCCTGACCGGGAATCCAGTGTCCCTGCTCCTTGAGCTTGTCGGCAACTTCACGCGCCATATATTTCTCGTCATGTTTGGCAAGTATCTTGTCGGCCCTGAAAATACCCGTGCCATCCAGAGACCCTTCGGCAACGACGCCCTGCCCCTCCTGAAACAGATCCGGCAATTGTACACCCGGAAGAAGCGCGTACTCGACATTGACCGTCGAGCGCGCATCGGAAACGCTGAATTTGATGTTCATCCGGTCTGTTTTATCCAAGGACCCCGGCTGGACAAGACCGCCGAGGCGGAAGCGCATGCCGGTTTTCATGGGCGCATCGACGAGTTCGCCGGGAACCTTGTAATAGGAGATGCTATCGGACAGGGCATAGGAGACGATCCCCCCCGCTACCGCAAGAACGACACCGAAACCGGCGATCATCGACAGGCGTTGCTGTTTACGGGT
>JAVBRX010000056.1:0-18626 GCA_031547465.1 Microvirga sp. | reverse complement strand
CGGTGAAGCCCGCCTTTCTGCCGCTGGCGCTGATTGAACCGTATCTGAAAGCCATGGAGCGGGCGGATTACGATCCATTTCGCAGTATTGTCGATCTGCCGTTCTGGAAAAAGCACTCGGCGCTCTGGCGCGCGGCGCGCCTCTGGTAGGCTTATGAGCTAACCACTTGTTCGATGGCTTGCAGCCATGGCTCGAAATCGGCCCTCGCTCGGTCGCTAAGGGCCTGTTTTTTCACCCTGGCTTTGTCCGCGCCACGCAGGCGTTTGCCGTCCGGAGCCTTGGGCGTGCGCTCCAGTGGCGGAACCAAGCCGAAATTGATGTTCATCGGCTGGAAGGAAAGCGTCGCGTTGTCGATGGTCTCGATATGTCCGCCGGTGATATGGTTGAGAAGCGCACCGAGGGCTGTGGTCGACGGAGGCGGAGGAATGATCTCGTCGCATCGTTCGGCAACTGCGAAACGTCCAGCGATAAGGCCGATTGCCGAACTCTCCACATATCCCTCGCAGCCGGTGATCTGCCCGGCAAAACGTAGACGCGGCAGGGCTTTTAGGCGCAGGGTGCTGTCCAGTAATCGTGGCGAATTGATGTATGTGTTGCGATGTAGACCACCGAGGCGGGCAAATTCCGCCTGCTCCAACCCTGGAATCATGCGGAGGATTCGGGTCTGCTCGGCGTATTTCAGCTTGGTCTGGAAACCGACGATGTTGAATAGCGTGCCGAGAGCATTGTCCTGCCGCAATTGTACGATGGCGTAAGGTTTTACCGTGGGGTTGCGCGGGTTTGTGAGGCCGACGGGCTTCATCGGTCCATGGCGTAGGGTTTCCCGCCCGCGTTCGGCCATCACCTCGATCGGCAGGCAGCCGCTGAAATAGGGTGTATCCGCTTCCCAGTCCTTGAATTCGGTTTTCTCGCCTGTGACGAGGGCGTCAACGAAAGCGTCGTATTGCTCCCGTGTCATCGGACAGTTGAGATAATCAGCACCGTTGCCACCCGGCCCGGCCTTGTCGTAGCGTGACTGAAACCAGGCAATCTCCATGTCGATGCTGTCGCGATGGACGATGGGGGCAATAGCGTCGAAGAAAGCGAGTTGTCCTTCGCCCATGACATTGCGGATCGTTTCCGCCAGCGCCTGCGAGGTGAGCGGGCCGCTGGCGATGATGACCGAAGACCAATCGTCCGGGGGCAGGGTGGAGACTTCTTCCCGACGGATCGTTACCAGCGGATGGTTCGCCAGCGCATTATCAATGAAGTTCGAGAATGCATCGCGGTCCACGGCCAGTGCTCCGCCTGCCGGAACCTGAGCCGTATCGGCAGCCTGCATCACGAGGGAGTTAAGACGGCGCATCTCCTGGTGCAGCAGCCCTACAGCATTGACGTTGGCATCGTCCGAGCGAAACGAATTGGAACATACCAGTTCGGCCAGCCCGCCAGTTTTGTGCGCGTCCGTCATGCGGTCGGGGCGCATCTCATGCAGGATGACCGGCACACCTTTTCCGGCGATCTGCCAGGCTGCCTCCGAACCGGCAAGGCCGCCGCCGACGATATGGATGGGTTCGATCATGCGCATATGCTCCCTTGGAGGGCCTTCCCGGAACTCTGAAATCAGGAAGGGGCGTACATATCGCCGACGCTCCACGGCGGCAACCGGTTCACCAGTGTTGGCGAGGTATTCAGAACAAATTTGGGGTGGGGCAGCCCCAAAATTTGCCCGCAATCGCGAAGTTTGCGACTATATAAGAAATGCCTTGCGGTCACGAAAATCGTTTCCGCGTCTGCAAGCTTGACCTTTTCCGAATCGCCATCATACCCCGTTGAAAGCCGCCCTGGCGCACGCCGGTAAGCCAGTGGGCGGGAGAAAGGAGTTTTCCATGGACCAGTTGCATATCATCATCGCCAGCACACGACCTGGACGGATTGGCCCGAGTGTTGCCAGGTGGTTTCATGAGGTGGCAAGGGAACATGGCAGTTTCGCCACCACGCTCATCGATCTGGCAGAGGTGAACCTGCCGATGTTCGATGAGCCGAAACATCCGGTTCTGCAACAATATGAGCATGAGCATACGAAACGCTGGAGCGCGCTCGTCAATGCCGCTGACGCCTATGTATTCGTAGTGCCTGAATACAATTACGGCCCGCCGCCGCCACTGGTGAATGCCTTGAATTATCTGGTGAAGGAATGGCAGTACAAACCGGCGGGGTTCGTCAGCTACGGCGGGATTTCCGGTGGCCTGCGTTCTGTGCAGATGATCAAACAGACGCTCACCACGCTGAAGATAATGCCGATGGTCGAGGCCGTCACCGTGCCAATGGTGCAAAAGCATATGAGCGAAGGACCGCAGTTCACCCCCAGCGATCAGCATAACAGTGCCGCTACCACCATGCTCGATGAACTTGCCCGTTGGAGCGCTGCATTGAAGACGCTGAGGGTCTGATGCGCATTTTGGCCATCTTTAGGCCTTAAACAAGCTTGGCAATAATTCACTATCCACAAAGGAGACGCTCATAATGAAACGTACCGTTCTCGCCGGTCTAGCAATTATTCTCGGCGCAACCGTCGCGATTGCGCAAAATGATTCTGCCGGCGACCCGGTTGCCCGTCGTATCGAGGTGATGAAAAAGGTCGGAGATGCGACCAAGGTCGTAGGCGACATGGCGAAGGGCGCTACGCCATTCGATCTTGCAAAAGTCCAGGCGGCACTGGCCATTCATCAGGAAGCGGCGAAAGCTTCCCCGGCCTTGTACCCGGATACGGCGAAAACCGGCAAGGACAGCACATCGGCTCCGGCCATCTGGGAGAACAAGGTCGATTTCGAAGCCAGGTTCAAGAAATGGGATGAGGTGGCTGCCGCTGCTGCCCTGAAGATTACCGACGAGGCTTCCTTCAAGAAGGAAATGCCCGCAGTGCTTGGTAACTGCAAAGGCTGCCATGACGAATATCGCGTGAAGAAATAAGGCTTTTCAGTCATTTTGATATCCTGGCGGATCGGCTTTGAGCCGGTCCGCATTCTGGCTGAAAAGGGCTGATATCATACTGTGGTTCCAATGCTTCATAATACGACACATTGGAATGTCGCCGTAATATATTGATTTCATTTATTTTTTCATAAGAATTCCGTCTGTCTGTCCATAGGTTTCAATAAACTTGGGGGGATCCAATGCGTAATGACAATCCGGTTTCTCATGGTAAGGTTCCGGTATGGGATCCTCCGACGCGGCTGTTTCACTGGCTTCTGGCAATTTTAATTGCCTGTGCCTGGCTGACCAACAGGTTCAGCGAAGTACTCGGCGGTTTTCACTGGCACAAGATTGCCGGGTACGCGATCCTGAGTCTGATCATCTTCCGTCTGTTCTGGGGCTTTTGGGGCGGCTCTACATCCCGCTTCTGCAACTTTATCCGGCCCATGGCAGCCCTGTCTTATCTGCGGGATCTCCTGAAAGGAAAGCCGCCGAATTATCTTGGGCATAATCCACTGGGAACGTTGATGATTTTGGCGCTTCTCGCTCTTGTCTCTGTGCAGGGCGTGACGGGGCTTTTAGCTAGTAATGAGGATTCCTACGTCAGTGGGCCGTTGGCGGCGCAGCTTTCCGATGCGGCTGCCGCGCGCGCGTTGTCGATGCACCATACCATCTTCAACCTGATCCTCGCATTTGTCGTCATGCACATTCTCGCCAATGTATCGTATTCCGTTTTCAAGCGCGACGGCACACTTGCGGCAATGGTGACTGGGCGCAAGAAAGCAGGGGATTTCGTTGACGGCAGGAGCGCCACTTTCGGGTCACCGGTGTTAGCGATCGTTCTAATGATCCTCGCTATTGCGATAGTTTTCGGTGGGGTGAGTGTTTTCGGCGTCGGAGCTTTCCAGCCCTAAGGGGAGGCGCGGATAACCGCGCCCATCCGCTTTTGCAGTTTTTGCCGCTGCAATCTCTTGCCTTTTCGCGCCTTTCCTCTTATACGCGGCACCATTCCACACGCGGAACCTGCCTGTTTTCAAGGCGTCCGGTGCCGGTTACATGACCGGCGCACATTTCCGCGGAGGCTTTAACCGGAGAATAGACGAATGGCGCTTCCTGAATTCACGATGCGCCAGCTTTTAGAAGCTGGAGCGCATTTCGGCCACCAATCCCATCGCTGGAATCCGAAAATGGCAGAGTACATTTTCGGTACGCGCAACAACATCCATATCATTGACCTCGCGCAGACGGTGCCGATGCTGCATCGTGCCCTGCAGGCGATTAGCGATACGGTGGCGCGCGGCGGACGGGTACTTTATGTCGGCACCAAGCGGCAGGCCCAGGAGGCCATTGCCGATGCTGCCAAGCGCTCGGCGCAGTATTATGTGAACTCCCGCTGGCTCGGCGGAATGCTTACCAACTGGAAGACGATCTCCGGCTCCATTCAGCGCCTGCGCAAGGTGGACGAAATTCTTGGCCAGGGCGGCCATGGGCTGACGAAAAAAGAAAAGCTGATGCTTTCCCGCGAGAAGGAAAAACTCGATCGGGCGCTCGGCGGCATCAAAGATATGGGCGGCACGCCCGATCTCCTGTTCGTCATCGACACGAACAAGGAGCAACTGGCGATCAAGGAAGCCAACCGTCTCGGCATTCCGGTGGTGGCGATCCTCGACACCAACTGCGATCCGCACGGCATCACCTTCCCGATTCCGGCCAACGACGACGCTGGCCGGGCGATTTCGCTCTATTGTGACCTGATCGCCCGTTCGGTGATCGACGGCATCGGTCGCAGCCAATCCGATCTCGGCATCGACATCGGCGCTTCCGCGGCCCCGGCGGTCGAGCTTCCCAGCGTCGCTGAACTGGCGGAGCCTGTTGAGGCGTTTGAACTGCTGACGGCTCCGCGCGGCGCGCCGGACGATCTGAGCAAGCTGAGCGGCGTCGGTCCGCAACTGGAGAAGAAGCTCAACGAAGCGGGCGTGTTCCATTACTGGCAGGTTGCGGCGATGAAGCAGGAAGATGCCGCCTCCCTCGATAGTGCCCTGAAGCTGAGTGGGCGGATCGAGCGTGACGGCTGGATTTCCCAGGCCCGTGCCTTGATTGAATCTGTCTGATGCTGGTTATAAGCCCGCGCTGATGCGGGTGAGGCGTTCCGTAAAGAAACGTTATGACCCGGCGCTTGGGTAGAGCGCCGGGTTTCTCAAATGGATGTCGATTTTTTTAAGAGGATGAGCGAATGGCCACGATTACCGCAGCAATGGTAAAGGAACTGCGCGACAAGACCAGCGCAGGCATGATGGATTGCAAGACGGCGCTCAACGAGAACAACGGCGATATTGAAGCCGCTGTCGACTGGCTGCGCAAGAAGGGTTTGGCGAAGGCCGCCAAGAAGGCGGGGCGTGTCGCCGCCGAAGGGCTTGTCGCTCTGGTTGTGAAGGGCAACAAGGGGGCCGTCATCGAGGTCAATTCCGAGACCGATTTCGTTGCCCGCAACGACCAGTTCCAAGGCTTCGTGCGCGAGGCGGTCGGACTGGCCGCTGGCGGCGCAGCGACGCTCGATGCGCTGGAAGGGGCCAAGACCGCTGCCGGCTCGAATGTCAAGGACCGTTTGCAGGAACTGATCGCCACTATCGGCGAGAACATGACGCTACGCCGTGTCGATACCATTGATGTCGGTCAGGGAGCGATCGGCTCGTATCTCCATGGCTCCGTCGGTGACAGCCTCGGCAAGATCGGCGTCCTGGTGGCGCTTGAGACGACCGGCAAGGCGGATGAAGCCGCTGCCGCCGCCCGGCAGATTGCCATGCACATCGCAGCCTCCAACCCGCTTGCCCTTGATGCTTCCGGTATCGATCCGTCAGTAATCGAGCGTGAGAAGGCAATTCTATTGGAAAAGAACGCTGGCAAGCCTGCCAATGTGCTTGAAAAGATCGTCGAAAATGGTCTCAAGACGTATTTCAAGGAAGTGACTCTGCTTGAGCAGGCATTCGTGCATGATCCGTCGAAATCCGTGGCGCAGGTTGTGAAGGAATTGGAATCGAAGGTTGGCGCTCCGGTCAAGATCAAACACTATATCCGTTTTGCCCTCGGCGAGGGAATCGAGAAGGAAGAAGCACAGGATTTTGCGGCGGAGGTCGCCGCAGCCAGTGGTGTCAAGAACTAAGGTTTCGGAAAAACGGCGGCTTTCGAGCCGCCGTTTTCGTATGGTGCATTGCAGGGACAAATGCCCTTGCCGAGGTATGGCTCCCATGCTCTAAAGCGGTGAAAAGCGATGCAGGTTGGCTCATTGCCGGTTCTGCGAAAAATCTGAAAAGATCAGGAAGGCGTCTGCCAGAAAGGCATCTGCAATGAGCGAAACCCGCCGTATTCTTGTAAAACTGTCCGGGGAAGCCCTTGCCGCCCAAGATGGTTACTGGTTTGACCCGCAGACGCTGGCATCGTTCGCCAGGGATATCGGCCAGGCGACCGAATCCGGGTTCGGAATCGCCATCGTCATTGGTGGTGGCAACATCATTCGCGGCGCGCGCATGAGCGCTGCCGGATGGATCGACCGCCCAACTGCCGACGCCATGGGAATGCTTGGCACGGTGATGAACTCGCTGGCCCTCGAAACGGCGCTGAATGCCGCCGGAGTCTCCGCCCGCACGATGTCCGCCGTATCGATGCCGACGATCTGCGAAACCTATGCACGCCAGCCAGCCTTGCATTACCTGGCAAAAGGGCAAGTTCTGGTTTTGGCTGGTGGAACCGGCAATCCGTTTTTCACTACCGACACCTCGGCAGTGCTTCGGGCGGCGGAACTGGGCTGTGATGCTGTGCTGAAGGCAACACAGGTTGATGGCGTCTATACCGCCGATCCCAAGCTCAACCCGGAAGCGACACGCTATACGAAGCTCAGTCATGATGAAGCCATCGCCCGGGATTTGAAAGTGATGGATACGGCGGCGTTTGCTCTCGCCCGCGAGAACCGCCTGAACATTATCGTCGGCTGCATTCACCCGCCGAGCTCGATCACCGCGATACTGACCGGTAAGGCGCTCTCGACGATCGTTGCCCCATAATGATGGAATTGCGTAAAGCCTAATCGGGATGTAAGCCCTCTTGCAGTCCTTGCCGAGGGAGCGTAATCGAGTCAGGCGCGGCTTTTTCAGGCTGGGGGGAGCGCAGGCGTTCCCATGTCTCTAGCAGTTTTCTAACCGGTACAAGGGGTTCAGCAATGTCGGCACCTTTCGATCTTAACGACATCAAGCGGCGCATGCAGGGAGCTGTCAATTCCCTGAAGCACGACCTGAATAGCCTGCGTACCGGGCGGGCGTCGCCGAGTCTGCTCGATCCGATCCATGTCGATGCCTACGGAGCGGCTATGTCCCTCAATCAGGTAGCGACCGTCAGCGTTCCGGAACCGCGTCTGTTGTCGATCCAGGTTTGGGACCGGGGCATGGTTTCGGCTGTGGAGAAGGCGATCCGCAATTCCGATCTCGGCCTTAATCCACAAACCGAGGGCCAGGTCATTCGTCTCAGAATTCCGGAGATGACCGAGCAGCGCCGCAAGGAACTGGTTAAGGTGGCGCATAAGTATGCGGAGGATGCGCGAATTGCCGCCCGCCATGTCCGGCGTGATGGCATGGATCATCTGAAGAAGCTCGAAAAGGAACATGCCATCAGCGAAGACGAAGAAAAGCGTCAGGCCGAGGCGGTGCAGAAGGCAACGGATCAGACGATGAGCGAGATTGATGCCGTGCTTGCGGCGAAAGAAAAGGAAATCATGCACGTTTAACGCCATAGACGTGCATGAATGCTAATTTTTTATAGAAAACCCGTAGCAAGGCGGAATGCCGGTTCGGCACATTCCGGTGTCGTACAGTCATTATGACGGGTTCATTCAGCCGCTGCCTTATTTAGGTCAGGATACATGGGTGGAGAGACCCCTGACGCCATGGAACGGGTGCAACCTCAGACAAAAGTTCCCGCTCATGTGGCGATCATCATGGACGGCAACGGTCGCTGGGCTGCGCGCCGGGGGTTGCCGCGAGTCGAAGGACATCGGCGCGGACTGGAAGCCGTGCGGCGGACGGTGCGGGCCGCATCAGCCATTGGCATCCGCTTTCTGACGCTTTACAGTTTTTCATCGGAAAACTGGCAACGCCCGGAGCAGGAAGTCTCCGACCTGATGCGGCTCCTGAAGTTCTTCATCCGTAGTGATCTCGCGGATTTGCACGGTCAGAATGTCAGGGTGCGGGTCATCGGCGAACGGGGAACTCTGGCTCCCGATATCCGCAGGCTTCTGGACGAGGCGGAAGAAAAGACCAATTGCAACACCGGTTTGACCCTTGTGGTGGCATTCAATTATGGTGGTCGCCAAGAGATCGCCCGTGCCGTCAAGGCCCTGAGTGCAAAAGTGCTGGCAGGAGAATTGTCGCTCGACGGCATCAATCCCGGTACGATTGCAGCCCACCTCGATACGGACGGTATTCCGGACCCGGATCTCGTCATCCGCACATCGGGCGAGCAGAGATTGTCGAATTTCCTCATCTGGCAATCGGCTTATGCGGAACTGGTATTCATCCCGGATTTCTGGCCGGATTTCGGGGAAGCGGCGTTGAAGGTCGCAATCGATGAATATGCAAGGCGTGACCGGCGGTTCGGAGCCTTGAGCTCCGGTTCTGAAACTGGGTGATTTCCCCTCGCACGATATTTCCCTGCAACCCGTTCGGCATTACAGGGTTTTCTACAGCGGCGCTGCGGATATCCGTTTCGCGCCATCGGGATGAGCGCGATGACTGAGATGAGCGATGGAAACGCCAGTGTCGTCAATTCGGTGGCGACCCGGTTGATCGGGCCAGATCTGCCGACCCGTATCGCCTCTGCCGTAGTCCTGGTTGCCCTGGCTATATGGACGACATGGCTCGGTGGGCCGATTTTTGCTACCGTCTGGTTCATTCTCGGAGTTATCATGTTCTCCGAGTGGACAAAGATCGTCGGCGGCAGACCGGTCCGGACGCTGGCGGTCGCTTTTGCCGCCGCATACATGTTTCCGGCATATCTCCTGAGTGGTTTGTCATGGGACGTTCGGGATATTTTTGTCCTGGGTGCATTCGGAAGCACGGTTCTCGGCCTGGGGGCACTGTTTCTATTGCTGCGCCGGTTGCCGTCTGACACGAGGCTCTGGCTGCTGGCCGGTACGCTTTATGCCGGAGTGATCGTTCTTGTGCCGCCATTGATTCGGGAAAAATCCGCTTTTGGGCTGACAGGTATCGCATGGCTGTTCGCCGTTGTGTGGTGTACGGATATTGCCGCTTATTTTTGTGGGCGTCTGATCGGCGGGCCGAAGCTATGGCCAGCGGTCAGTCCGAAAAAAACCTGGTCCGGTTTCATCGGCGGGCTGGTATTCGGCGTTCTAGGCGGCATGGCGGCGCTTGTCATGGCGCAATTCTATGATGTGCCTGTCTTCGCCTCCTGGGGAAACGTGATATTCCTCACAGCCTGCACTTCGATCGCAAGCCAGTTGGGCGATCTGGCTGAATCGGCATTGAAGCGCCGGTTCGGAGTCAAGGATTCTGGCAGCATCATCCCAGGACATGGCGGCGTAATGGATCGTCTTGATGGGTTCTGGGCGGCAACATTGTTTTCGCTGGTGATCCTTGTGGCGCACAGGCTGACGGCAGGGGCATAAGGGCGATGAAACTGACAATTCTAGGGGCGACGGGCTCCATCGGGCGCTCGACTGCCGACGTGGTGACGGGACAACGGGAAACGATCCGGGTCGAGGCGGTCGTCGGCGGTTCTGATGCGGCGGCGCTGGCTGCGGTAGCCCGGCGGCTTGATGCTCGCTTTGCAGCCCTTGCCGACGAGCGGAAAGCCGGGGAACTCAAGGATCTTCTGGCCGGGACCGGCATTGCCTGCGGTGCGGGCGAGGGGGCGGTGATCGAGGCGGTGGACCGTGATTGTGATACGGTTCTGGCCGCTATCAGTGGTGTCGCGGGCCTGCGCCCAACGCATCGAGCCATGGTGCCGGGACGGTGCATCGCCCTTGCCAACAAGGAAAGTCTGGTTTGCGCCGGTGAGGCGTTCATGAATGATGCCCGCCGGATCGGGGTCGAGATCGTTCCGGTCGATTCCGAACATAACGCTCTGGCACAGGCGCTTCAGTCCGGGCAGCGCGACGATGTAACGACCGCCGTCATCACCGCCTCGGGCGGGCCATTCCGAACCTGGAGTGCGGAACGGATTGCTGCGGCGACGCCGGAACAGGCGGCTGCACATCCGGTCTGGTCGATGGGGATGAAGATCAATATCGATTCGGCATCGCTCATGAACAAAGGGCTGGAACTGATAGAGGCTCATCATCTGTTCGGACTGGAGGCGGACAGGCTCGACGTACTCGTGCATCCGCAATCGATCATTCATGCTCTCGTGCGCTGGCGGGATGGTGCATGGACAGCGGAGATGGCTCTGCCGGATATGAAAGTGCCGATTGCCAACGCCCTGGCAACGGAGCGCCGGTTTGCTACCGATTTTCCGAAACTCGATCTGACGGCTTTGGCAACGCTGACATTCGAAGCCGTGGACGAAAACCGGTTTCCATGCCTCACGCTTGCAAAGCAGGCTTTGCAGGCAGGTGGAGCGGCGACGACCGTTCTCAATGCTGCCAACGAGATCGCTGTTGCCGCTTTTCTGCAACGGCGGATCGGTTTTCCGGATATCGCGAAACTTGTTGCCCGTGTTTGCGATTCGTTTGCCGGACATCGCCTGTCGCCTCCGAGTAGTGTCGAGGAGGCGCTTCAGATTGATGCGGAAGCGCGTCGTGTCGCCGAAACAGCCATCGGCGCTGTCGCCACCAGTTGAAGGAATGGGCCGGTTTCCTCAATCATGGCTTCGCCACGATTAAGGCTATGATCGCCTTTGCATTCCTTGTTTTTCAGGAATCATTCGTGCGATAGGATGCACGGTGCCGAAAGCCCTCTACGTTTTCTTTTGCAAAAATCGTATTTTTCCGATGTCGGTCGTGCGGATGAAATACGGACTTACTGGAGAAATTATCCGGGATGAATATCGACTTGATCGGGTTCGCACTGGCCGTCATTGCGCTTCCTTTGGTTTTCGGCCTGATTATCGCCATCCACGAGATGGGGCATTTCCTTGTCGGGCGGTGGTGCGGTGTCGGCATCACGACCTTCTCTATCGGCTTCGGCAAGGCTATCTGCCAATGGGTCGATAAGCACGGCACGATCTGGAAAATCGGCATTCTGCCGCTTGGCGGGTATGTCAAGTTTTTCGGCGATGCCGATGCGGCAAGTGTCCCGGATACCGAAACAATCCGGGAATTGACGAACGAGGAAAAGAGCAAGACGCTTGCCGGACAGAATGTCTGGAAACGGATCGCCATTGTCGCCGCCGGGCCGATCGCCAACTTTCTTCTCAGCTTCCTGATTTTGAGCGGTTTTGCCTACTTTTACGGCAAGATGGAGATGGAGCCGCGCATCGGCCAGATTGCGCCAGGAAAACCGGCTGAGAAGGCGGGAATGATGGTCGGCGACCTGATCCTTTCCATTGATGGCACGCCGGTAAAATCATATTATGAAATTCCCCGGCTTGTTCAGTTTGGAACCGGAGGAACCCTCACCATCGTCGTACAACGGGGAGGGGAACGGAAGACCTTTCAGGTCCAGCCGATTCTTGAACAGCCCGCTTCCCAGTCGGCGCTGGACAAGCGTCTTGCGCCCGCAAGCGTCGCCATCATTGGTATCCAGTCCTCTGATCGCGCCGAAATGCGCCGAGTCCACTATTCCCTGTCCGAATCAATTATTGCCGGCATCGGAAACAGTTGGCGAATCGTCGAGACAAATGTTCGAATCATTAAACTGATCGTTTCCGGACGAATGTCTGTTACAACCATCAAGGGACCGGTTGGAACGGCTGAGACAATCTCGACAGTTGCATATTACAAGGACATTTCACTGCTGATCTATATCGTTGCCGCCTTGTCAATGTGGATAGGCATGGCGAATCTACTGCCGATTCCCGTTCTGGATGGCGGACATTTACTGTTCTATTTCATAGAGGCCTTGCGAGGTAAACCTTTGAGCGAGACAACCCAGGAAGTCGGGTTTCGCATCGGGTTCACGCTGATTGTGCTGTTAACCGTATTTGTGCTGGCCCTCGACACGATGCCGCGACTGTTTGGAAATTAACCGAATTCCATATCTTTCCCGCTAGTCTAAGTGACTGGAACGACACGTTATGGCAAAAATACCGTAAATATGGACGGGAACGGTTTGCTTTTATGGCGAAAGTTTGTAGAAGCTATACGGTCTGAAGCGGGTGGTGATTAGTGGTACCTGTGAAAGGCTTAAAATGACGGAGCGGCTTCGCTGCTTACGTGAGAATACAAGATAATAGAGAAAACAGGCCTCATGATGTCGACAGTAATGAAGCATATGCGTCGAGCCGCCGGAACCATTCTTGCCGGGGTTGTGGCAAGTGTCCTTCTCTTTGGCGCCGCATATGCGCAAAATGTGGTGGTTCGCGGGAATCGCCAGGTCGATTCGGAAACGATCCGCTCCTACGTGACCCCCGGTGCAAGCCCGGCGCAAATTCGCGAAGCATTGATCGCCAGTGGCATGTTCTCTTCGGTGAACGTCTCCCAGAAGGGGGGGCAGACCGTTGTTTCCGTGAAGGAAGCCCGAGGGAGTGCCGTCGGTAGCCGTATCATCAATAGTGTGCAGTTCGAGGGCAACAAAAAGCTCGAAAAAACGCAACTGGCTCCTGAACTGAGGAGCCAGGCTTACGGTACCTATAGTCAGGCTATGGTTAATGCTGACGCTGAAATGATTCGTGAAATCTACCGTCGCGGCGGTCGGGGGCTGGCAACCGTTACCCCCCGGATCGTCGAGCTGTCGAACGGCAAGGTCGACGTCGTGTTCACGATCAATGAGGGCGACAAGACCGGCGTCAAGGAAATCAATTTCATCGGCAACGAGGCAATCTCCGCGTGGCGTCTGCGGAATCAGATGACGACCACGGAGATGAACTTCATCAGTTTCCTTAAAAACTCGGACATCTACGATCCGGACCGGATCGCCTCCGATGAGGAACTGATCCGTCGTTATTATCTGAAGAACGGTTATGCCGATTTTCGCATCACCCGCACGGATGTGCAGTTCGATGCGCAAAAGGGCGGTTACATCATTACGATTTATATCGAGGAAGGGCGGCAATATCGTATCGGTTCCGTGAGAGTCGATTCGCGCATTCCCGCCGTTGATGCCGCCGGGTTGGAACGGAAGGTCGCAGTCTCGTCGGGTGACGTGTATAACGGCACTGCGGTCGAGAAATCCCTTCAGGACATGACGGTTGAGGTGGCGAAGCGGGGGCATGCGTTTGCGCAGGTCCGGCCTGTCGGTACCCGCGATCCTGTCAATGGCACGATCAATATCGGTTATGTGGTCGAAGACGGCCCGCGCGTTTACATTGAGCGTATCAATGTTCGCGGCAATACGCGTACGCTCGATTCCGTTATCCGCCGCGAGTTCGACCTCGGCGAGGGCGATGCTTATAACCGGGTCCTGATCGACCGGGCTGAGCGTCGGCTCAATGCTCTTGGCTACTTCAAGAAAGTGCGCATCACCAACGAGCCGGGATCTGCCCCGGACCGGGTGGTCGTCAATGTGGACGTGGAAGATCAGTCGACTGGGTCCGTGTCCTTCAGCGGCGGTTATTCGACTTCGGACGGCGTCATCGGCGAAGTCTCAATGACGGAGACGAACTTCCTTGGGCGTGGCCAGTATGTGCGAATTGCCGGGTCTCTCGGTGAGAACAGTCGAGGGTTCGATTTCTCGTTTACCGAGCCATATTTCCTCGGTTATCGCATGGCGGCGGGTATTGACGTCTTCTCCAAGTATACCGATCTGACCAAATATTCGCGCTACGAGAATCGGATGACGGGCTTTCAGCTTCGGTTGGGGCTGCCGATTACGGAAGAGTTCTCGGCAACGTTGCGCTATTCGTTGTACGAGCAGGATGTGCGCATCCCGAATACCGTCAAGGAGCCGTTTAACGATTGCTCGGCGCCGATCCCTGGGTACACGCAGCTTAATCCAGATGGAATGCCAAACCGGTTATTCTGCGAGAACAATGGCGAAGCGTCTCTGGCTTTGAAGGAAGCTGCCGGTAAGACGTTGACATCCCTCATTGGCCCGACGCTGGTTTACAGCACTCTCGACAACCGGCGCGACCCTCGTGATGGCCTTTATGCCGAAGTCAAAGTAGACGTGGCCGGTCTGGGCGGCGATTCGAAGTTTTTCCGCATTGCGGGCGATGCTCGATACTATAGGGAACTTACCGAAGATCTCGTCGGTATGGTGCGTGTTCAGGGTGGTCATATCCAGGCCTTTGGCGATGGCAAACTGAACATTATCGACAACTTCTTCCTCGGCCCGACACTGGTTCGTGGTTTCGCTCCTGCCGGTATCGGTCCTCGCGATATCTCCGGCCTCGACTCCCGTTCGAACGCGATTGGCGGCACCACCTACTTTGGCGCTACCGTTGAGGTTCAGTTCCCGATCCTAGGTATTCCGCGTGAGTTCGGGCTGAAGGGGGCGGTTTTCGCCGATGCCGGTACGTTGTTCGGATATAAGGGCAATACGCTGTTCGATATCGACAATAACAGCATCATCAACGGTTACGATCCCGTGTCCGGCGCCTGCCAGCAATCGGCGACGAAGGCACAGGAGTGCATCCGGATCCGCGACAACAAGATGATCCGCTCTTCTGTCGGCGCCAGCCTTCTGTGGGCATCGCCTCTCGGTCCGATCCGCTTCGATTATGCTTACGCCCTTACCAAGGACGATGGTGAGATCATAAATGGCATAAGAGTCGGTGGCGACCGTACGCAGGCATTCCGGATGTCCAGCGGCTTCAAGTATTAAAACCGGCGGTGGGTTTTGGACGATTGCCAACGGTCATTTTCGTGACCGTTGGCTTTCTTTATGTCGGGTATGTTTTTCAAATGCATCGTTTATGCAGGAGATTGGCTGTTGGCAGAATGGTTGCTCACACAGGAGCGATCGCTTTCTGCATCATCAGTCCGGTCTTGAAGAGATGAAAGGAACGGGCGGATTTGATGCTTGATCCGATCCGTTGGCCGGTGTGATTGCAATGACGGAACCGATTTTTTTTCCAGCCAACCGTATCCTGACTATCCGCATCGTCGCGGAATTGGCTGGATGCCTCGTTCCTGAAAATCTCGACCCGCAGACTACGATCGCCGATGTCGCGCCGCTTGAGACCGCAGGTCCCGACGATCTGGCCTATATGGACAATCCGGCCTATGTCGAGCATCTTGAAAAAACCAGAGCCGGGTTTTGCCTGGTGTCCAGACGGTATGTCGGAAGAGTTCCGGCAACGACATATGCGCTGGTGACGAATCAGCCCTATCATGCGTTCGCCCGTGCCATGACGCTGCTCTACCCCTCAGCGATTCGCCCTTCCTCAAATTTCGAGGCGACCGGAGTGTCTCCCGGTTCATTCGTTCACCCGACCGCTAGGCTCGAACAGCATGTTCTGGTCGATCCGGGGGCGGTGATCGGACCATACGCCGAAATTGGCTCAGGTTCGGTGATCGGTTCGCACGCAGTGATCGGAGCTCATGTCCGGATTGGCCGGGATTGCTCCATCGGTCCGAATACGACGATCCTGAACGCCTTTATCGGCAACCGTGTGATTCTTCATCCCGGTGTCCGCATCGGTCAGGATGGATTCGGGTTCGCCATGGGGCCGAAGGGGCATCTCAAGGTTCCGCAAATCGGGCGTGTGATCATTCAGGATGATGTCGAAATCGGTGCTAATTCAACGATTGACCGGGGCGCAAGCCGCGATACGGTGATCGGTGAAGGCACAAAAATCGACAATTTGGTGCAGATCGGCCATAACGTGAATATCGGCAGGCATTGTGTGATCGTCGCCAATGTCGGCATCGCTGGCTCGACCGTTCTGGAGGATTTCGTCGTCATGGGCGGTGGTGTCGGGGTTGCCGGGCATATCACGATCGGAGCCGGAGCACAGATTGCCGCCTATAGCGGTGTTAACAATGACGTTCCGCGTGGTGCGCGCGTAGCCGGTATTCCCGCCCAGCCGTTCCAGGATTGGGTCCGGCAATGGGCGATGCTCAAGCGGTTGGCACTGCGTCGTCCGGGGCGGGTGATGGACGATGCGCCGGAAGACTGATTGTAAGGGCAGTCATTACCAAGTTGCTGGCCCGATACCCAAACTTGCCAGCAAAAGGATGAAACGAAAACAGGGATGTGAGATCAATGAGCGAGATGCCGACCAAGCTGGAAACCGTTGATATCGTGCGCATTCTCGATTTGCTGCCGCACCGTTATCCGTTTCTGCTCGTCGACAGGATACGGGACATCAACGAGGATGAATCCTGCGTCGGAATCAAGAATGTGACGTTCAATGAACCGCAATTCACCGGTCATTTTCCGACATTGCCGGTTTTTCCGGGCGTCCTTCTCGTCGAGGGCATGGCGCAGACGGCAGGGGCGATTTGTGTTCTATCCAAGCTGGCGCAGGCCGCACGTCCGAAGCACGTGTTCTTCATGACAATCGACAAAACCAAGTTCCGCAAGCCAGTCGTGCCGGGCGACGTCGTAGAGTACCATATGCGTAAACTGAACAACCGCCGCAACATGTGGTGGTATCGCGGCGAGGCGAAGGTCGACGGCACGCTGGTCTGCGAGGCGGAGCTTTCAGCGATGATCGTAACGGAGTGATTATGGCTATTCATCCAACCGCAATCGTCGAGGACGGGGCCAAGCTGGGAAGCGATGTCAAAATCGGCCCTTATTGTGTTGTTGGCCCGGAGGTTGTTCTGGGGGATGACTGCGAGCTGGTAAGCCATGTCGTCGTTGCCGGAACGACCGCCATTGGCGCACGTACGAAGATTTTCCCCTTCGCTTCCATCGGTCATCAGCCGCAAGATCTGAAGTTCAGGGGCGAGCGATCGACGCTGGCCATCGGCTCCGATTGCCTGATCCGCGAAGGCGTGACGATAAACCCCGGCACCGAGGGCGGCGGCAACGAGACGGTAATCGGCAACCACTGTGCGTTCCTCGCCAATTCCCACATCGGTCACGATTGCCATGTCGGCAACAATGTCGTCTTTTCCAATAACGTCATGCTTGCCGGGCATGTGACGGTGGGGGATTTCGTCATCATCGGCGGAGGCGGCGGGGTCATACAGTTTTCCCGTGTCGGCGCGCATTCGTTCCTATGCGGGATGTCCGGTCTCGGCAACGATCTCATTCCTTACGGCATGGCGATCGGCCAGCGGGCGCATCTGTCAGGGCTGAACATCATCGGCCTGCAACGGCGTGGCTTCTCCCGCGAGGATATCCATACGTTGCGTCGGGCCTACCGGCTGCTGTTTGCAGATGAAGGCACGCTTATGGAGCGGGTCGAGGATGTCGCAGCCGAGTTTGCCGATCATGTCATCGTTCAGGAAATCATCACCTTCATCCGCGAGGGTGGCAAACGGTCGATCTGTACGCCGCAGGATCTGCAAGGCGAGCCCTGATGCCTTCTGCTGACAATGGTCCGGTGGTAATTCTGGCTGGGGGCGGGTGTCTGCCACGGCAATTGGCGGATCATCTTCTGTCCGAAGGTCGGACGTTCCGGTTGCTGGCCTTTCGCGGTTTCGCGGACCGGGATGTCCGCGCCCGCGCCGATGCTGTGGTTAATCTCCTTGATCTCAAGGCCATAGAAGCGCAATTGCGCATCTGGAAACCGGCCCTCATTACCCTGGCCGGAGCCGTGCACCGTCCGAGCGCGGCAGCCCTGTTCGGCGCTTTCACCCTGTTTGCCAATCGCCAGGAAATCCGCACCATCATCTCGAAGGGTGATGACAACCTGTTGCGCGGGGCGGTATCTATCCTTGAAGGAAATGGGTTCAGGGTTACCGGGGTGCATGAACTGATGCCCGGGGTAACGGCTTCCGTTGGAGTCCTGGGAAGAGTGATGCCAACGGTCGAGGATCGGGCCGTGATCTCTGTCGGGTTCCGGGTGTTGCAGGCATTATCTCCATTCGATGTCGGACAGGCGGTGGCGGTCAGTGGCGAACGGGTTCTTGCCATCGAAGGGCCGGAAGGTACCGACCGGATGCTTCGCCGCACGAACGCGGTACAGCGTCATTTTTTTCTGTCGCGGCCATCGTTGCGCGGCGCGCTCGTCAAGGCGGCAAAAGCGGGGCAGGATTTACGTTTTGATATGCCGGCCATAGGCCCTCGCACCGTCCGGGAAGCACATAAGGCCGGGTTGAACGGTGTCGCCATTGGTGCCGGAACGTCACTGATCGTCGATATTGATGAAACGATTGCCGTTGCTGATCGCCTCGGCCTTTATCTGGTCGGTGCCATCCCACCTTGGCAGGAAAGCAAAATAATGGAGAGGGCCGATGCCTGATGCCAAGCGCCCGCAGCATATCTGGCTGATAACGGGCGAGGAATCCGGCGATCAACTCGGTGCGAAACTGATGCTGGCCTTGAAGGAAAGGCTCGGGCCGCAGGTGCGCTTCGGCGGAGTCGGCGGCCAAGCCAAGGCCGGGGGAGGACAGGTAAGTCTGTTTGACTTATCTTAAAGTGCGGTGTTGGGAATAAGCGCCGTCAGTAGCCCTT
>JAVBRX010000146.1:0-2683 GCA_031547465.1 Microvirga sp. | reverse complement strand
ACTGGCGCTTTTGGACGAGGACCGGAAATATCTTACGCCGCAGCAGCCGAAAACCATTCCGAGACCCAATCCGAAAACGAAGCCAGCGCCGAACCCCAAACCAGGAGGCAAAAGCAAGGCCAAGATCATCATCGGTGTTATCCGTTGGATTATTGACAATCTGTCCGGCGACGACCCTCAACCGGAAACCCAGCCGCAGCCGGAGCTGGAAATCAAAAGGCCGACGGATACGGATACACTGACCGGCCCCCCGTTGGTGGTCCAGTTTGAATGTTAGTTCAACAGTGGCTGTGACGCCAGTGCTATGGCCGTCGCAGTTGGTTGGGGTTGCAGCGGCGGCCATAGCACTGTTTGCGGTGCGGGCGGTTGATAGCGAAGCGCTGAATGGGGCCGCACAGTATTGTAATGGCGTCGCCAGGTTTCGATGACGGCCTTTGCCTCCTCACGGGTGTAGAAGATTTCGCCGTTGAGAAGCTCGTCGCGCAGGCGGGCATTGAAGCTTTCGATGTATCCGTTTTCCCAAGGACTTCCCGGCTCGATATAAGCGGTTTGAACCTTGAGTTCCTTCAGCCAGTGCCGCAAGGCCTCGGCGATGAACTCCGGACCGTTGTCGGAACGGATATAAGCCGGAAGACCGCGCAGGATGAACAGGTCCGCCAAAGCGTCGATGACATCGCTGGAGCGGAGCCTGCGGTTCACGCGGATTGACAGACACTCGCGGCTGAACTCATCGAGGATGTTCAGCATCCGATATTTCCTTCCATCATGGGTGCGGTCCTCGACAAAATCGTAAGACCAGACATGGTTGGGATATTCCGACCGTAGCCGGATGCAGGAACCGTCGTTGAGCCATAACCGGCCCTTCTTCGGCTGCTTCATGGGAACTTTCAGCCCCTCGCGCCGCCAGATCCGCTCGACCCGCTTGTGGTTCACCCGCCAGCCCGATTGCCGCAACAGGGCGGTGATCCGGCGATAGCCATAGCGGCCATAACGGGTGGCAAGAGCGACGATGTCTGTGGTCAGAGCCGCTTCGTCGTCCGGGCTTCGCCGGACCTTGCGCTGCGTCGAACGCTGTTGGCGAAGAACACGGCAAGCACGTCGTTCCGAGACACCGAGTTCTGTCACCACATGAGCAACACAGCTCCGACGACGCGCAGGGCTCAGAAGTTTCCCCGTGCCGCCTCCGCCAATATCATCTTGTCCAGCGTCAGATCGGATATCGCCCGGCGAAGGCGGGCGTTCTCCGCTTCAAGCTCCTTCAGCCGCTTCACCTGATCCCCCTTCAGGCCGCCGTATTCCTGCCGCCACCGGTAATACGTCACTTCCGTAACCCCAATCGAGCGGATCGCTTCCGCTGCCGTCCGGCCCTGCGACGTCAGTACTTCAACCTGACGAAGCTTCGCGACGATCTCCTCGACTTTGTAGCGTTTGCGCGCCATTCCTCGGTCCTCCTCTCATGCCAAAAGACATACTACACGGTGGACCACTTCTCAGGGGGCAGACCAGTCATAGCCAAGGCGATGCAGTTCTATCTCGATGGATTCAATACCGATGTTCATGCGTCGATTAAGGGTATCGATTCTCTTATAATTGCTCAGGGCCGACAAACGCAGGGCAAGCGATAAAAGGGGCGCGCTGATGTCTAGGATCGGGTTTAAACTCATACCCCGCAAAGGAAAGCTGAAGAAACGTGTCGGAGGATTTTGAGATTCGTTCTCATTATCAACGTCTTCGCTATCTTCGTTTTCGGGAGCAGCGTGAGTATCCTCGCTTTGCGCATCATTCGGGCGGGATAGTCCTGGGTCGTCGTGCTCAATAAACAGTTTTGGTTTTGTTTCTATTTCCATATCTGCTTCAAGCATCGTGTCCCCCATTTTACCGACCAGACAAGCGGTCACGATAATGCCCTGATGAAGCCTTTTGGGAAAGCCACTTTAAAGGAGATGAGGAATTTTGTTATTGTTCTTTCTTATGTCGGATGATCGATGTCTGGCGTCCGGTCGAGGCGCGACAATTGTATGACGATTGTCCAGAGCGCGATCCGATCAAATTGCATCGGATTGCGCTCTAGCTTTCCTTTATTTGCCGCATTTTCTTGCGCCGAACCGGTGGCCACTTCGGCGGAAAATGCTCTATTGCATCATGCCGCAGCAGGAAATTTCCGACGACGAACGCTGGGAGTTCTACATCGCCAACTACGCCCATTGCCAGCCTCCTCGCCTCAACGGCGCAAGCTTCTCACCGCTATCAGATGGGCGGGGAAATGAGAGATGGGTTCGGCGAACCTGATGGACGTCCGGCAGAAGCCTGCTTTCAGTTATCCATTTTCAGGGCGGCGATGAAGGCCTCCTGCGGGATTTCAACCTTGCCGAACTGCCGCATCCGCTTCTTGCCTTCCTTCTGCTTGTCGAGCAGCTTGCGCTTGCGGGTGACGTCGCCGCCGTAGCATTTGGCGGTCACGTCCTTGCGTAGCGCGCGGACGGTTTCGCGGGCGATGATCTTGCCGCCGATTGCCGCCTGGATCGGAATCTGGAACATGTGCGGTGGAATCAGCTCTTTCAGCTTCTCGCACATGGCGCGCCCGCGGGCATCGGCGCGGCTGCGATGCACCAGCATCGACAGGGCATCCACCGGCTCGGCGTTGACGAGAATCGACATCTTGACGAGATCGCCCTCGCGATAG
>JAVBRX010000061.1:0-4981 GCA_031547465.1 Microvirga sp. | reverse complement strand
GCGGGGCAAAACCCCGCCGCCCTTTTTCTATGGGGCATTGTTTTCATGGGGCCTGACCGATGCGCCAGCCCGGGGGTGGAGCGGGAACAGGCGGTCAGGTCAGCCATGCCAGCCGTATCGCAAGCGTTCGGGGGAACCGGGGGGATGGTTTCCTGCGCCCACGAAACGGCCTCAGGAGAGGAGATAGAGCTGGCCAGCTTTCCGTAAAGCCCCGGTTGCAGTTTTTAGGAGACCCATCTCGATTGGGTGGAGGCACGCGGGATGCATCTCCACGGGAACGTATCCTGATCCGATTTCATTTGTTTCCCCCATCTTGTTCCGCTGTGCGGGTCCCACTTTGGTGCGAAATATTCTAGAGAACAGAAGCGGACGACAGCAGTTTCATACGCAAATGGGTTAGCTTCATGAAAAAAGGACGCCGCAAGGCGTCCTTTTCCATTCGACCTTTGCAATCCGGTCAGTACTTGCGCACCACCGGCTTCGGATCGTTCAACTGAATCCGCAAGGCAACCGAAACGATGTCGATCCCGGCATTATCAATCTTGCTGTCAATCCGGAGGGGAGCTTTATAGTTCGGATTACCGGGATCAATGTTGAGTTCGTCATCCATCGGGAACAGGTGCGTATACGCAAGATCGATGGCGATCCTGTCCGTGATCTGATATCCGGCACCGATCGACGCCCAGATCCGGTCTGTATCGGGCAGACGGGGCGAACGCACCTCGGCGCTGATCGGCGACCATTCATAGCCGACACCGGCCCGCGCGGTGAGTTGGTTGGTGACCTTGTATTCACCACCGACAGACACGAACCAGCCATCATCGTAACCAAGAGGCAAGAACGGAGCCGGACCCAGGAGGGTTCCGGTCATGTCGTTGTAGACACGCGGATAGCGCAGGCGGCTCCACTTGGTCCATTCGGCGGTGGCGTTGAGGGTCAGATCGTCGGTTATGCGCTGGCGCAGGCCGAGGCTCACCGATTCCGGCAGCACGATATGCGCCTTGATCGGAATAGCTCCGGCAAACTTGCCTTCGAGATCGTGGCTTACCATCGAACGATAGCCGATACCGATCTGCGTTCCGGATGTTGGAGTGAAGGTTGCGCCGAGGGAGAAGCCGACGCCATAGCTGTCACCTTCCAGCCCCGCCGTGGGGGAAAACGGCGTCAACCCTGTCGCCGACATGTAGCGCACGTCGAAGTAATTGAGCCGGACACCGGCACCGAGGGAAAGGAAGTCGTTCACCTTGTAAGCAACGGTCGGCTCGACCTCATAGCTCCTCACGCTCGTGGTGCGCGCATAGGCTTGCCCGTACCAGACCGGATTCGGCTTGGTGGTCATGCCGAACGGCGCGCCGACATAAAGGCCGAGGAACAGGCTATCGTTGATCTGATAGCTGGCATAGGTCGCGGGCAGAATGGCATCCTTTGCCAGATCGCCGGAATTGCCGAGCCTCGCCAGGGTCGGAATGGCGAGATAAGTCGGCTCCAGTTCGGCGGTGGGGATAATCGCCGTAAGGTGAAACTCCGCCGTGATGCCGGGATTTTGCGTCATCGTCGCCGGGTTCCAGAACAGCGACGAGGCACTGCCACCAGCCGCAGCACCCGCGAATGACATACCTTGCGCCGTTGCGCTCTGTTCGCGCAGACCGAACGCCCCGGCGAACGCCGACGAACTCGCAGCGCATAACGCCGCAACTGAAATCGCCGCCAATGCGGCATGACGTGAAACTCTCGCCATTGTAGCCCCGCTTCCCTGTACGGACGGGGCGCCGATGAGTCGTTCGCAAGCCCGCCCAAAATCTGTCCTGGTTCGCGCGTTTTCTTGAAAACAAGGCGTTTTTGAGTGCCTTTTAACGCATCGTTAACCATTGATCGGGCGCACAATCCTTCGATCTCTTGGCAAGAGCAATTGGAAAATGGCACAGCTTCGCCGGAAGATGCGGGTTTGAGGCGTTTTTTACTCACCGGGAATTACTGTAGCTTTATGAGAAGCAAGCTGCCAATAGCAGGGAGCAAACAGATAATATGAATAGCAATCAAGTATTCAAGATATTTTTACTTATAAAAGGTTTCAGGCGGATAGCTGTTTTGCCCGGCTCTGCCTTATCCGCCCGTAACACTTTTTCCATAGTGAGTCGCAAAAAGAACACACTCATGGAAACCATCTTCTGTGGTCTGCGAAATTATTCAATAAAAACAGCAGGATGACGTTCCGCTCTCGCCAAACGTTCTGCACACCCTGTCAAACCTGCGGGATTCCTGGCCTTCAACGCGCCATCACAGCCCAAGCATCAGTTTCAGGTTCTGCACCGCTGCGCCGGACGCGCCTTTGCCAAGATTGTCGAGCCGCGCGACCAGCACCGCCTGCCGGGCCGCCGGATTGGAAAACACCCGCAATTCGAGCATATCGCTATCGTTGAGCGCTTCCGCCTCGATCCGCTCCACCCGCCTGCCCTCGTTCTCGGTGGCGACAACCCGCACGAGACCGGAAGAGGAATACGCCTGATACAGAACCGCTTCGATATCCCGCGCCGATGGATTACCCACCAGCGTATCGAGGTGCAACGGTATACTGACCAGCATTCCCTGCCGGAAATTACCGACGGACGGAACGAAGATTGGTAGCCGCGACAGGCCGCTATAAGTCTGCAATTCCGGAAGATGCTTGTGTTTGAGCGATAGGCCGTAGAGTTCGAACGATGGCGCGGTTCCCGCCTCGTAAGCCTCAATCATGCCTTTGCCACCACCGCTATAGCCGCTGACCGCATTGACCGTCAGCGGATGATCCGGGGCAATCAACCCGGCGATCACCAGGGGGCGGATCAGGGCAATCGCTCCGGTCGGATAGCAGCCGGGGTTGGCGACTTTTGCGGCTCGGGCAATCGCCTCGCCCTGTTCCGGCGCCATTTCGGCAAAACCGTAGACCCAGCCGGGAGCGGTGCGGTGCGCCGTGGAGGCATCGAGCAGGCGCGGCCCTTTCGTTCCCATGGCATCGACCATCGCCACCGTCTCGATAGCCGCAGCATCGGGCAGACACAGAACCGCGACATCGATTTCCGACAATAGCGCCTTTTTTGCCGCCGGATCTTTCCGCAGTTCAGGAGCGATGCTGACGACCTCGATCCCAGGAACCGACATCAGACGCTCACGAATACCAAGCCCCGTCGTTCCGGCCTCGCCATCGATGAATACCTTCTTCTGGGCGCTCATGGCGTATCTCCTCCGGTCTGGTCCGGGCATGGCTCAAAGTGGGGAAATCAAGACCAGCAAGCCATTGGGCATTCTTCGCCCAAGCGGAAGATGCTCTAATTCAAACTCCGGGCGAAGGCAATCGCCACACGGGAATGGTCACTGCGCAGCCTGCTTTTCCTCGCGGCACGGTTTGAACAGATCCTGCTCCGGCTGTAGACGCTGGTCGAAATGTCGAGCAGTCCCAGCATCGAATGGTACAGATAATCCTGCGAGAAAACGCCATTTTGCGCCGCCCGCCAGGCAGGCACGGTCCAGCCCCGCTTCCCGCAGAAAATCGGGCGGCATCCACATCAGGAATGGCACATGCGTCTGCTGCTCCGGCGCGAACGCATACGGAACGCCATGCAGATAAAGCCCATGTTCGCCAAGCGATTCACCGTGGTCAGAGACATAGATCATCGCCGCGAAATCTCATCCTGATGCCGCTTGAGCAGGGAGATCACGGCATCGCGATCCAGGGATTTGATGTAATCGTCCAGACCTGTCAGCCTCGGTTCCAGGCAAACAGAACGACAGGTCGAGGGCACAAAAGGGCAGCAAAAGGGATTGCGGCGTTCTCCCTAAACCCTATTGGCAGGCTGTGCGGAAACGCGGTACTGTTCCCGGAGGCCTGAACGGCAAAAGCTTCGACTGAGGCGGTTCTCTTTAGAGCAATGTGCGTTTAAGTGGATACCGGTTAAACGCAAGAAACATTGCAAAATCAAAGAAGTTAGAGCGTTTTGCGATTCCCTGTAAACGCAAGACACTCTAGTAACGACGGCGTTTTGGAAGGCGGCACCCCATGAACACCCATTCGCACTCTTACTCGGACGATCTCATTCGCGGCATTCTGAGCAGCGTCAAAACCATCGCCCTTGTCGGCGCTTCCGCCAATACGGAGCGTCCGAGCTACGAGGTGATGAACTTCCTTCTGAACAAGGGTTACGAGATCATTCCGATCAATCCCGGCCTCGCGGGCAAGGAAATTCTCGGCCAGAAGGTTTACGGCACCCTGGCGGATATTCCGAAGCCGGTCGATATGGTGGACATTTTCCGCAACTCCGAATCTGCGGGGGAAGTGACCGACGAAACCCTGGCCCTCGCCACCTTGCCGAAAGTGATCTGGATGCAGATCGGCGTCGTCAACGAGGATGCTGCCCGGCGGGCCGAGGCCAAGGGCCTGACCGTGGTCATGAACCGCTGCCCGAAGATGGAACTGAAGCGCCTCGGATAACACTTATTCTCAGACAGGTAAAAATAAACAGGCCGGTTCCTTGAAGAACCGGAACGCGCCGCCCGAACGGGCGGCGTTTTCGTTTCTCCATAGCGAACAATCTCAGCCCGCAAAAACTGCAATCGGGGCTTTACGGAAAGCTGGCCAGCCCTATCTCCTCTCCTGATGCCGTTTCGTGAGCGCAGGAAACCATCCCCCCGGTTCCCTCGAACGCTTGCGATATGGCTGGCCTGACCGCCTGTTCCGCCCAGCCCCCGGGCTGACGCATCGGTCAGGCCCCATGAAAACAATGCCCCATAGAAAAAGGGCGGCGGGGTTTTGCCCCGCCGCCCGGATGATTGTCAGGCCGTTTCCGGCCTGTCGTCCCGGTTAAAGGACGATCTGGTGGTTGGCCAGCAGCTCTTCGAGGCTGGTCTGGACGTTGTTCAACGTCACCAGAACCGTCGAGCTGTAAGCTCCACCCGCGCCGTCACGGTCGATACTGACAACCGTGTTGGCGCCGACCTGCGTCACCGA
>JAVBRX010000175.1:0-3394 GCA_031547465.1 Microvirga sp. | reverse complement strand
CGGGTCATCCGCAACCATCGCCGCGCCGCCCATGGCGTGACCAGCGGCTATGAAGGCCTGGCGGTGACGCCGGTGGCGCTCGACGCCGCTTCCTGCCCGGACCAGCGGCTGATCGAGGTCGCCCGCGCCGCCTGGGCTTCTGCCGATCCTGGCCTGCATTTCAATACGACGATGAACGACTGGCACACCTGCCCGGCAGGCGGGCGCATCCGCGCCTCGAACCCCTGCTCGGAATATATGTTCCTCGACGATACTGCCTGCAACCTCGCTTCGGCCAATCTGCTCGCTTTTTACAATCGCGAGACACGCCGTTTCGATGTCAACTCCTTCGAGCATGTCTGCCGTCTATGGACATTGGTGCTGGAAATTTCCGTGCTGATGGCGCAGTTCCCCTCACGCGAGATTGCTGAGCTTTCTTATGAATATCGCACCCTTGGCCTCGGCTTCGCCAATATCGGCGGCCTGCTGATGACCATGGGGTTATCTTACGATTCCCAGCAGGGCCGGGCACTATGCGGCACGATCACCTCCATCATGACCGGCATTGCCTACGCGACTTCGGCGGAAATGGCCGGAGAACTCGGGCCGTTCATGCGCTACGAGAAAAATGCCCGCCATATGCTGCGGGTAATCCGCAACCATCGCCGCGCCGCCCATGGCCTCAACGAAGGCTACGAGAATCTGAGCGTCGACCCGGTGCCGCTCGATCATGCCTCTTGCCCGGATACGTTGCTCATCGAGCGCGCCAAGGCGGTGTGGGATCAGGCTCTCGAACTTGGCGAACGCCACGGCTATCGCAACGCCCAGACCACGGTCATCGCCCCCACCGGCACAATCGGTCTGGTGATGGATTGCGACACCACCGGCATCGAGCCGGATTTCGCCTTGGTGAAATTCAAGAAGCTCGCCGGAGGCGGCTATTTCAAGATCATCAACCGCGCCGTGCCGGATGCTCTGCGCAGCCTCGGCTATCGTGAATCCGATATTGCCGAAATCGAGGCTTATGCCGTCGGCCATTCGTCGCTGCGGCAAGCCCCCGCCATCAATCATACTGCGCTCATGGCCCGTGGCTTCACCGCCGAAAAGCTCGACCTGATCGAAAAAAGCCTGAAAGCCGCCTTCGACATCAAATTCGTGTTCAACCGCTGGACGCTCGGCGAGGATTTCCTTACCGAAGCCCTGAACGTTCCCGCCGCGCGACTCGACGATCCATCCTTCGATCTCTTGACCTTTCTCGGCTTCTCTAAGACCGACATCGATGTCGCCAATATCCATGTCTGCGGCGCGATGACCCTTGAGGGCGCGCCACACCTGAAGGCCGAGCACTATCCGGTGTTCGATTGCGCCAATCCGTGCGGACGCATCGGCAAGCGTTTCCTGTCGGTGGAGAGCCATATTCACATGATGGCGGCAGCGCAGCCGTTCATCTCCGGAGCGATCTCAAAGACGATCAACATGCCGAACGCGGCAACCGTCGAGGATTGCAAGAACGCCTACATGCTCTCCTGGCGGCTGGCACTCAAGGCCAACGCGCTCTATCGCGATGGCTCTAAACTGTCGCAGCCGCTGAACGCCGCCCTGATCGCCGACGAGGACGACGAGGCGGACGAGGTCGCGGAAGCCCTCGCCGCCCTGCCCGCCGCCGCCAAGGCGGCGCAAGTGACAGAGAAGATCGTAGAGAAGATTATCGAGCGTCAGATTGCGGTGCGCGAGCGCGAGAAGATGCCGGATCGCCGCAAGGGCTATACGCAGAAAGCGGTTGTCGGCGGTCACAAAGTTTACCTGCGCACCGGCGAATACGACGACGGACGCCTCGGCGAGATATTCATAGACATGCACAAGGAAGGCGCGGCCTTCCGGGCGATGATGAACAATTTCGCCATCGCCGTCTCCCTCGGCCTGCAATATGGCGTACCGCTGGAAGAATATGTCGAAGCTTTCACCTTCACCCGCTTCGAGCCAGCTGGTTTCGTGCAGGGCAACGAGCGCATCAAGAACGCGACATCAATCATTGATTATGTGTTCCGGGAACTGGCGGTCTCCTATATCGGTCGCAACGATCTCGCCCATGTCGATCCATCCGAGATCGGCCATGACGTGATCGGCAAGGGCGAAGACCAGTCCCGCGCCCCCTCGACCGATGCACGACCGGCGACCAAGGTTATCTCCAAGGGTTTCGTACGCGGCAATTCCGACAAGCTGATGCTGGTTTCAGGCGGCACGCTGGCGCTCTCCTCCGGCCAGCAAACGGTAAGCCTGTCATCTATCGGCGCGGTAGCGCTGAAGAGTGAGCCTTCGCAGGGCGAACCACAAGCGGCCCCCCTCCCCGATCTCGGCTTCTCAACCCTTGCCGGCCCCACGCCGAGTACCGCCAGCCGCCGCGCCGAAGCGCGCATGAAAGGTTATGTCGGCGAAGCTTGCCCGGAATGCGCCAATTTCACCCTGGTCCGCAACGGCACCTGCCTGAAATGCGACACCTGCGGCGGCACAACCGGGTGCAGTTGAGAGCTGAGTTTATACGAAAAGAAGCTGGCAATTCACTTCCCTGTGGCAGGAAGCACCTGTTTCCATACCACGGTCGGATTCTGGATCCGATAATGGTCAAACTTCCGCTCTTTAAGAAGTGTCCCAGCGAAATCAACGGTACACTAGAGCATGGTGTTTTTTGATGAAATCGGGATTCCTTTTTTGGGAATTCTGATTCCTTAATCCGCGGTGATTTGGGAGGAGCGGATGGACGCCGGAGAGACAATCCGCTCGCTGGCGGCGCAGTTCAACATCAGCCCTTCCTGCATCCCGAAGTGGAAGAAACTGCGGACTGAGACAGGCAGCATTGCCCCGGTAAGACCGGCGGCCACAAGAAGCACACCCTTTCCGGCGCTTCGGGCGAGTGGTTGCGCAAGCGCATTCGTTCCGGTCCGTTCACTTTGCGCAAACTGGTGGCTGAACTAGCCGAGCGCGGGATCAAGACGGATAGCCGGGTGGTGTGGACGTTCGGTCGCACCGAAGGGTTGAGTTACAAAAAAACGCTATATGCGACGGAGCAGACCCGTCCGGATGTTGCCCGCAAACGCCAGTACATATCACAACAAACACAAGTTCGTCGAACATTGGTTCAGGCTCCGCTTCATGAATGTCCGAGTGAATACTGTTACCGTCCCACCGGCAATGGCTCATGAAAAAGGGCGGCGGGGTTTTGCCTCGCCGCCCGGATGATTGTCAGGCCGTTTCCGGACTGCCGTCCCGGTTAAACGACGATCTGGTGGTTGGCCAGCAGCTCTTCGAGGCTGGTCTGGACGTTGTTCAACGTCACCAGAACCGTCGAGCTGTAAGCTCCACCCGCGCCGTCACGGTCGATACTGACAACCGTGTTGGCGCCGACCTGCGTCACCGA
>JAVBRX010000147.1:0-5682 GCA_031547465.1 Microvirga sp. | reverse complement strand
GCTGCCGACCGCGACGTGTTGCACCCGCCTGATCGGCAAAATCCGGATGCGCACGGGGGGAAAGTCTCTCACGCAAAGCGTTTCATCCTTTCTTCCTTATAACGGGGTCGATCTACGCCCGGCAAATTCAGGAGGCTGAACGGGCGGTTTCGCACGATGGTTTTCAACGGCCACTGGACTGTCACCAATGTCCCACCATCATGATCCGTCTCGACCATCATGTCGGCCTGCTGCGATGTGGCAAGGCCGTGCGCGACCAGCCGACCGAGTTCGGGCACGGACGGAATGGCCCTTTCCCCTTCTCCGCATCTAACGTTCCGCACCTGCAGGACGAGCATTTCCCCGGATTCGTCAACACGCCTGCCGATACCGACGCCGATCTTGCTGCCCTGTGGAGAGGCATCGAGTGCCGAGGATAGGAGGCTGTCAAAGATCTGCCGGAATACTCGCCCCTCGCCTGCGATAGCCGGCACACCGGGCGCTATGTCACGGGCGATAGTCACACCCTTCGCCATCGCTCTTTCCCGAATTGCGTCGCAGCAGGAACGAGCCAGACGCGCGAAATCGACCGGCTCGATATTTTCTTCGCACCTGCCGGTATCGCCCGCAGACAGGACATTGAGTCCCTCGGCCACGGTTCGCAGATGTCGGACGGATTCGTCGATAAGAACGGCATAATCCTGACGCTGACCAGGATCGAGCGCCAGAAAATCGGTGGCGAACAGCCGTGAGTAATTGCCGAGGGCATCGAGCGTGCCGCGCAAATCCCGACCGATGGCGGCAATCAGTTCATCTCTGCCGGAGACTGTCTCCCGCATAGCTTTCGTTTCGGCCCTGGCATCCTCAATCTCCTGTTGATGCGATTCGACATCGCGCAACAGGACAACCACGCTTGCCCGACCGGAGCCGAACGCCGCCGGACGATTCAGCCGAGAGACCCGCATATCCATCCAGCGGAAAACCGGTTTCCGGAATGGCTTGCGCCGTTTCCCCGCAGGAGCTTTCTCCCGCGGCTGACTTATGTCGAAACGCAGGCGAGCGGTAAAAACCGTCTGTCCGCAGGCAACATCGCTAATCGCCTTAAGGAATGCGGGTCGGTCGGCAACATGAATGCGGGCGAATAATCCCTCACCGATAAGGCTGCTCTTCAAAGCTGCGAACGATTGCCCACTGGTTGCGCTCACATGCACGACATCACCCTGGCCATCATGCCAGGTCACGAGATCGTCCAACACCGATAGAACCAATTCGGCTTCGAGGTTCAGCAGTTCCGTCCCTGATCGCAAGAGTTGCCCCTCGGCCTGCATCAAGGAAACGGGACGAGCCTCAGGGGTCAGAGCCGCAAAGGTCAAAGGGGCGGAGGAAGCAACCCTGCTTTTCCGTTTTGCGACATGGGCGGCTAATGCCATGCCCACAAGCCCGGCTAACACGCCACATGACACATAGGCCGCAAAAGACAGATTTTCCCCCCACCCAGGCACAAGCCAGAACACGATCAGAACCGGAACGGCGACCAGCATCGCCCCGACAAGAAAAATGTGCCCGTCATGATGTTTGCGGGAGACGTTCGACAGCGGTTCGGACATGAGGTGGTGGCTCTGGCCCTCGACCGTATCCATTTGTGATGCTCCCCAGCTTCGGCCTTGATTTCGACGCTAACGGTGATTTGCTGTCAACGACGCAAAAATTCTTTCTTCTGCGCACCTTCGCTCCTGCGCCCTAAGAGAGTTTTAATGCCCGCGACAGATCATGGTTTTCACAACACCAATACAATAAAAAATATTTATAACTATCAACCAGATACATGATTAAGGCATTATTGTTGTTTTGTTAACTACTTTCATTGGTTAATAAAATCTGAAGAACCCACATCCCGAGGTATTTACTATATCATCGTACTCTTGCGGCGATCCGAGCCAATACGGTTTATGGAATAGCCATGATCCGTCTTTCAAACGCCGCGCAATAAATGCCCCCATGTTCAAACTGTTGCGAATCACTATTGCCATCGGCATCGTTTCTAGCCTCGCCTTATCGAAGAACGGCGAGCCGACGCGCAACAGCGAGCGTGGCGCAATGACCATTTCCCAATCGACGTTGATTCCCGCAACGACGGAAGCCGCCCGGCGCATCGATGCCACCGTTCGATCACTCCCTTCCTCCTTGCAACGTCCAATCGCCGAGGCTCTGATCGAAACCGCAACTGGGGCGGCACGTACGGCCACGCAAAAGCACGTTCCCGGTCGCGCCAGGCAATAACCCCAACTCTTTTCCGCTTATCGAGCCTTGATCTTTGCGCGGACTATGCGCTTATGGAATCCGGTCAATTTTCCAGAGCAAGATGCGTTTACGCTTAAACGCGCATTGCCCGAACAGCGGGCGGAAGCAATTGCCCAACCGTTTGACAAAAGCGTAAACTGGCCTCTTGCCGAATGCAGGTTTTCTCAGGTCGCCGTGCGATATGGAACACGGACGTTTTCAGGAGCTTTACCAATCCCATGCCGAATATCGACACGATCATCGCCGATTTCGATCTTCTGGACGATTGGGAGGACCGCTACCGGTACGTCATTGAGCTGGGACGGAACCTGAAAGCCTTTCCCGAAGCGGAGCGCACTGATGCAAACAAGGTGCAGGGCTGTACCAGTCAGGTCTGGCTTACCGTCTCCCGCAACATGTCCGACAGGGGCCAGATCCTGCATTTACTCGCCGACAGCGATGCGCACATCGTGCGTGGCCTGTTGACGGTGATCCTCGCATTGTTTGACGGCAAGACCACGGATGAAATCCTTACCACCGACGCTGATGCCACCTTCAAGACCCTCGGCCTTGCCGAACATCTCACCCCGCAACGCTCCAACGGTGTGAAATCCATTGTCGAGCGAATACGAGCGGAGGCAAGACGGGCCTTGTAACGCCCTTGATTTCAGGAGGTTTTCCGCGCGACACGATAACTCACGGTGCGATAGTTCGCATGGCATCCTGAAAGATATCCAGCAATTCGGCGGCGCTCTTGTTCCAGTTGAACCGAGCAGCATTGGCTCGAGCATTGCCTGCCAGACGGTCGCGGAACGGGCGATCCGCCGCCAGACGGAGCAGGCCCGCAGAAATCGACGCACTATCTAGCGGATCAACGAGGATTGCGGCATCTCCCGCCACTTCCGGCATCGAGGAAACGTTCGAGGTCAGAACGGGAACGCCAACTGAATTCGCCTCGATGATCGGCAATCCGAACCCTTCATAAAGAGAGGGCATCGCCAGCACGTACGCGTTTCGGTACAAAGCGGCGAGATCGGCGTTCGAGATATATCCGGTCTGGATCACCGTCCTGGAAATCCCCAATTCAGCGATCCGTCCGGACAAATCCTTCATTTTCCAGCCCTTGCCACCGGCAATGACCAGATGCAGGGTCGAGCAGATATTCTCCGGCAGTTGCGAATAGGCATCGAGAAGACGCAGGAGATTTTTTCTCGGTTCGAGCGTACCGACGAACAGGATAAATGGCTGCGCGATGCCGAGCCGGGCAAGTAAAGCCGAAACTTGGTCTTGCGGCATCTGATCGTGTTCGAACGATGTCAGACCGTTATAAACAACCCTCAGTTTTCCAGCGATATTTGGATAGTAAGCATTCAGCGCATCGGCAGTCGCCTGGGAGATAGCGACGATCCTGTTCGCATCCTTGATTGCCGGCCCCATCAGCATGCGTTCGGCGAGCCAGCGTTTCCGGCTCATCGTCTCGGCGGCATGGACCCAGACCAGATCGTGAATTGTCAGAACCCGCGGGATGTTATTGTCGAGGCGGCCCGGCAGGCGATGGGATGGCCCCCAGAAGACTTCCACCTTGTCGCGGCGGGCGGCCTCGGGAAGGATGGTTTGCCCCCAGACGATACGCGAAACCGCACCGGAACACCGCGAGCAACGTAGCGTCGCAAAGGCAAGATCCTCCGGCGGCAAGGTGGATTCGCTCGGCAGATAGAGGATCACTTCCGCCCCGAGCGCCGCGAGTGCCCGGCTCATCTCGAACACATAGCGTCCGATGCCCGCCATTGAGTGGACGAGATTTCTAGCGTCGATGCCAACCTTAAGTGACATGATGGGCGCTACCGTTCGTGGACACGATGGGTGAGACAGATGGCAAGATAGGGATGGGACAGCGATCAACTGCCCCATCGAGACTATTCACGAACGCCGATACACATCTTCGATACGGACGATATCGTCTTCTCCGGTATAACTGCCGACCTGAACCTCAATGACTTTCAGTTCGATCTTACCGGGGTTGCGCAGACGGTGAATGCTGCCGATCGGCAGATAGGCCGCCTCATTTTCATGATACAGTTTAACGGTGTCGTCGATCGTCACTTCTGCCGTGCCGTGGACGACGACCCAATGCTCGGCGCGATGGTGGTGCCGCTGTAGCGAGAGCGTGCCGCCGGGGTGAACACAGATATGCTTCACCTGGAAGCGAGGACCGATATCGATCCGCTGATACCAGCCCCAGGGGCGGTGAATGCGCAGATGATCCGTGGCCTCACCATATCCCTGATCGACGAGTTGCGATACCAGATCCTTCACCTTCGGCGCGTGATCCTTGGACGTGACGAGTACCGCATCGGCAGTCGAAACGACGACAACATCATCCAGCCCGACCACCGTCGTCAACGGCCCCTCGGAGCGAACGAGGCTGTTGCGGGTATCGAGCACCGAAACCTTGCCTTCAAGGGCATTGCCTTGATCGTCGAGATCCTTGATCTTATGGATGGAATCCCACGAACCGATGTCGGACCACCCGAAAGAGGCACGGACCACCCCGGCACGCTTGGTCTTTTCCATTACGGCGAAGTCAATGGAAATTCTCGGCGCACGGGCGAATGCCGCATGATCCAGCCGCTGAAAATCGAGATCCCGCACACTTCGTTCCACCGCTTCACGTGCGAACTGCAATACATCGGGAACGTATTTTTCCAACTCCTCCAGCATGGTAGACGCCTGGAACATGAAGTTCCCCGAGTTCCACAGCAGACCACTGGCAATGTAATCCTCAGCACGCTTCTGGTCGGGTTTCTCCACGAAACGGTCCACGGCGAAAGCACCTTCGATCCCGAGCGGCTTTCCGGCTTCAATATAACCGTAAGCGGTAGAAGGATGGGATGGAACAACCCCCAGCGTCATGATCCGCCCATCCTGCACCGCCCTGGCGGCCAGAACGCAATCGGCGGCGAACGCTGCATCCGGCTTGATCACATGATCGGCAGCCAGCACCAGACAAACCGCGCCGGGATCCCGGCTTGCTGCAATCGTCGCTCCAACGGCGATGGCAGCGGCGGAATCGCGCCGCTCCGGTTCTAGAACGATCTCTCCCTTGATCCCAATCGCCATCATCTGTTCAGCGACGATGAAGCGAAAATCCTCGTTGACGACGATGATCGGCGCCGAGAATTCCTTTCCGCGAACGCGCTCCAATGTCGCCGAGAATGTAGACGTTCCATCCGCCAGAAGAGAAACGAACTGCTTCGGCATCGTTTCGCGCGAAACCGGCCATAACCGTGTTCCTGCCCCACCTGCCATGATGATCGGAGTTATCATTTACCGCCTCGTACTACACTGGAATTCTTGCGAACATATGCCGACATGTGAATATACATTAAGGCACACACTCATAACTGTATTAAGCCTGCTATA
>JAVBRX010000041.1:0-12745 GCA_031547465.1 Microvirga sp. | reverse complement strand
CCCCTCGTGCTGCATGGCGGATCGGGAACGCCGGAAGCAATCATCCGCGATTGCATCAATAACGGCATCGCCAAGATCAACGTGAATACGGAAATCTCGGTCCATACGATCAACGGCATACGGGCGCTGCTTGCCAAGAATGATAAGGTTCATCTTTCCAAGTTGTGCCTCGACGAAATCGTGTTCATAAAAGAAATCGTCAAGAAATACATGCAGTTCTTCAAGAACGTTTGAATTCAACGCCGGGGTCTGAGGGTCCCGGCGTTGTCTTATCTGGTAACGTTACGCAAAATCATAAAAAAAATAACAAACAGGGGCATGTCATGAAGAATATACTTGTTATCGATGTCGGAACATCGAGCCTGAAGGCGATGCTCTACACGAGTGGCGGCGAAATGCTGTTCCGCGCCTCGCAGCAATATGAATCGATTTTCGGCCATAATAACGATGTCGAACAGGATCCGCAGACTTGGCGGACCTCGCTGATCTATACGCTCGAACGCTCAGCGGAATTTGCCCGGGAGAACGGTAAATCCGTCGATGCGCTGGTCGTTACGTCGCAGCGCGCATCGATCATCCCCGTCGATAGGGACGGGACGCCGCTTTACAATGCCATTATGTGGCAGGACAAGCGCAGCCTCAGTCAATGCGATAAGCTGTTGAAACAGTTGAGCCTGCCGGAAATGTATCACCGTACCGGATTGCGGGTGAATCCGTATTTCTCAGTACCGAAGATGATGTATCTCCGCGAGAATATGCCGGAGATTTACAATAAATCATATAAGCTCATCGGAGTGCAGGACTATGTTATATTTCTTCTCACCAGAAACTTTGTAACGGATTATTCGCAATCCTGTCGCACAATGCTGATGAATATCGACACCTTTAAATGGGATGCCGATATGCTGAAAGTGTCGGGCATTCCGACCTCCCTGCTGCCGGAGATCGTTCCCTCAGGTGCAATGGCCGGAAAACTCGACCCTGGCCTTGCTTCAGGGCTTGGGCTTCCGTCCGGTATTCCGGTGTTCATCGGCGGTGGCGACCAGCAATGCGCGGCGCTGTCGCTCGGCATCCTCGCGCCTGGCGATTTTGAGGCGAATACCGGAACGGGTTCGTTCGTCATTGCCTATTCCGAAAAGCCGCGCTTTCACCCGGACTGCACCACCCTGTGCAGCGCCGCTGCGGCGCCGGGCAAGTGGATCGTCGAAGCGGGGATTTTCACGACGGGCTTGATCCATCGCTGGTTCAAGGAAAACTTCTATCCCGATACGCCCGATGCCTACGACATCATGAACCGGGAAGTGGATATGTCGCCCATCGGAGCCAACGGCGTGCTGATGCCGCCGCATTTCGAGGGCAGCGCCGCGCCGTATTGGAACCCACGCGCCAAGGGTATGTTCTTCAACATCACAATGGCTACCAAACGCGCCGATCTGGCGCGGGCAGTGATCGAAGGCATTGCGCTGGAAATCGGCCACAACATCACCCTGCTCGAAGGACTCGATGTGGCGGTGAACCGGGTCAGCGTCGCGGGTGGCCTCACCAGCCTCGATACCTTCAACCAGATCCAGGCGGATATCTTCAACAAGCCCGTGATCCGGTACGACAACAACGAGGCATCATCGTTGGGCGCGCTGATGAGCGCCTGTGTCTCAATGGGGTTCTATGAGAATTACGCGGACGCCTTCAAGGCCATCGTCGCATCCGCCCCACGCACGTACACGCCCGATCCCAGCGCAGTGCAAAAATACAAATCTATCATGAACAAAAAGAAGAAGCTCTATGATGCGCTGAACAACGCTGAAATCTATAATTTGTTTAGCGAAATAGCTCAGTAATACAATGCAATCCAATCCAATGTTTTGGCGTAAGTATAACATAAATGTATGTGTTTATGCGCAAAGTGTTATCATTTTTACAATGATGTGCGTTGTAACTCATACAAGTTATTGTTCCTTATAATAAAGATATAAGAACATTGCTGCTGATAAGTGCAGAATTCAGAAGTGCCTGCCCATGTTTTATAATGGAGGATCGATATGGGTGTCGAATATGCATTAACAATGCTAGCAATATCTATCGCCATAGTAGTTGTGCTATGCATTTATTTCAAGGTTCATGCTTTCGTTTCCTTGACGACTGCTTGCCTGTTTCTGGCCTTGACACAAGGTTTAGCCTTAAAAGATATCGTGCCAGCATTTGAAAGCGGAATGGGGGCGACGCTTGGCTTCCTGGCACCTATTCTGGCGTTGGGAGCTATCCTCGGCAAACTGATGGAGATTTCAGGAGCTGCTGAACGATTGGCGCGAACGCTGATTACTGCCCTTGGGCAGTCGAAGGCGCACTGGGCTATGCTCGTTGTCGGCTATATCTGCGGCATTCCAGTGTTCTTCCAGGTCGGTATCATCCTGTTGATCGCCCTGATGTTCTCGGTGACCAAGGAATCGAAGCTCCCGGTCATCCAGGTTGGGCTGTCAATGGTCATGGGCCTGATCACTGTGCATTGCATTGTTCCGCCGCATCCGGCAGCGATGGCGATTACCTTAAGTCTCAAAGCCAATGTCGGTATGGTGATCTTCTATGGCCTGCTTGTAGGGCTTCCGGCGGCGGCTCTGGCCGGGCCAGTTTACGGAAAACTGATTGCCAACAGGTTCCATATTCCGATCGCCGGGGCTTACGCGAATGCCGAGCCGCGTAAGGAATCCGAACTGCCGCCATTCGGGCGGACATTATTCGTGGTCCTGCTGCCCTTGTTGATCATGATCATGAAGACAATCTTTGAGTTGTCGCCCAACACTCTTCAACCGGCCTTGCGGAGCCTCGTAACGCCGATCCTTAATCTCTTCATGAGCAATCCGCCGGACCCGATGGTTTTCATCAACTTCATCGGCACACCGATGATTGCCCTGTTCATCTCGGCCATCATTGCCTATTTTGTGCTCGGAACGGGCAGGGGCTTCACTTTCGACCAGTTGGGCAAGTTCAGTGAATCGGCAATGGCGCCAATGGCGTCAATTCTTCTGGTGATCGGCGCAGCGGGCGCATTCAATAAGATTATCATGGTTAGTGGCGTCGGCAAGGCTTTGGAAGTTGTGCTGACCAACATCCAGATCAGCCCGTTGATTATGGCATGGGTCATTGCTCTTATCATGCGCACGGCGCTCGGCAGTGCGACGGTGGCGATGATGGCGGCAGCCGGGTTTATCGCGCCAGTGCTGGCGTTGAATCCCAGTCTCGATCCGGCTCTTGTAGCGATTGCCATTGGCGCGGGAGCCATCGGCGGCTCGCATGTCACCGATTCTGGCTTCTGGTTTGTTAAGGAAAGCCTGGGGATTCCGATGGGGGCAATGTACGCGACCTATACGGTTGCAACCTGCATCGCCTCCGTGATCGGTCTGCTTGGCACCCTGGTGCTGGCCATGTTCGTCTGACCTCAAAACGCTCATGCACCCATAATTCTCCGCCGGTGCTGCCTTGCTGTGCCGGCGGAGATGTCCGGAGTTTGGCATCAGGCTGTAGCGACTAATAACGGATGCGTATCGAAATGATCGTGGCCGATGAACGTATCTTGGGGCTTTTTTACAGGGGTGGCACATGAAAATCGTAATTGCGCCTGATTCATACAAGGAAAGCCTGACAGCCCTTGAGGTGGCAAACGAAATCGAGGCGGGTTTCAGGGATGTATTTCCGGAGGCAGAGTATGTGAAGCTGCCGGTTGCCGATGGTGGTGAGGGCACCGTTCAGGCCATGATCGAGGCAACCAACGGCAAGCGGATTGAGCTAACTGTCACCGGGCCGCTCGGAACTCCCGTCAAGGCGTTCTACGGACTGACCGGCGATGGCCGGACCGCCGTCATCGAAATGGCGGCGGCAAGCGGCCTGATGCTGGTGCCGAAGGAGGAGCGCAACCCGCTCGTCACAACGAGTTACGGCACTGGTGAGTTGATCCAGGCGGCGCTCAATGCCGGAGCGCGTAATTTCATCCTTGGGATTGGCGGTAGCGCCACCAATGATGGCGGTGCCGGAATGGTGCGGGCGCTGGGGGCCAGATTGCTCGATGCCGATGGTAGGGACATTGCGCTCGGTGGACGAGCGCTTGGCAGGTTGGCGAAAATCGATGTGTCCGGTTTCGATCCGCGTATCGGACAAAGCATTGTCAATGTCGCCTGCGATGTCGATAATCCCTTGTGCGGCCAGCGTGGGGCTTCGGCGATCTTCGGGCCACAAAAGGGCGCGACGCCGGAGATGGTGAAGGAGCTCGACGGTTATCTGAAAAATTTCGGCGAACTCATCAAACGCGATCTCGGTGTCGACGTTGCCGAAACCGCAGGAGCGGGGGCAGCCGGTGGCATGGGCGCGGCGATGATGGGCTTCATGGGCGGGATTTTGCGCCCCGGTAGCGAAATCGTTACCGAAGCCGTCGGTCTCGATGCCGCCGTGCGCAATGCCGATCTGGTGATTACTGGCGAGGGGCGGATCGATAGACAGACGATCTTCGGCAAAACGCCTATTGGCGTGACCCGTGTCGCCAAACGCTATAACAAGCCGGTGATCGGTATTGCCGGGTGCCTGACCCAGGAGGCGAGCGTGGTGCACGATCATGGGATAGAGGCGATTGCCAGTGTGCTGTTCGAATGCTGTTCGGTGCAGGATGCGCTAGCATCCGGCGCTTTCAATGTCCGTTTCGCGGCGCGCAATATTGCGGCGATGATCCGGATCGGCCAGATGATGCGATGAGAGGCAGCGAAAACGGATGAGTATTGACAGATGATCCGGGCGGTATCGGGCGATGCGGCATTCATCCGGCTTCTGGAGCGTGGTGCGTTCCGGGGTAACATCCACACTGTTTTCCGCAATGTTCTCAATATTGAAAATGAAACTGGCGAATTGTTCACGCTTGCCACGGCGGCGCTTGGCAATGCGCCGAATACGCTTCTTGTGGCTACTGACGATTTCAGGATTATCCGGGCTGATGTCGGCACCCCTGTCACGGTCGTCGATAAAGCCTTGACGATTGGCGACCGGATGATCTCGCTCGATGGCACGGCGCAATGGCAATGCCGGATCGGCGGAATGCCTCTGACTCCGGATAAGCTGCGGGTGAATGCTGCCGCTGTACGACAATGCCTTAAGGCGCAAGGAATCGCAGGCGGTTTCCTGTCATCCGCCGATGGGACGCCGTTTCAGAAGGCGACGGCGCAGGCATTGACGGAGGCGGGCGAGCGGCTGGTTGATGCGTTCGGACGGAGAAATTATCCGGAAGCATCTGCTGCTGCGGCGCGTCTCATCGGTCTCGGCCCTGGCCTGACGCCCTCGGGGGATGACTTTCTGGTTGGATTGATGATCGTGCTGCGAACGTTGAAAGTGGGCGGTTCGTCTCATTCCCGGATGTTTGACGCTTTCTGCCACGATATCGTAGCGATTGCGCGAACGAATACCAACGCCATCAGCGCCATTACCATTGCCAAGGCGGCAAAGGGTGAAGTTCGGGAAACGGTTGCAATATTCCTTTCAAGTCTCTGTTTTGGCGAAGGAAGTGGCTGGGAGCCAGGCTTGCATGCCGTGTTGAATATCGGCTCCTCGTCCGGGGCCGATATCGTATGGGGAATCGTTCGCGGGCTGGAACTGGCGGGCATGCGAACGGCAGATGGTTCTGGAGTCGCGTTGCACCCGTGACCGCTTGTGGCCGATCATAAACTGGATGTTTGATTGCTGCCTAAAAGGCTCTTTTCTTCGCCGTTATGGGTACGGCGCTGAACAGCTTGAAGGCAGGGACGTCTCTTGAGAAACAGGTTGGAAAGTTCTTGGTGATTTCCAACCGATGTGCCGTATATCGATTGGAGATCGCTTCAAACTGCCTGCAACAGATTGTTAAGGCATTGCTGGATAGGACATTGCAGGTTTTTCATGGGAATGCCCGGTCAGATGCAATCATTATTCGTACTCACGTTATCCTGTGAGGATCGCCCCGGTATCGTTGCGGCTGTTAGCTCCGAACTGTACGGCCTTGGGGCCAATATTGCCGAGAGCAACCAGTTCTGGGACCGGCAGAGCAATCGTTTCTTCATGCGCATCGCCTTCACGCGTCCGAAGGATGTGCTGAAGAGCGATATCAAAGCGGCGTTGAAGCGACCAACTGAGCGCTTCGCGATGGATACTGCTCTGGTCTATGCCGCCGAAAAGCCGAAGATCCTCATCATGGTGTCGAAGTTCGACCATGCGCTGCGGCATCTTCTGTACCAGATCCGCGTCGGCTGGCTCTATGCGCATGTGGCAGCCATCGTCTCCAACCATCAGGACAGCCGCCATCTGGCCGAAATAGAGGGTATCCCGTTCCATTACCTACCGATGGCGAAAGATAACAAGGCGGAGCAGGAGGAAAAGCTGCTGGCGCTGGCTTCCGAGATGCAGGCGGATCTGATCGTTCTTGCCCGCTACATGCAGGTTCTGTCCGATAACGTTGCGCGACAGCTTTATGGCAAGATCATCAATATCCACCATTCGTTTCTGCCAAGTTTCAAAGGGGCTAAACCCTATCACCAGGCACATGAGCGCGGCGTGAAGCTGATCGGCGCGACGGCGCATTATGTTACGCCGGAACTCGATGAGGGGCCAATAATCGACCAGGAAACCGAGCGCGTGACCCACGCCATGAGTCCGGACGATCTGATCGCTGTCGGGCGCGATATCGAAAGCCGGGTGCTGGCGCGGGCCGTCAAGAACCATCTGGAACGGCGGGTAATTCTAAATGGACGTAAGACGGTGGTGTTTGCGTAAGGGAAAATTTATAACGCTACTAAGTTATGTCGATAATTCGTAAAAGTTGGGACAGTATGTTTTTCGTATCTGAGCTTAGATCGACTGTAGCAAAACACATTTTATGCCCCTGAATTACAGCTGATTCAGTTCGTATTGAAATAACAGGGATGTCAATAAAATCAAACTATCTCCATTCTGGCATAGGGGTGGCATGGATGAAAACCGTTCCTCATCCTGTCTGAACTGTAGTATGCTCATCAAAAGCCGGAGTATCCGGAGCGGAGAAGAGGAAGGGTACGAACATCACCGCCCGTCGGATACCCGTCTCGCCATCGTTGACGGAGGAACCCATGTTACCCATGTTCAAGCGCATTATCTTGAATCTTGCCCGTACGCGCGAATACCCGGACGGCAGCATCCGCCACGGATATGAGATTGTTGCGCCGCTCGACGAGAATGGGTTTCTCGATTCCAAGCTGTTCAACGGCCACAAGGATCGCTGCCGGGTGCGCCGGTTCTGGGGCGATGAACCATTCCGGGATGGGCGACTGACCCTTCGCCCCGGCGGTGCAGGCGGAGCGACCTGGGGTATCGATTACGACGACCGTACCGACGATGATGATGAATCCGGTTATCGTTTCGGTAACCACAAGTTTGTCGAAGGCGAATACCTGTCGATCCGCGATGACGAAGGGGAACTGAACACCTTCCGGGTAGTGAAGGTTCAGTCCGCCTGACCTGCTTCCCTCGCAAAAAATTCACGGCACTCGTTGCCAACCGTCCAGCGTCAGGCGTTCCTGGGGGAGGAAGCGGGCCTTATAGGCCATTTTCCGTGACCCGGCGACCCAGTATCCGAGATAGAGATGCCGCAAGCCCCGGCGACGGGCGCGGGCTATGTGATCAAGGATCAGGAAGGTACCGAGCGAACGCGCCGCATCCTCCGGTGAAAAGAACGAATATACCATGGAAAGGCCGTTGTTCAGGATATCGATCAGGGCAACGGCGTAAAGCTTGCCTTCGCCACGGCCTGTCCAGGTGCTGTCAGGACCGTGTTTGCGGTACTCGACGACCATGGTTTCAATTCGTGTATCTTCGATCATCATTGCAAAATCGTGGGCGCTCATGTCGGCCATGCCGCCATCGGCGTGGCGCGTTGCGAGATAGTCGCGGAACAGGGAATATTGTTCCGATGTCGCCCGGCATTCGCGCTCCTCGCCAATAAGGTCGGCATTTGCTTTTAGAACTCGGCTGAAACTTTTCGACGGTGTGAATTCTTCAGCCAGAACCCGTGTTGAAATGCAGGCAGAACATCCGTTGCAAGCGGGGCGATAGATGACCGACTGCGAGCGGCGGAAACCGCCCTCCGTCAGAAGATTGTTGAGCGAAACCGCACCTTCTCCGGAAAGGTGCGTAAAAATCTTCTGCTCCTCCAGCCCGTCGAGATAGGGACATGGAGCGGGAACGGTGAGGAAAAACAGCGGATTGTCTCTGGAATGATGTGTCACGAACGGCTACCTCGAAATCGAGCCTCGTCATTATAACATCGGTGTGAAACCGACTGTGTCAATCCCGGATGGATCTCTCCAAAGGTTGAAGAGTCTCATCATCGCTCCAGTGGAAGAATGGTTTTCCTGTCGGTATTTCAACTCGATGACCAGCCATCTATGCTTGGGGGGCCAAGGGCTTTGTCGAGCGCGCTGATCGTAAGTGCATCCAAACCGCTTTATGGCGGGTTTCATGTCACCAGCGAGAACCGGTTTGAAGGGTTCCTGTCCGGCCCCGGATGTTGAGCAACCGGGGGCCTTGATGTGGTCAGGGACGAAGAGAACTGGAAGGGGACGCTGCCCAGAGTGTGCCGTCATTCTCGAATGTGGCGCGATACGTTGTTCGTCGGCGATGTAATCCGACCCGCCGAGCGTCGTGATGCGTGTGAAAAATCGACGATGGGCCGTCTTGGTTTTACCGTCGTTTCATGAGGGCAGCGTGTCTGTTTGTCGCGTCATGACCGATGATAAAAACATTGGCAGGAACAAGGCAGTGGTACTTTATGACCCGCCAGAGAGATAAGTTCGCTGAGCGCGACCGTCATTTTACCTCCAGAGTTTTTCTTAGAGCGCGATCTGATCAAATTGCATCGGATTGCGCTCTAACTTTCCTTTATTTACCGCATTTTCTTGCGCCGAACCGGTGGCCACTTCGACGGAAAATGCTCTAATCCGATAGTGCAAAGTATTCGGAAGCCGTGGCAAATCAAGAATAGAAAGTGGACGCCATCACGAGCAAGGTTGAAAACGCTCAACTCTGGAACAAGCTGGGCCGGCTTCTATTTCTTCCGGTCGAAGTATTGTTTCCGCCGCATTGATTGCGCTGCTGTAACGGCTTAAATAGCGCGAAGGCACGGGGGGGCCCTCGTTTGTCCGACTGAAAAAAGGATGCTTCTATGGCCGTCGTCATTGATCTTCTGAACAAACCCGGTGCGCGATCACGCCATCCCGAGAAAGAGAATCGCCCCGACCAACCGACGACGCATCTACGTAAGCCGGACTGGATCCGGGTCAAGGCTCCCGGTTCGCCGCAATGGGCCGAAACCAACCGGATCGTGCGTGAGAACAAGCTGGTGACGGTATGCGAGGAGGCAGGCTGCCCAAATGTCGGCGAATGCTGGGCGCACAAACATGCCAGCTTCATGATCATGGGCGATACCTGCACCCGCGCCTGTGCTTTCTGCAATGTACGCACCGGTTTGCCCGGCCCATTGGACGAGGCGGAACCGGAGGGTATCGCCGCCGCCGTTGCCAAGCTCGGGCTGGCGCATGTCGTTATTACCTCAGTTGATCGCGACGACCTGCCGGACGGTGGAGCGCAACATTTTGCCAATGTCATCGGTGCCGTGCGCGCCAAATCCCCGTCAACGACCATCGAAGTGCTGACGCCCGATTTTCTGCGGAAGGATGGAGCGCTGGAAATTGTCGTGCGGGCGAAACCGGATGTGTTTAACCATAATCTGGAAACGGTACCCTCGAACTATCTGAAAGTGCGTCCCGGTGCGCGGTATTTCCATTCGCTGCGGTTGTTGCAGCAGGTCAAGGAAATCGATCCGACGATGTTCACCAAATCCGGCATCATGGTCGGATTGGGAGAAGAGCGCAACGAAGTGCTGCAATTGATGGACGATCTGCGGGCGGCGGATGTTGATTTCCTTACCATCGGTCAGTATTTACAACCGACCCGCAAGCATCATCCGGTAGTCCGCTTCGTCTCGCCGCAGGAGTTCAAGGCATTCGAGACGACTGCCTACGCCAAGGGATTCTTTCTGGTTTCCGCTTCGCCTCTGACACGCTCCTCGCATCATGCGGGGGAGGATTTCGCTAAACTGAAAGCGGCGCGCTTCGCCAAAATGGGGCACTGAATGCCGACATTCCGTATGGTCCGGCCTGTCTGTCATTCGCCCGAACAGATGTTCGATCTCGTCGCCGATATCGAACGCTATCCGGAATTCGTGCCGCTCTGCGAACATACGCAGAACCGCCGCCGTGTAGAAGTGGGTGAGGGGGTCGAGACGTTGATCTCGACCATGACAGTTGGTTACAAGGCTATCCGCGAGAGTTTCACTACCCGCGTCACACTGGACAGACCAAAATCGCGGGTTCTGGTCGAGTATGTCGACGGACCGTTCAAATACCTTGAAAACCGTTGGACGTTCAGGAAAACGGAGACCGGGTGCGATGTCGAATTCTTTATCGATTACGAGTTCAAAAACGTCGCTCTGGGGCTGCTGATGGGGGCGGTATTCGACCGCGCCTTCCGCAAGTTCACAGTTGCCTTCGAGGAGCGGGCAGATGCCATATATGGGGACCGGCGTTCATAGATTTGGCCAGAGTCTTTTTGTTCGCGCGAGCTACGGTTAAAGCAATGTGTGTTTAAGTGGCACCGGTTAACTGCGAAAAATATTGCAAAATCAAAGAAGCCAGAGCGTTTTCAATTCCGTGTAAATGCAAAATGTTCTAAGCGGAAATTGCGACAAATGTCGAGGCTCCTTGTTTCAGGCAATCCGGTCGACTAAAAAGGTCATGTTTGGGGAAATCTCCCCCTTCTTGCTATAAAGCCGTTCCCTTGCGTGGAGTGACCGATGGCCTTCGATGACACGGAAGAACCCGTATACGATCAGCAGGCGGGAGAGCTGCGTGGCGATGGGTATGTGATCACCCGTATCGGTTCGGAGCTGGACGTGCCATTTGCCGACATCTTCCTCTACAAGGATGATCGCATCGAATTCTTTTTTCGTGCCAACCGGTTCACAGTACCGTTGACCGGCGAAATCCAGTTCATCGACAAGGACGAATATGTCATTGACGGTTTATGGAAAGCCGATGAGGACATGCGGCATGACAAGCAGGATCTCGATGAGGACGATCAGCTAAGGGCGCTGGAGAACATTGTCGATGCCATGCATTACATGTGGAGCGGCCATAAATCGCCGCCAAGCTTGGTTCGCGTGGCGCTTCGGGGATAAGAAATCAATAATAGGCGATTTAGGTCGACCGGGGACCGCGCACTTCCAAGGATTTGCGAAGGGCATTCGTGATGGGGCGCTCGAATAGACGATAGGTCAAGATCGCCAAGGCGACGGATGCGGGCAGGGACAGAAACACGACGCCCCAAGGACCGAACAGATGATCCATGCCGCTACGTTCGAACAATTGCCGTACGCCGCGAACTGCGAACGGATGTATCAGATACAGAGCATATGAGGCATCGCCCACGAGTTGCAGAGAGCGACTAAAGACGCCTCGATCCTGTCGTGCTTCAAGAAAGGCGGCACAGGCAACCAGAGCAACGGCGGGTATTCCCCATGCTAAAGCGCGGGATACCGCGGGCAGAAAAGCCGTCGGCTGCTGGAAATCGCAATGGAATAGAAAAAGCCCAACTCCGCCGAGGAGAAGACAGATGCTTATCGGTAATCGGTCGCATCTGGTGCGCAGAAGGCCGAGCCACATCCCGAAAACGAATTCAAGGATGATCGGATCGCTCCAGAATGACAATGGCAGCGGGAACGAAATGATGCGGTTAATCAGGACTAGGACAGCCATCACACTTGAAACGGCGATGATTGCCTTCATTCTGGATAGGCATAAGGCGGAGCAGAAGATGGCATAGAAAAACATCTCGTAATTTAATGTCCAACCGAGCGTATAGACCGGTTGTATCAAACCCGAGGCATTCTCCCAGGGTACAAACAGATAGGAGGCCAGAACCGCGTTGAGCGATGGCGCAGAGGAGTTCAAAGCAGACGGTGCTGCGGTCATGAGGATGAGAAAAATCGTGGTTGTCGCCCAATAAAGCGGGACGATCCGGATAAGTCTGCGCTTGAGAAACCGGCTTTGCCCTTCTGGTTGTTCGAAGAATTCGGAGGAGGAAACAACCATTATAAACCCGGAGATAACGAAGAAGATATCGACACCCGCTCCCCAGGGAAATACCGAACTGGCAACAAAAGGTATGTTAAGTTTCGAGGCAACGCTTTGTGCGTCATGCTGGGCATGCGTCATGACGACCGCCAATGCCGCAATTGCCCTCAAAACCTGAACGTAAATCAGCTTTTGCGACAACATGGTTATGCTTTGTCTCAGTCGCTTGCTGGCGAGCGCGGCGTCAGAACTACTCCACCTTGTTGAAAATCGTAGATTTTTCCCGTCTCCATCCATTCGGGCGAGGCCAGTTTGACGATGTGCGGTGCAAGATCGCTCGGGGTTTTCAATGTGGACGGGTCTTCGCCCGGCATGGCCTCCTTACGCATTGCCGTGCGTAACGGGCCGGGGCTGAGCAGCATGACGCGAATCGGCGTCGTTACAGTTTCTGCCGCATAAGTCCGCGCCAGCGCGTCGAGAGCAGCCTTCGAGATCGAGTATGGTCCCCAGTACGCAGAGCATTTGCTAGCCGAACCGGAAGTGACGAAAATCGCCAGTCCGGCATCAGACAGTCTGAG
>JAVBRX010000038.1:0-8237 GCA_031547465.1 Microvirga sp. | reverse complement strand
GGGGCGGATCGTCGCCGCCTGCGGAGCCGGGGCGCTGGCACTCGGTATCGCCTTTCTCCGCGTCTTCGGCGCGGGGAAGGCGGCGGAACGCTCGAAACAGGACAAGGTTGCGCTTGAAGCGCAGAGGACAAGGAGCCGGATCGATGATGAAGCTCAAAGGATGGGTGATGCTGGTGTTCGCAGTGAGCTTGGTCAGTGGGTGCCAGACGATGACGAAAAGCACCTGTGACGGCTGGAAGCCGGTGAGACCGGCGGCGGCAGACGTGGAAACCATGTCGAGCGAGCTTGCGCATCAGATCGTCGCGCATAACCGCTTCGGGCAGACGCAATGCGGGTGGAGGCAATAAATATGGATAGCGCAAAAAAACCTCGATTCGACGGCACCGTGAATCTCGGACACTTGTTACAAGGCCTCATGCTTGCTGGCGGCCTTATCGCGATCTATAACGCGGGGCAGGCCAACCTTACAGAAATCAATGTCCGGCTGGCGATTGTGGAGAAATCAACCAACCAGATTTCAGAGGCGGTCGTTTTACTTGCGCGGCAGGATGAGAGGTTGAACAGCTTCAACGATCGGATCGTAAAGCTCGAAACCCGAACAACGCGGCTGGAGGACCGGCTGGAACCGGGAGGGAAGGCGGGGGCGAGGTAGGAACGCTGCGAGAACATCGGTGGGACTTTTGGTGGGACTTTCGGTTCCACTGCATTCCATTCGGTTCCATTCTGTTCCACTATTTGAAAAACCCCCTTGCCAAGCGGATTCGCAAAAGCTATAGGCTGCAAGCCTTTTGGGTGTCGGAGCGTAGCGCAGCCCGGTTAGCGCACTAGTCTGGGGGACTAGGGGTCGGAGGTTCAAATCCTCTCGCTCCGACCATTTCTTTTCGGCGGAACCGGTCCGCCACTGTTTTCTCCCCCATAATTCTCTCCTCCCCCACAATTCTCTCATTGAGCGTTGCTGTCCGGTCGCAGGGCTTTGGCCAGCCCTTCACCGACGAGGTTGATTGCCAGCACCGTCACGACGATGGCGATGCCCGGCAGGGCGAGGATATAGGAGGCACGGAAAAAGGCTGCTCGCCCATCGGCGGCGATAGTTCCCCAACTGGCATGGTTACGATCCGCCAGCCCGAGGAACGACAGGGCCGATTCGGATAGCAGCGCCGAAGCGGCGATGATCGCCGACAGGGCAATGAGCGGCGTGAGCGTGTTCGGCAACACCACCCGGAACGCAATGGCAAGGCGGCTGCGACCCAGCATCTGCGACACATCGACAAAGGCGCGAGCTTTCACGGCGAGTGCTTCGGCCCGCACGACCCGCGCCGGTCCGGCCCAGGAGCCGGCGGAGAGGGCCAGAACGATCACCGGCAGCGTCGGCCCGACAACGCTGATGAGGGCCAGGGCGAGTAGGAACGGCGACACGGTTTGCGCCGCATTGGCGAACAACATGCAGATTTCATCGGTCAAACCGCCGAAATACCCGGCAATTGCGCCGACGATTGCGCCGATAGTCAGGCTGACGGCCATGACACTGAAGGCGGTGGTCGTGCTGGCGATTGCGCCATGTGCCAGTTGTGCCGCCAGATCCCGCCCGAGCATATCGGTGCCGAGAATGTGATCTGGATCTGTAAACGGTGCAATGAACGGCGTGGCGACGCTGGCGAGTGGATCGTAAGGGAAAAGTACCTGCGCCAGCAGGGTGCAAAGCAGCAGTGCCAGCAGGATGGAACAGCCGCAAGCACCTTCCGGTGTGCGGAGAAAGCGCCATGCCGTTTCAGCCATTCGTGCCTCCATTCCGTCCGATCTCGCCAATTCGCGGATCGAGCTTCAGGAGAATGAGGTCGACGATCAGGCTGGCAACCACCGCCAGCACCGCGCCGAACAGCAGGATTCCGGCGAGCAGCGGCGTATCGCGATATTGCACGGCCTGCATGGCGAGGCTGCCCATGCCGGGAATGGCGAAGATCGTCTCGATGACGACGCTGCCACCAAGCATCGTACCGATCTGCTGCCCGGTCAGCACCACGACCGGGCTGAGGGAGGGCCGCGTCACATCCCGCCATACAAGGGCAGGGCGCGTGAGGCCACGGGCTCGAGCGGCGCGGACATGGTCCAGATGCCATGCTTCCACCATTCCGGCGCGCAATGTGCGCATCGATACGGCGATATATCCCGCACCGAGGGCGATGCCGGGCAGAACCAGATGCCGGGCTGTATCCATGACCTTCACCCAGAACGAGCCGGATATGCCGAACGATGTCAGTCCGACGAAAGGCAGCCAGCCGAATTTGCTGCCGAAGACGAGAATCAGCAACATGGCGAGGCAGAATCCTGGAACGGCTTGGGCGATCAGGGCGGTTGCCGAGAGCAGTCGGTCAGCGGCGCTTCCCGGCTTGGCTCCGGCAATGAAGCCGAGGGTGAGACCGGTCAGGGTTGCAAACGCAATGGCCGTTCCCATGAGTAGCAGCGTTGGTGGCAGATGGGCGGCAATCTTCTGCGCCACCGGCATGTTGAACCGCAGCGATTGACCGAGATCTCCGGTGACGACCCCGATGACATACCGCCCGAACCGCACCGGCAGCGATACGTCGAGGCCGAATTGCTGCCGCACACTTCCAACGAACGCCCGATCGCCACCGCCCGCCGCTGCCACATATGCATCCGCCGCATCGCCCTTGGCGATATCGACGAGCAGAAATATGCCGATGACGACAACTGCCAGCGTCGGCACGGCGATGGCAAGGCGCTGCAGGATCAGGGCGAGGGCGCGCATGGGTCAGGGAACATCTTTCCGCGCAGTGGAGGAACAGAGTTTTATCGTTTGCAAAGGCGGGGCGCCTGGAAAGTTTTCTTCCGGGATGAGGGTAAAGGCAGGCCAGTCCGCTTCCTTGATACTGAGGACGCCGTTTTTGCAGAGAAACTCGGCATCGCGCGGTTCGCTCTCGCAGTTTATGCTGCCGATCAGGCAACGTTCCCATTGTTTAATCGGACCAACAGGGCGGGTGGCTATCGCCATGTGGAAGTAATACGGGTTCGGTCGCACGGGAGCGATTTCGCTCAGTAATTCATGATCCTTGCGCAGATCGTGAATGTAGATGGCGAAGGTTGGGGCCAACAGAAGAAGGCTCAGACAGATTCCCCCGATAATAATGCGACCAGGAGAGGGAAACATCTTTTGCGTCGTTATCCATGTCGCGATGGCAAAGAATGCGGCTCCGCCGCAAATCCACATGATCAGATTGATAAAGCGGTCGTAAAAACAATCCTCGCCGCAAACCGGGAAGAAGGATGTGTGCAGGATCGAGGCATGAACGCCGATGAACCCGCCGAATGCGGCGGCAAACAGAATGAGCGCGAAACGTTTCATAGTTTCAGCTACCTCGCCTGCCACGTATTCGCCCAGTGCGAGGTCGCCCAGCGTGGATTATCGGCGACATTGTGGACATTGTCGCGGGCCACAGTGATGAAGGTGAATTCCGCCACGTTGACGAACGGCAGATCCTCCGCCGCCAGCACTTGTATCCGCTTGTAGATTTCGGCCCGCTTCGCGGCATCGAGTTCGGTGCGGGCGCTCATGATCAGGTCGTCCATGACCGGGTTGTCGTAGCCGTACTGGTTGGTGAATGGCTCGCCCTTCGGTATGCCGCCTTCGAGCAGCACCGTGGTCGAGATTGCCGGATCGTTGCGATAAACCGGGGAGCCGATGGCAAGGTCGAAATCGTGATCGGTGTAGACGCGACGAGTATGGGCAGCGGAATCATTGGTGACAATTACGGCATCGATGCCGATGGCACGCAGTGCCTGCCGCAGATAATCGCCAAATTGCCGGGTTTGTTCGAACCATGGGGCGGGGAGGAGACGCAGGCTGAACCGCATACCATTGTCGCCGCGTGGATAGCCCGCCACATCGAGCAGGTTTTCCGCTTTCGCCGGAGCGAACGGTGTTGCTGCCGTTGCGTCGGTGTAGAACCGCGTGTCGAATTTTGGGATCGGTCCGGTGGAGGTTTTGGCGTAACCGAGAAAGATCGTCTTGACGACGAAATTCCGGTCGATGGCGTGGGCGATGGCGCGGCGCACACGGGAATCGGCCAACTCCTTGCGGCGATGGTTGATTTCCACGGTCAACTGGTAGGTGATGCCGTCATACCCGTCCGTAATCACCCGCATATGCGGGGTCGATTTCATCATCTCCAGATCCGTTAGCGGCACGGCGGAGAAGGCAGCGAGTTGAATGACGTTGCCTTGCAGGGCCATGCTGGTGGCACTGCGGTCCGGCAAGACGAGATAGACGATTTCGTCGAGATAGGGCTTGCCTTCTTCCCAGTAATCGGGGTTGCGCGCCAGCCGGTAATATTCTCCCGGCTTATGCTCGACGAACCGGAACGGCCCGGTGCCGACCGGTTTGGCGTTGACCGGGTTGGTCTTGATGTCCTTGCCTTCATAAAGATGCCTCGGTAGCACTGAGGTCAGGGCGGGTAGGGCGTTGCCGATCAGTTGCATCGGCGTCGGTGCGGAGAAGCGGAAGATTGCCGTCAGCGGGTCCGGTGTCTCCACGGTTTCCAGTTTCTTGAAAACGCTGCGCCCGAGGTTTTGTAGAGGTTTCCAGACCTGCATCGCCGAGAAGGCGACATCGGCGGATGTGAACTCCTTGCCGTCGTGCCAGCGTACATCGGGGCGAAGCGAGAAGCGAATGCTGCGCCCGTCCGGCGCTGCCTCCCATTGCGTTGCGAGGCGCGGTTGCAAGCCACCGTCCGCCATCATTTCCGCCAAGGGTTCGATGACCTTGCTGGCGACGTAGAACACGCCGTTCGAGGCGACGATGGCGGGGTTGAGCATCGGCGGTTCCGAATCCGCTGCCACGAACAACGTTCCGCCCCGTTGCGGTGTCTCGCCGGGTTGCTGCGCGGATGCTGGCCGCCAGATTGCCGTTGCTCCGGCGGCAGCCAGCGTCCCGGTAAGGATGCTCCGTCGCGAAGGTTCATTGCGAGACACGTCGCTTCTCCTTGAGGTGATAATCGCCGTCTGCCCGGCTCGATCCGGGAATGAACAAGGTATCGAAAAAGGCGGTTCTATGACAAGATCATTCCGGAACTGTAAATACGTATAGTCGACAAGACCTTGTTCACCATGATCCCATCTAAAGATGGGCGCGGTCTTGTCGCCCCGTTTCCGTCCGGATTCATTCATCTGCCAGTTAGGGGTTGGGGGCTATGGTTGCCCAACCTGCGGCTTGGATTCGCCGCATGGGTGCGGGAGTTAACATATTATGTCGACAAGGAAATTGGCTGCCGGCGTTTTTGCCGCCCTGTTGCTGATCGGCGGAACGGCAGCCGTCGTGGCCCAGGACGCAGGCAGGTCGGACAGCTCGCAGCGTCGCCATGACGGACGTAGTGGTGACGGACGCGGCGGGCAGAGGGCGCAATCCTCGTCCAATCCTCAGAATGGGGGGCAGGCCCGGAGCGGACAGGAGCGCCGCGAACAGAACAGGTCGTCGCAAGGAAGTGGAGGCGTTTCTGCTCCGCCTCAGACAAGAGCACCATCGCCACCGCCTCCCGCCCCACTTAACTCTCAAGCAAAAGCGCCTCCTGTTCCGCCTGCGGTTACCGCGCTTCCGCAACAGGGAGCTGGTCGCCCGGGATATGATGGCCGAGGTCGGACCCCTCCCGGCTACGGTTATCCGGGGGATGGCCGTCGGGATTATGGTCGTCCGTACGATGGCCGCCGTGGCTATGACCGGATGCCTCCGCCGCCTCCTCCGCAGGCACAGCGCCCCAGGACGAAGGACAAGGTGGGTGCGGCGCTGGGCGCTATCGGCGGAGCGCTTATAGGTGGGGTCATCGGACAGCAAATGGCTCCGGTGCGGACCTGCCGCATCGTTCGGCAGCGTATCTGGATCGAGGGCGCAGGCCCCCGCATGCGTGAGCGGGAAATCTGCGATTGACGGCGGAAGCTATATTTTCAGCGCGTCATCCTGTCAGGCTGTCGGATGACGCGTAAGACTTTTTGAACGGCAATAATGGGCTGCTCGGGCGAACTCATACAAATCAGATCTGTCTCAATGCTTGTTCGATCATCGAGAGCGCCTGCTTGACCGCCTCGCGGCGAATGTTTTTGCGGGAGAGGTTTTCACCGAAGCGTCGCTCTTCATGATGCGCGGCATGTCCGCGCCGGGCGAGAGCGAAATGGACGAGGCCGACAGGTTTCCCATCTGAGCCGCCGCCGGGACCGGCGATGCCGGTGATGGCGATGGCGACATCGGTCCGGGAATTTGCCAGCGCTCCTGTCGCCATGGCCAGCGCCGTTTCCCGGCTCACTGCCCCGTGGCTGGCAATCAGACTTGCCGGAATGCCGAGCATCTCCGCTTTCGCGTCATTGGAATAGGTGACGAACCCGCGCTCGAAAACATCGGACGAGCCGGGAATATCTGTCAGTAACCCGGCCAGCAGGCCACCGGTACAGGATTCCGCCGTTGCTATTTTCAGGCTGTGGGCGCGGTATCCGGCAAGAACGGCTTCGGCGCGGGCCTCAAGGGTTGGCGTTTCAACCATGCTTTTGTTCCAGAGCCTTTTGCAGGGTGACAATATCCAGCGTCTGGAACCCCAATGTTTCGTAGAAGGCAACGACGGGGAGGTTGGAGGCGCGCACCAGAAGCTGGAGCTTCGGTATGTGCCGCTCCTTCAGCCATTGCTCGGCTTCGGAAATCAGGCGTCTTGCAATGCCCTGACGGCGGCGCTCCGGTGCAGTCGAAACATAATAGATCCAGCCCCGATGACCGTCATGGCCGAGCATCAGGCTGCCGACAATTTGGTCTTCGCTGCAGGCAATCAGAATGTCCGAGTTCTCTCGCCCGAGTGCCAGACGGAAATCGGCCTGAGGGTCGTTCCATGGCACGGTCAGGTTGCAGGTGCCCCATAGGGCGATAACGTCCGCCTCGTCGCTTGCGGCGGCAGGGCCGATGGTGAACGGAGCGCCCTGGTTTTGCATGGCTCTCAGCCCTGTTGCACCGGTAGCCGGATCGTCGCGGCGCTTTGTGCGGCCAGGCCTTCGGAGCGGCCTGTAAACCCGAGTTTTTCGGTCGTTGTCGCTTTGAGGGAGACCTGATCGATGGTCAGTCCGACAATCCCGGCGATTCGTTGGCGCATCTCCTCGCGATATGGTGTCAGGCGCGGTTTTTCGCACAGCAGCGTAACGTCGAGATGGTCGATGATGCCGTCTCTGGCGTGCACCCGCCGCGCCGCTTCGGCGAGGAACTGGTCGGAAGCCGCGCCTTTCCATTGCGGGTCGCTCGGCGGGAACAGGACGCCGATATCGCCTTCGGCAATGGCTCCGAGCAGCGCATCGGTGAGGGCGTGCAGCACCACATCGCCGTCCGAATGAGCAAGGACGCCCTTATCGTGCGGCACGCGGACGCCGCCGAGCCAGACATGGTCGCCTTCAGTGAAGGCATGCACGTCGAACCCGGTGCCGATGCGCGCGACATATTCGGTTCGCGTTCCGGAAATCCGCCGTTCCGCCTGCGCAAAATCGTCCGTATGCGTCAGCTTGGTGTTGTTCATGTCACCCTCGAATACGAAAACCTTCAATCCGGCCCATTCCGCCAGAGCGCCATCATCGGTAAACTGCGTCAACCCGGCGCAGTTGGCCTTGTCGTGGGCTTGCAGGATGGCGTCGAACCGGAATGCCTGTGGCGTCTGTACAGCGCGCAGGGCATCGCGGGGGGGGGTATCGACGACAAGCCCGTTCTCACCGATGCGCTTGATCGTATCCGTTACCGCCACGCCGGGAATGGCCGCGTCATGGCTGCGGCCTGCGGCAATGGCGCGATCGATCAGATTGGCGGAGACGAATGGACGGGCTGCATCGTGGATCAGCACGAGATCGGTTCCGCCAGTGGCTTTGAGGGCCTGTAGCCCGAGATGAACCGACCCCTGGCGCATTTTGGCTCCGTGGACGGCAGGCATGAGCTTGTGGGTTTCCTTCGCCAGGCATTCCACGGCGCTGGCGAATAGCGCTCCGTCGTCCGGATGGATCACTGTAAAAATCCGGTTGATGGCAGGATGACTGGCAAATGTCCGCAGGGTACGGCTCAAAATCATCTCGCCGCCGACCCGGCGGTACTGCTTCGGTTCTCCCGCACCGGCCCGCGCCCCGCGCCCGGCAGCGACGATGATGGCGGCAATGCTTTCAGTCGAGGTCATGCAATGGGTCCGGATGCGAAATTGAGAAAATCTGACAGGAATTAT
>JAVBRX010000168.1:0-16001 GCA_031547465.1 Microvirga sp. | reverse complement strand
GAACGCACAACGGACATTCTGCGCCCGGACGGTTTCATGGACACCGGAGACCTGGGCTATATGCGCCGCGGCCAGCTAGTCGTAACCGGGCGGGTGAAGGATCTCATCCTGTTTCGTGGGCGCAACATCTGGCCGGAGGATATCGAGTGGGCAGCGGAGCGCGCGGCATCGCTCAACCATGGCGAATCCATTGCCTTTTCAATCGACAATCCTTCCGGCGACGATACCGTCATCCTTCTGGTGCAAGCGGGGCGAAGAGGCGAGGACGATCTGTCGACATTGGAAGACCGTATTCACCAAGCCGTCAGCCAGGCGCTCGGCATTTCCTGCATAATTGTGTTCGTCGCTCCGGGTAGCCTGCCGAAAACATCATCCGGTAAACTGGCCCGGACCAGCGCCAAAAATCGCTATCGCGAAGGGCAATATGGCTGAGACAGGGTCAAAATCTCGCCGAACAAATCTCATGCGGAAGCATCTGTCGCGAATGCGGTTTCTTTTTGGGCTTCCAGAAAGGCCAGCCGTTCGCTCAACGCCTTGTGAATACTCTTATAGGCATCCGACCCCAGTACCAGCCGCTTGGGTGGCTTCTCCGTTTCGGCAGCGGCGATAATGGCCTTGGCGATCTTCTCACCGTCACCCGGACAGGGGAAACGCCCGGAGGCGAGCAATCGACGGAAATTGCCGACGCTGGTCTGCTGATAGGCGTCGATAACGTTGGTCTGAACGCTTGAAGAGCCGCTCAAACCAGTGCGGGCGAAACCGGGTTCGACGATGGTTACATGGATACCAAACGGCGCCACTTCCAGCATCACGGCTTCGAGAAAGCCTTCGATCCCCCATTTCGTTGCCTGATAGACACTGAGTGCCGGAAGGCCGGTCTGTCCACACATGGAGGAATGCTGGATGATATGGCCGCTTTTTTGCCGCCGCAGATGCGGCAGCACTGCCCGTATCACCTGGATCGATCCGATGAGGTTGGTGTCGACCTGCCGGGAAATTTCATCGTCATCAAGTTCTTCCGCCGCGCCGAATAGCAGATAGCCCGCATTGCTGATCACAACATCGATGACGCCGAAGTGGCGGAAAGCCTGATCGACGGTCTCCCTCACCGCCTTGGCATCGGTAATATCGAGAGCAACAACGAATAATTGATCGGGATAGCGTAGCTTGAGATCTTCCAACTCTTCGGGTTTACGGGTGGCGGCAGCGATACGCTCGCCCCGTGCCAGGATGGCCTCAGTCAGCAGACGACCGAAGCCCCTGTTACTCCCGGTGATAAACCATGTGCGTCCGGTCATGACAGATCCTCGCATCAAGCATCGAGCGGCAGAACGCGCACGGGTTGCCCACCCGCATGCAGCATCTGCGATTTCCAGCGGAAGCTCGGCTCTTCGTCGGATGTCAGCACGAACCGTGCCTTATCCAGGAAAAAGACGAGGAACGTCGCTACTTCGACCAGCGCGAAATGCTTGCCGCCGCAAACACGGGGGCCGATGCTGAACGACGTGGTGCGCCCCGCCGCCGGGCAGGCTGCTGCTGTCTCGTCGAGATCGATCTTCCACGGATCCTCGCGCAGACGTTTGTCGAGTTGCACACCCACGAACGAAACCAGTACGTTCTGTCCGGCAACAACCTTGAAATCCCCCACTGTGTCGGCGACGATCGCACGTTTGGCGATGACCGGAGTTGGCGGATAAAGTCGCAGAGCTTCAGACACGAAATTATGCAGTAGCTTGAGCTTGCTCAGACAGTTCCAGTCCACTTCACCGGAATGGAGGAAATCGCGGGCTTCCTGACGCAGCATTTCCTGCATCTCGGGGTGCTTCGCGAGCAGATAACAGGTCCATCCGACGCTCGCGGCGGTGGATTCCGTCCCGGCAGCGAACAACGTGATCAGTTCGTGCTCCTGCACGAACTTCTTGGTTTCATCGGCATCCGCCTGCTGCAATCGGCCCAGAAGGGTATCCGGATCGGCCTTGTTCTTCCGGAAACTTGAAAGCTCCCGTAACATTTCACGACGCAGGTCCGGAAGTTGGGCAAGAGTTTCATGGTAGCGGGCGCTGGTTTCACCAGCCGGAACGAAAGCATATTCCGAACCGTATTCCATCATCCGGGCGAGGTTTTCCATATCGACGCCGGTTTCTTCAAGCGATTTGTCGAAGAAATTCTTGAGAAAAACCTCTACCGTCATGCAGCGCAGCAGACCGTCATCGAGCACTGTTGCGCCGGCAGCGCTGTTGGCAATCATCTGTGTGACTGTTTTTACTGCCGCCTCGCGTGCAAGGCGAAATGTCTGCTCACGGTCGAACTTCGTAAAAAATGGCTGGCTCAATTCCATACGGAAATACCAGTCATCGCCATTTTCCGAAAAGCGCGAAGGCCCCATCACCTGACGGAAAAAGTCCATGTTCTTGTGGTAATTGTCGGCGTTGAGCCGCAACACGTAATCCGCATCTTCCAACCGCTGGATGATGAGGATAGGAACGCCGTTGACCGTCGTTTCGATGTTCTGGCCGTTGTGATCCCGCGCCAACTCATACAGGACGTTGCAAAATTCATCCGATCGGCTCATGCCCGCTGCTCCAGCAGCCGGGCAAGATCCTTGACGGAGTGCATCTGTAACAATTCCACCGGATCGATTTCGCGCCCGGTCCGGCGTTCGATCTCAAGGATGATGGTTTCGAAACTCAGGCTATCCAAGCCCTTGATGGAATGGATCTCTGCATCCGCGTCAATCTTCTCCTCAGGGATGAACAGACAGCCGGAAAGGATATTCTTGGCTTCTTGAATATGATCGCTCATCGTTTCTCCAATAGCCGGATAACCAGGGCAAGTTCTGCCGCATCTGGAATGCCAGGTACACGTATCCCTTCCCGCTTACTCTTATTCCGCCTTGGCGATAAACTCAAACTGTCTTTGAGTTCATTGACAGAATCCGGGTGTAGGTTGCCTGCCGGTGTCGCATTGTCCGGATCATCTCGATGCCGCCAATTTTCGCGGGTTGTGACTCCGAAAACCAAAGGGCCTAGCTGTTTCCGGCTAAGCCCTTGAAAAATTGGCGCACCCGACACGATTCGAACGTGTGACCTTTGCCTTCGGAGGGCAACGCTCTATCCAGCTGAGCTACGGGTGCATAAACGATGTTTGCGGTCTCTAGCGGATTCCACACTGTCGTGCAATCCCAAGAACCATAGTTATCAGGACTACTGCATTTCATATCGATGGTATGACAGTTTCTGATTATGGACCGTCAAGGCATGCTTTTTTGAAGTGACAGACGGTCCGTTCTCTGCAAGAAGAGAGATGGTAAGAGACAGGGGCGCCCGTTAGGCGGCTGAGAAGCACCCTTTGAACCTGAACCGGATAATGCCGGCGGAGGGAGTCGTTCGGGAACAGGCGCTGCCTGCAGATCGTTCCCGCACCTGCCCCGCCTGAAAGGCGGCCATATGCAGACCACGACACCCGGAACATTACTGAAAGCGATGCGCGCGCATCCGCCGCTCGTTCAGTGCATCACTAATTATGTCGCCATGAACATTGCCGCCAATGTCATGCTTGCCGCCGGGGCTTCGCCCGCCATGGTGCATACGGCGGAGGAAGCGGGAGAATTCGCGGCCATCGCCGGTGCCGTCACCGTCAATATCGGTACCCTATCGCCACACTGGATCGCCGGCATGCATGTTGCGGCAAAAGCGGCAATTGCCGGCGGCAAGCCGTGGGTTCTCGATCCCGTTGCCCACTATGCCACGTCCTTCCGTCGCAAGGCCGCCGCAGATCTGCTCGTGCTCCACCCGACGATCGTTCGCGGCAATGCCTCGGAGATCATCGCCCTTGCGGGAGGCGAAAGTCATGGTCAGGGTGTCGACAGCCGCGATCCGGTAGAACTGGCCGAGGCTTCGGCGACGCTGCTTGCCGGAAGACACAGAGCCATCGTTGCCGTTACCGGTGCGGTCGATTTCGTTACCGACGGAGCAAAAGCAGTGCGCATCCATGGCGGTTCACCGCTGATGCCGCAGGTAACGGCGCTCGGTTGCGCGCTGACATGCCTCGTTGGCGCATTTGCCGCTCTAACGCCAACAGATCCTTTTTCAGGCACCGTCGCGGCCTTGGCGATGTTTGCCGTTGCCGGAGAACAGGCGGCGCGGAATGCCGATGGCCCCGGCTCCTTTGCATGGCGTTTCCTCGATGCGCTGGCAATGCTTGACGGCGAAACGCTGGATACACAAGCAAGGATAGAGACAGCATGAAACATTTCGACCTGTCACTTTATCTCGTCCTCGACCCCGATCTCTGCGCCGGAATCGGCATGGTCGAGACGGCGCGGTTGGCGGTTGCCGGTGGCGCGACCATGGTGCAGCTTCGCGACAAGCATGGCGGCACAGAGAAAATGGTGCAAACCGGTCTGGCCCTGAAACAGGTCTTGCAAGGCACAGGTGCGCTACTGATCGTCAACGATGATGTCGCTGCTGCCGTCGCCATCGGCGCCGATGGCCTGCATATCGGCCAGGAGGATATCAGCCCCGCTGCAGCCCGGACACTGATCGGCCCCGACATGATCCTTGGTCTTTCGATAGAGACCGAAGCGTTGGTGGCAACAATCGACCCGGCCATTGTCGATTATGCGGGCGTCGGCCCAGTATTCGCCACGCCGACCAAGGCGGATCACAAACAGCCGACCGGCCTCGACGGACTGGCGAGAATTATCAGGGCCATGCCGGTCCCCGCCGTGGCAATTGGCGGGCTGAAGGGCGAGCATGTGGCCTCCGTACTTGCGACTGGCGCAAGTGGATTGTCTGTCATTTCCGCCATCTGCGGCACGCCAGATCCGAAGGCGGCAACGGAATATATTGCCGAAGAAATCAGAAAAGAAAGAAATCAGAAAGGCTTGCCGATGATCCGCAACGTTCTTTCCATCGCCGGTTCCGACCCATCCGGTGGCGCAGGCATCCAGGCCGATCTCAAAACCTTTTCGGCTTGCGGTGTCTATGGCATGGCGGCGCTGACCGCGCTGACGGCCCAGAACACTCAAGGCGTCACCGGTGTACATTTCGTGCCGCCGGATTTCGTCGCGCGGCAGATCGAAGCGGTGTTTGCCGATATTCGTGTCGATGCGGTCAAGATCGGCATGATCGGCAATGACGCTATTGCCGAGGCAGTTGCCGGAGCGCTGCTTCCGCATCGCGGTATCCCGATCGTGGTTGATCCTGTCATGATCGCCAAGGGCGGCGCGGTATTGCTCGATCCGCAGGCGGTCGATATGTTGACGCAGCGGCTACTGCCCCTTGCAACGCTTCTCACCCCGAACCTGCCGGAAGCTGCCGCTCTGCTGCATGAAAAAGTTGCCACGAACCGCAATGAAATGGCGTCACAGGCAGAACGACTACGCACCCTCGGCCCTGCCATGGTGCTGGTGAAAGGCGGCCATCTCGATGGCGACGAAAGTCCCGATGTGCTTGCTTCCGCCTCCGGTCTTCACTGGTTCGAGGCAAAGCGCGTGCCAACCAAGAATACTCACGGCACAGGCTGCACACTTTCCAGCGCCCTTGCCGCCGAACTTGCTAAAGGGAACGCGCCGCAGAAAGCTGTCGCTATCGCCAAGGCCTATCTTGCTGAAGCGGTCAAGGCAGCCGGAGAATTGACAATCGGCTCCGGCCACGGGCCGGTGCAGCATTTTCATGCGCTTTGGAAAACAGTGAATCGGTAGACTTTTCGGCTCCGTGTGAACGCAAAACGCTTTAGGGCATTTTCCGCCGAAATGGCTGCCAGCTCGGCGCAAGAAAATGTGGTATATAAAGAAAGTTCAGAGCGTAATCCGATCTAATATGATCGGATTACGCTCTGATTTGGCCTGCCGCAATCGTTATCGGCGAATGGCCCGGTGGTTTCCCCGGACCATTCGCTTTTTTACCAACCAATGCTTGGATCAGTTCCGACTCTTGTCCACCAGCGCCTTGGCCTTGATCCACGGCATCATGTCGCGCAGACGTGCGCCGACTTCCTCAATCGAGTGGGCGCTCATGCGAGCGCGGGTCGCCTTGAATGAGGTCTGGTTGACCTTGTTCTCCAGCATCCAGTTGCGGGTGAAGGTACCGGACTGGATATCGTTCAGAACACGCTTCATTTCCGCCTTGGTTTCCGGCGTGATGATGCGCGGGCCGGTGACGTATTCACCGTATTCCGCCGTATTCGAAATCGAATAGTTCATGTTGGCGATGCCGCCTTCATAGATCAGGTCGACGATCAGCTTCACCTCGTGCAGACACTCGAAATAAGCCATTTCCGGCGCATAGCCCGCCTCGACCAGGGTCTCGAACCCGGCTTTGATGAGTTCCACCAGGCCACCGCACAGCACCGTCTGCTCGCCGAACAGGTCGGTCTCGCATTCTTCCCTGAAACTGGTCTCGATGATGCCCGCCTTGCCGCCACCGATGGCAGAGGCATAGGACAGGCCGAGATCATGGGCATTGCCGGAGGAATCCTTGGCGATGGCGATCAGGCAGGGAACGCCGCCGCCGCGCTGATATTCGGAACGCACCGTATGACCCGGCCCTTTCGGGGCCACCATCAGCACGTCGAGGTCGGCGCGCGGCTCGATCAGGTTGAAATGCACGTTCAACCCATGCGCGAACAGAAGTGCCGCACCCTGCCTCATATTGCCATGCAGATGGTCGCGATAGATGTCGGCCTGTAATTCGTCCGGCGTGAGCATCATCACCACGTCGGCCCATTTCGCCGCCTCGGTGACATCCATCACCGGCAGGCCTTCTTTTTCCGCTTTCTGCGCCGAAGCCGACCCCTTGCGCAGCGCAATCGCCACGTTCTTGACGCCAGAATCACGCAGGTTCAGCGCATGGGCATGCCCCTGGCTGCCATAACCGACGACGGCCACCTTCTTGCCTTTGATGAGATTGATATCCGCGTCGCGGTCGTAATAAATGCGCATGATCGTCCCTTTCTGGTCTTTGAACGTTGGTATTGCCGCAAACACGGCTGGAGAAAAACTCGGAGAAAAACTCCTGGTCGGATGTCGGGTAAAACCCGGAATGTCAGGCTTTCTTGTTGCCGCGCGCCATGGCGGCAATGCCGGTGCGCGATACCTCCACCAGCCCGACACTGGTCATGATGGCGATGAAGCGCTCTACTTCCTCGACCGAAGCCGCCAGTTCGAAGACAAAGGAATCGAGAGTGGCGTCGAGGGTTCTGGCACCAAACGCGGCGGCAAGGCGCAGCGCCTCGACCCGCATGTCGCCCTTGCCAACGACCTTCACCAGGCACATTTCGCGCTCCACTACCGGGCCGTTCATGGTCAGATCGACCACGCGGTGCACCGGCACGAGGCGTTCCAACTGGCTACGGATCTGCTCGATCACCGCATTGGTGCCGGTGGTAACGATAGTCAGCCGGGAGATATGCTTCTCGTGCTCGGTCTCGGTGACGGTCAGGCTTTCGATATTGTAGCCACGCCCCGAGAACAGTCCGGCGACGCGGGCCAGCACGCCCGGTTCGTTATCGACGATGACGGAGAACGTATGGCGGCCAATGGCCTCCTTAAGCGTCGGCTCCTGATAATGTGATTTCATGTGCAGCATAAAAACCTCTCTCGCATTAAGTCTTCAGGTCCGGGTGACGGAGCGCCGGAAAATCTCAACAGGGTCTTCGTCGATCTCATCGACATCGACGATCCAGGGTTCATCAAGCGCCGCCTCGCGCCATTGCCGAAAGGCGGGCAGCGCCAGAATGGCGTTCACATAGTTGCGGGTGGCTTCATCGACGGCAATGGAATAGGTATCGAGCCGGGTCGCCAGCGGCGCATACATGGCATCCACCGCCGTGAACGCGCCGAACAGGAACGGGCCGTTTTGTCCGAACCGTTGCCGCGTGTCGCCCACCAGGGCGCAGAACCGCGCCACGTCCCGCGCCGCCGCCTTGCCCCGGTCACGCTCGGAAAAACGCTTGCCGAGATTCATCGGGCAGGCAGACCTGAGCCCAGTGAATCCGGCATGCATTTCAGCAGCCAGCGTACGGGCGAGCGCCCGCGCCGGTTTTGCCTGCGGCCAGAGCGGAATGCCGAAGGCCTCACCGACATATTCCATGATAGCGAGGCTTTCCCACACGGTCACGTCGCCGTCGACCAGTACCGGAACCCTGCCCGCAGGCGAGATTTCCCGGATGGCCGCCCTGGTTTCCGGCGTATCGAGGGGAATGAGCTTCTCCTCGAACGGCACGCCGAAATGCCGCAAAAGCAGCCATGGCCGGAGCGACCACGAGGAATACAGCTTGTTGCCGATCGCCAGCAGCGTCATCGGAAAACCTCATCCTTACACCAGTTGCTTGCCTTTTTCGTCGATGACGGAGCCGATATCCTCGACCATGTCGCCGAGCAGCATGTCGTTGTGCGCCTTGCCCGAAGGGATCATCGGGAAGCAGTTCTCCATCTGCGCAACGAGGCAATCGAACAGCACCGGACGGTCGCAGGCGATCATCTCGGCAATGGCAGCGTCAAGATCGTCCGGCTTATCGCAGCGGATGCCGACCGCGCCATAGGCCTCGGCGAGCTTGACGAAATCGGGCAGCGATTCCGAATAGCTGTTGGAGTAACGCCCGCCATGCAGCAATTCCTGCCACTGGCGCACCATGCCCATGTACTGGTTGTTGAGGATGAACACCTTCACCGGTGCGCGGTACTGCATTGCCGTGGAGAGTTCCTGCATCGTCATCTGGATCGATGCCTCGCCGGCAATGTCGATCACCAGCGATTTCGGATGCGCTAGTTGCACGCCGACAGCGGCAGGCAAACCGTAACCCATGGTGCCGAGACCGCCGGAGGTCATGAAGCGGTTTGGCTCCTTGAACTTGTAGAACTGCGCCGCCCACATCTGATGCTGGCCGACCTCGGTGGTGATGTAGGTATCGCGGTCCTTGGTTGCCTCGTACAGGCGCTGGATCGCGTATTGCGGCATGATGATGTCTTTTGACTGGCGGTAGTTCAGACAGCGGCGGGCGCGCCACTGATCGATCTTGTTCCACCATTCGGTGAGCACCGCCTTGTCGACCACGGGGGAAAGTTCCCGCCACAGCCGCACCATGTCCTCAAGAACGTTGGCGCAATCGCCGATGATCGGCAGGTCGATCTTGACGATCTTGTTGATCGACGATGGGTCGATATCGACATGGATCTTTTTCGCCTTGGGGGCGAAAGCGTCGAGCCTGCCAGTGATGCGGTCGTCGAAACGCGCGCCCAGCGCGATAATGAGATCGCTGTCATGCATCGCCATGTTGGCTTCATAGGTACCGTGCATCCCGAGCATCCCGAGGAACTTGGCGTCATCGCCCGGATAGGCCCCCAGCCCCATCAGCGTCGAGGTGATGGGAAAGCCGGTGAGTTTCACCAGTTCGCGCAGCAGCGTCGAGGCATGCGGACCGGCATTGATGATGCCACCGCCAGTATAGAAGACAGGCCGTTTCGCCTTGCCCATCATTTCGATGGCGGTCTGGATGCGGGCGCGGTCGCCTTTGATCTTCGGCTGATAGGTCTTGTGCTGGGTGTTCTTCGGCTTCGAATAGGTGCCGACGGCAAACTGCACATCCTTCGGCATGTCGATCACCACCGGGCCGGGCCGGCCGTTGGCGGCGACATAGAACGCCTCGTGCAGGATGCGCGGTAGATCCTCGATGGATTTTACCAGGTAATTGTGCTTGGTGCAGTGCCGTGTGACGCCGACCGTATCGCATTCCTGGAAGGCGTCGGTGCCGATCAGATGTGTTGGCACCTGGCCGGTGATGCACACCAGCGGAATGGAATCGAGCAGGGCATCGGCCAGACCGGTGACGGCGTTGGTCGCCCCGGGGCCGGAGGTGACGAGCAGAACGCCGACCTTACCGGTGGAGCGCGCAAAACCTTCAGCCGCGTGCGCCGCCCCCTGCTCATGCCGGACGAGAACATGCTGGACCTTGTCCTGATGGAACAGCGCATCGTAAATTGGCAGGACCGCGCCGCCGGGATATCCGAACACATGCGAGACGCCTTGGTCCTGCAACACTCGGACCACCATCTCTGCTCCGGTCATCTTTTCGCCCATCGTAATCTCCGTTTCGTCCCTTCTGGCAACCTTGATATGCCACCTGTCCGCACTTCAATCGCAGCCAATAAAAAAGGCCCCGAAAGGGCCTTCCAAACGCCATCGCCGGAATATCGGGGCCTAGCCCCGATCCGTTGATGGCGTTAATCCTACGATAATAAGAGTGCGCACGTGCGACCACCTTCTGAATGAAAGTTGCGTAGACGGTAACGAATGCGACGCAATCCGTCAAGATGATCTGAATGAAAACATGAATAAAAAACCGCCCCTGCGGCAAAAGATTCATGCTAGCCATTCTGGTGAATGGTGACTTTGCCCGGAGAAAGGCTACCTTCTTAACAGGTCGCCCTGCACATCGAACGATGAACCGGAATCGTTCGATGCTGGAGTTTCATTGGAAATACGCCGTTTAGAACAATGCGTTTGAGTGGAATCCGGTTAAATGCATAAAGCACCGCGGTACAAGGAAGTCAGAGCATGGTGTTTTTCGTGTAAACGCATCATGCTCTGGTGCCGAAACCGCTGACATCATTCCGGAATGGCAATCTCACGGTCGCACAGCATTTTCATGACCTCACCGCTGCCCACCACCGCCAAACCCGCCACGACGCCGCGTCTCAAGGTGCGTGCTTTGTTGCTCGGCGAACGGCTCGATCTCGGCGGGCTGGAGCGTAGCGATGCCCTGTCGAGCACACCACTGGCTTTCCGCACCGGCAAGACCGGCTTCACGGCCCTGTTTCGCTATGGCGTGGCGGTGTTTGTCGACCTGACGACGCTGGAGGAAGACGAAGCGATCCGCTCGCTGAAAGGGCGTATCGTCGGTGCGTTCTCCGAACCGGAGGAAGAAACTGCCGAGATCGAGATCTCTGCCGCCCGTGAGGACCAGATCCCGCCCGGCGGACCGATCTATATCCGCGAATTGTCGCTGGAACGGCTGGTGCTGATTGCCGATGCGCTTGCCAAAAGCGCGGCGCTCGTCCGCGACGAGAAGGAAACCGCCGCTGTGTTTGATGCCCTGGAACCGCTGGTGCGGCATCTGGCCGATAACGGCAAGCGTCCGCGCGGGCGGCGCTCGATGCTGAAGCATATCGGCGCAGCCCTGCTGGTGCGGCAGCGGGTCTCCGGCGGCGTTGCCGTCGAGGAAAAGCCCGATGTGCTGTGGGACCGTCCGGATCTGGAGCGGCTTTATTCCCGCCTTGAGGACGAATACGAACTGAAAGAGCGCGTCACCACTTTGCACCACAAGCTCGGTGTCATCGGCGGCACGGCGCAAACCCTCACCGACATCATCGACACTGAACGCGCCCATTGGCTGGAACTGACCATCGTTCTGCTCATCATGTTCGAAATCGTCATTACTTTTGTGAAAATGGCATTCAACCTGCCAGGATATTAGAATAATGCGCGGTCAAGGTGGAATTCGTTAAACGCACAAAGCGGTGAGCAATTTCAGCTTATCTTTCAACCATGTATTTCCCGAAATACCGGCAGGAAACTTCAAACGGATAAAGTTCATGCCGAACCGATGCATTAAGAAACATTAATAATTACATTTTTATTGCCCTGAAATGAAAGGTTGATACTAATCAGATGAGAAAATTATAAAATAATTCTAAAAAATAGTAACTTTTTGTTTTCAAACATAAATCTTCTGTCTGAGAAAGACATCGACATGCAACTGAATCGCGCACATCTGGGCAGGGTCGCTTTCATAAGCATGGTTTTTTTCTTGATCGCTGTTCTTGCCAATCCGGATACCACAAATTCTGCCGATCTGAATCTTCCGCCAATCGTGCCTCCTGTCGAGGACACTGTATTGTTTCCCTATCCGGCCCGGAGAATAATTTCTGAATTACGGCTCGGCATTGCCGCGCACAGTCTGTCTGGCGAAGAGAGCGGATCTGTAAATTTCAATGGCGAGATTTTGTTTGGCAAGTTTTTTCAGGCGGACAATCCTGTTGTCGATGTTCTTATCCCCCGGCTCCATATCGGCGGCTCTCTCAATACGGCAGGACACACCAGTTTTATTTATACCGGTTTAACCTGGGATTACACCATTACCGAGGCACTGTTCATCGAGGCCTCCTTCGGCGGGGCAATTCATAACAACGACAAGGACAAGGTCGCTTCGTCCAATCACGATCTGCTCGGCTGTTCGCCACTATTCCGGGAATCTGCCGCTATCGGTTACCGGTTCTCGAACAGATGGTTGCTCATGGCCATGGTCGAGCATATGTCAAATGCGGGCCTGTGTCGTGGGAATCGTGGCCAAACCAATGCCGGAATGAAAATCGGCTACAATTTCTGACGGAGCGGGAACGGCTCCCGTTCACTTCACTCCCAACACCTGACATGAACTATCCAGCCCTTGTCAAAGGCGGTCTTTTCCTGCCATACGAAAGGGCTGAGGCTGAAAGGCCTTCCGATCATTGATTGAGCAAGGCAGTACGAACGTGGGCGCAGACAAACCGGGCAACGGGAACAAACCCAATTCATACCGGACCGGGCCGGACGAGCGCGGGCATTTCGGCATTTTCGGCGGGCGGTTTGCTTCCGAGACCCTGATGCCGCTGCTGCTCGATCTTGATCGCGCCTATCGGCAGGCGCAGACCGATCCGGCGTTTCGCGCCGAGATGGACTGGTTCCTGAAGCATTATGTCGGGCGGCCATCGCCATTATATTTTGCCGAACGGCTCACCGAACATGCGGGTGGAGCGAAAATCTATTTCAAGCGCGAAGAGCTGAACCATACCGGCGCACACAAGGTCAACAACGTGCTGGGGCAGATTTTACTGGCCCGGCGCATGGGCAAGAAGCGCATCATCGCCGAAACCGGCGCGGGCCAGCACGGCGTCGCCACCGCAACGCTCTGCGCCCGGTTCGGGCTGGAATGCATCGTCTATATGGGTGCGGTCGATGTCGAACGGCAGAAGCCGAACGTCTTCCGTATGAACCTGCTCGGCGCCAAAGTCGTGCCGGTGCAATCCGGCTCAAAAACGCTGAAAGACGCGATGAACGAGGCGATGCGCGATTGGGTGACGAATGTCGAGACGACGTTCTACTGCATCGGCACCGTTGCCGGGCCGCACCCGTACCCGGAAATGGTGCGGGATTTTCAGTGTGTGATCGGCAACGAAACCCGCGAACAGATTTTCGAACAGGAGGGCCGTCTGCCGAATTCGCTCATTGCCGCCGTCGGCGGCGGTTCGAACGCTATCGGCCTGTTCCATCCGTTCCTTGATGACGAGGGGGTAGAGATTTACGGGGTCGAGGCGGCAGGTCACGGTATCGACACCGGCCTGCATGCGGCTTCGATTGCCGGTGGCCGCCCCGGCGTCCTGCACGGCAACCGCACCTATCTGCTGATGGACGGCGACGGGCAGATCACCGAGGCGCATTCGATCTCGGCTGGCCTCGACTATCCCGGCATCGGACCGGAACATGCCTGGTTGCATGAAGCAGGACGGGTGAAATACATCCCCTGCACCGACAGGGAAGCGCTCGAAGCCTTCCAGATCTGTTCAAAACTAGAAGGCATCATCCCGGCGCTCGAATCCGCCCATGCGCTGGCCAAGGCTATCGAGATCGCGGCACAGAAGCCGAAGGATCATCTCATGGTGGTGAATGTCAGCGGGCGCGGCGACAAGGATATCTTCACCGTTGCCGATCATCTGGGAACCAGATTATGAAACGCATTCTCTCGAATCTCGCTCTGGCCTCCGGCCTTGCCGCTCTGCTCGGCGGCTGTTCGGCGGTGGAATTCGTCTGGGCAAAGACCGCGCAGATTTCCGTTCTCAGCATCGATTCCAGGGACGGCAAGGGTGCGCGGGTGACGATTGCCAACAATTTCAGCCGCACGGTCGGGCCGTTTGATGTGCAATGCGTGTTCGTGACACCTTCCGGTGTCAAACTGCGCAAGATGGTGACGGTACCGACGCTCGCCCCGGCAACGACGATGACAATCTTTCCCGACAACGGCGCTACCGCCAGGGACGGGGCGTGCCGGATCTCCAGCGGCAAGGTCGCAGATCTCTTCATCCTCGACGAAAACGAGAAATACTGGAAGCTGAGCGGCCAGTGACGAAACCGGATTTTCTGACATGACCAACCGCATCGCCGCCCGTTTCGCCAAATGCCGCACCGAAAATCGCGCCGCTCTCGTCACTTATACGATGGCAGGCGATCCGGACCCGCAGACCTCCCTCGCCCTGTTGAAACGCGTGGTGCAGGTCGGGGCCGACATCGTCGAGTTCGGCCTGCCGTTCACCGATCCGATGGCCGACGGCCCGACGATTCAAGCGGCAGGGTTACGAGCGCTGAAGGCAGGGCAGACGACGGCGAAAACCCTCGATCTGGTGCGCGAGTTCCGCGCCTCGGACGATGCGACGCCGGTGATCCTGATGGGATATTACAATCCGATCTATGTCTATGGCGTCGATCGCTTCCTTGACGATGCGAAGAAGGCCGGAGTGGACGGGCTGATCATCGTCGATCTGCCGCCGGAAGAGGACGAGGAATTGTGCCTGCCCGCCCTGAAGGCCGGGTTGTCCTTCATCCGCCTTGCCACGCCGACCACGGATGCCAGGCGCCTGCCCACCGTTCTCGCTAATACCTCTGGCTTTGTCTATTACGTGTCGATCACCGGCATCACCGGCGCGGCGACGCCGGATTTCAGCAAGGTGGCGACGGCAGTCGCCGGACTGAAGCGGCATACTGACCTGCCGATCGTCGTCGGTTTCGGCGTCAGCACCGGCGAACATGCGGCTGAGATCGCCAAGGGCGCGGATGGTGTGGTGGTTGGCTCTGCTCTGGTGCGTACCCTGGCTGCGAGCCTGACCGGAGACGGTAAGGCAACAGGCGCGACGGTTGAATCGGTTGCCGCCCTGGTCGCGGATTTGAGTAAGGGCGTGCGTTCCGTTAAGAAGGCGTGAATGTATTCGAGTGGTCCTTGCGGTTTGAGTCTGGAATCGCCAATTGAATCGTGCGCCGGAAATTTCCGGCCGGGTAATGCTTGGAAAGCATTGTGAAATCAAAGGAACGGAAACAATTCGTGGGTTTGTCGAAACACGAACTGTTCCAGTAAAGGTTGCGTTTCCATGAACTGGATTTCCGAAGTCGTCCGCCCGAAGATCAAGACGCTGTTCAAGCGCGAGACTCCGGAAAATCTCTGGATCAAATGCCCCGATACCGGGCAGATGGTGTTCCACAAGGATGTGGAAGCTAACAACTGGGTCATTCCCGGTTCGAACCATCATCTGCGCGTCGATGCGACGCAGCGTCTCGCCATGATGTTCGATGACGGCCAGTGGAGCGATATTTCCGTCACCGAAGTCGCCGCTGATCCGCTGAAGTTCAAGGACGAAAAGCGCTATATCGACCGCCTCAAGGACGCCCGCGCCAAAACCGGTATGCAGGATGCTTTCAAAATCGGGTTCGGTCGGGTCGAGAACGCGCCGATGACCATCGCCGTGCAGGATTTCGCGTTCATGGGCGGTTCGCTCGGCATGGGCGCGGGCGAGGCCTTCATCAGGGGCGCGGAGACCGCCATCGAAAAGGGTACGCCTTACGTGCTGTTTGCCGCCTCCGGCGGGGCGCGAATGCAGGAAGGCGTATTGTCGCTGATGCAAATGCCGCGCACTACCGTGGCGGTGCGGCATCTACGGGCCGCCAAGTTGCCGTATATCGTCGTCCTCACCAATCCGACCACCGGCGGCGTCACCGCTTCCTATGCTATGCTCGGCGACATTCACCTTGCCGAGCCGGGGGCGCTGATATGCTTCGCCGGGCCGCGGGTGATCGAGCAGACCATCCGCGAGAAATTGCCCGAAGGATTCCAGCGCTCCGAATATCTCAAGGCGCATGGCATGGTCGACATGGTGGTGCACCGCCACGACCTCAAGCCGACGCTCGCCCGGCTCTGCC